>JAHEYT010000008.1 GCA_023251455.1 Bacteroidota bacterium
CCCGATTTAAAAATGATTAAAAGTTTGCTGAAATCCATTGTTGAAAAGCCGGTTCTGTAGTCAAATCTCCGCTGACCCATATCTGATGGATGTCAGAGATAATTTCCCAGGCATGTTCGTCCTGTGCAAAAAATCCTTCTTCATCATCAAATATTTCAACAGTACCAAGTGAAGTATCAATGACTCCACAGCTATATTTTCCACTGATCCAGCTTTCGTTTAAAGTAATATCCATGATCGTTTGATTTAAGTTGGTTAATCGTAATGTAAAAATTGATGATGTTCCAATTTCCAATGAGCGGGAAGCATACTCACAATCTCGTTGTAGCTTTCAGCCAGTTCGAACAACCACGGACGCTCCAGTATTGCTCCTTTTTCATCCAGGTAAGGACCTAGTGTCCATAGCATTCCGTTTAATAACCGGTCTGTTGTTTGTATATCTAATTCAAGCATAGGTAAATTGCTGGTGCCTTCCAGTCTTATTTAGGGTACCAAGCACACCCTTTATTTGTTTATTCTACTGATGTGATTACCAGTTTGCCGTTAGAAACAGCAACATGTATGAGTTTGGAAGGATGGAATCCAGCTTCCTGAAGCCACTTTCCAGTCAATGTAAGTTTGGGAACTACTTTCGGCATACTTGCGTATTTTCCTTGCCTGTAATTCGGCTGAAGTTTGATGATCCGCGTCATGATTAATCCTCCGATGGTTTCATGATAAAAATGGCAGGTGACGGATCGTCAAAATCTTGTGGCTGAATAACCGATTTGAGTGTAACCAGTCTCATATTGCGGTCACCATCCAGGTCAGGATCCAACTTTTCGTTTGGTTCCCAATCGTCTTTGTCAGCAAGGACCACATTCAGTTTATACATCAGCGTTGACGAATCACACGATCTGGCGGCAAACATGAACATATACAACACGTCCCAAAGCCGTCCGTCAAGATCCTGCACATTTTCAAAACCCTCCGGCAATTCCACGTATTTATCCCAAACTGCGCGGGTCAGATAAACCGGATACTTAATCCCGGCTTCTTTTGAAATCTTTTGGTCGACAAGAACTAAAAATCCATCTTCAACAGCCTGTTTGGTGCTGTAAGTGTCGATAACTTCCCAATCTGAAAAATCAGTCATTTGTTTCACCAATGCCCTTTGGGTTTATTTTGGCTTCTGGCTCGCCTGTTAATTTGAACCCCTACCAGATTGAGCAGTCCGGATTCTTGTCAATGGGCGAATGTCAGTTTTGAAGTGAAGCGAGAAAGTGACCGAGTGCGGAGCAAGCTTTTCATTTCCCTTCCGGAAGGAGAAAAGCTCCCTTGACTTTTCCGGAATGCGCAAATACCTTTGGGATCTAATTGATAGAAGAAAGACTCTCTCTGTAGTCGGTCAAACCTGAATAAAAAGAAGAAAAAATGGGAGTCAAATCTATTTAAGGAACAAAAAAAAATGGCCGAAGCCATTTTCTTACATCAATCCTTCGTCGGCAAATGAGAAGTAAAATTCTGAAGTAATGATCAAGTGGTCCAATACTGAGATGTCGAGAACTTTGCCAGCTTCGCGGATCTTCTTGGTCAGATCTTTGTCTGCTTCACTAGATGCCAGGTTCCCTGACGGGTGATTGTGACATAAAATAATTGATGTCGCAGAAGCCTTCAGCGCTGTTTGCATAATCATTCGTACATCGGCAATTGTGCCGCATAAACCCCCTGCCGAAATCTGGCAGTAGCCCAATACTTTGTTATTCCGGTTCAGACAAAGGATATAGAAATATTCGCGGTAATCAAGGCTGGGGAAAACATCCTTTAAACAGGCGTAAGCATCTCCGGAAGTGACTACCTTGGGCAGTTCCGATGCTTTGTACTTTGGTTTGTAACTGATTTCGATTTCACACAATGTTGAATTAAACAGTTCTCGTGGAGTAAATAAATTTGTTTGCATTTTAAGTCACCGCTGCCCGGCGGATTTTTTAAGGCATCTGGCTCGCCAATTAATTTTGAGCCAACCTGCGCATTGAGCAGACCGGATTCTTGTCAAGGGCGGCTTCGACAAGCTCAGCCTCCCAAATAAATAACGAAGTCCGTGCATGAAACCCTTGACTTTTCCGGGATGTGTAAATAAATTTGCGATAGAAATTGAGTGAGAGTAGTACCTATCTATATTGTGAACACGTTTTTATTAAAAAGAAAACCCGAAACTTCGAAGGTCTCGGGTAAATTATTCATATAAGTACTTAACTATGGATTAGCGTGTGTTCTGGATTAACTGATTCAGTGAGTTAATCCAGAACTTACGCATGGGACGATGAAGATTGTTTGATGAACGAATGAATTAGCATAGAGTGCAGCTATCCTTTATCAGGATCGCGGGAACGTATGTGCGTTTGAAATGAGTGAGTCGGACGTTCTGCAATCGTTTTGACTTTGTTCTGATTGTACTATTCGTTATTTTACTTTTTCTTTAACCTGAGCAACAAATTCATTGGCCGGTTTAAAAGCAGGAATGTTATGAGCAGGAACAATCATAGTCGTATTTTTTGAAATATTCCTTGCAGTTTTCGCTGCTCTATTTTTTACGATAAAACTTCCGAAACCTCGAAGATATACGTTATTCCCGCCGGTTAAAGAATCTTTCACAGTTTCCATAAAAGCTTCAACAGCTTTTTCTACGGTCACCTTTTCAATACCAGTGTTCTGGGTTATTTCCTTTACGATATCTGCTTTTGTCATTGCTTAAAATTTTTAATTATCAATAATTTATATTTCTGGAATAATTGGTGAGCAAATATAAAATTATTAATCAGACAGTTGCCTTTTTTTAGGGTAGATTTCACCTTGAAATGATGGCTCTTTCAATTTGTGACACAAAAAAAAGCCTTTTCGGCTTTCTTTTGGTTTCACCTAATAGGGAAGGTCATCTTCAGCCGGTTGAGCCTGATTTTTCGAACCCTTTTTGTCAGCCTTCTTTTGTTTCACTGGTTCGTCCTGAACTGGATTTTCAGTGTAAACCTTGGTCTGGAAATAACAAGTGTGAGTTCTGCCGAATTTACCAGCTTCTTTCAGTTTAGTCTGAAGACTGGGCTTCAACAGCAAGTTGATTGAGACTTTTAACTCTGAAAAACTGGAGTCATACAGTTAAATCAAAAGACACAAACGGGGTTAACATGGATTTACATTTCTTATATCCCACTTTCATTGCTGCATCCATCAAATCTTTTGAACCTAACAGCTCTTCTTAAGAGCTTATGATTTCTGAAGAGCTGCATTTAAACTCCCCCTTTTATATTTAGTAAAAAAAACTTAAAACCGGATTTGTCGAATTACAATTCGACAAATCCGGTTTTCTTAGGTTGACGGCTATGAGGGTTTCACCCTTTTTTAAGATTCAGGCAACGGAGATAACTTTCAAGTGATCACCTCTTTTAATGTTCAGAGTCTTCTGGTAAGCCTGGTGTATTTGCCCAGTCAGGTTTTCAGATTCCAAATCAACGGATTCTACTGAGTTGAACTACTTCCAGAACTTATCAAATAACTCATTGTCTGATTCCAACTCGGATTCCTCCAGCGTGGAAAGATAAAGATTATCAAAAATGGCAACAACTTCATGGTAAGTACCAAAATCATGGTTGAAAGCTTTGATGTAATAAGAAGCCTTTGAAGCAAATTCATCAGGAACCTGATAATTTGCCTGAAGCAATTCAAGCAAAATGCGAAGTTCGATTTTCTCTTTGGTGAAATAATATAGATTGTCTAGCTGGGCAACACTATTTGAAACAACTATTAGCAAGCAAAAAAAGGGTGGCTAACTAGAACCATATTCTGCATTCATCCGCAAAATAGTATTACATTTGTTTAATTAATCAATTGATTAAATCATTCGTTTAACATGAGACAAGACAGAAATACGGAGCAAGCCATAATTGAAGCGGCACGTAAGATTTTTCAGGAGAAGGGCTTTAAAGAAACCACTATGCGCGATATAGCAGCGGAAGCTAATATTAATATGGCTATGGTACACTATTATTTCCGCTCGAAAGAAAATCTTTTCTTTCTGGTTTTGAATGAGGCATTTAGTTTGCTCGTAGAGAAGATTATTACAATTCTCACAAATGATGAGTTGGATATATTTGAAAAAATCCGGGCAATTGTAAGGGAATATATCACCTTTTTCACCGAAAAACCTTATCTACCCCAATTTTTGATGGGTGAAGTAATCCGGAATCCTGAGCGAATAGGAAAACAAATGCTAAAGAATATGAGTTTTCTGAATGTCTTCAGAACGTTTTCAGATCAATTGGAAAAGGAATATGAAAAAGGTACAATTCAGCATATTTCGGCTTTATCGTTACTTTTAAATATTATTTCATTATGCGTGTTCCCAGCAATTGTTAAGCCCATGGTTTGCGGGGCAATTAATTGTGATACTGCTCTTATTGATCTTTTGATTGAAGATCGCAAGACGGAGGTGGCTGATTTAATCATTAAAGCTATTCAGATAAAAAAAATATAGACTGATCAAATGTTTAACTCATTTGATGCGTTTAGCAGAAGCATATAATAAACATTACGATTATTTGGGTTTATAAACAGATTAGCCGTGAAAACAGAAACATTAATTAATGATAAATTCGCTTACCTGGAAGATTTTATCAGGCGATTGCCCGACCGTTTCTCTAATTCTGGAGAAATAATATATATTGGAAGAAATGAAGTTCGAGTTATAAATATTAACGGACTTATCCTTGCGGTGAAGTATTTTAAACGATTAACACTTGCCAATAGGTATATTTATGCTACGTTCAGAAAATCGAAAGCTCGAAGAGCTTATGAGCACACAGGTTTACTTCTTGAAAAGGGAATAACTTCGCCTGAAAATGTTGCATATGTTAATTGCTACAAATATGGAATGTTGTATAAAGCTTATTACGTGAGTTTATATACAGATTACAAGCAACTTAAGGACCTGGTTGCCCTCCCCATTTCCGAAACTGAAGAGGTATTAAAGGCATTCGCCCGTTTCACATTTAAACTTCATAGAAGTGGTGTATTTCACAACGATTATACTATTTACAATGTACTCTATTCATTTACTGATGATCAATACGACTTCTCTCTTATTGACAACAACCGGATGTCGTTTACGGATTATTCGTTTAGAAAGGGAATGAAAAATCTGAAACGGTTGTCAGTACCGGTTGATATTTTGGGGGTCATTGCTGCTGAGTACTCAAAAGAAGCAAATATTAATGACTATCTGACATTGAATATGATGGTGTTCTCCAGATTGAGGCAAATGGCCCATATCTCCTTTAAAAGGTGGATTAAAACACCATTGCGATGGATTACCGGTAAGAAAAACAGTTTGCCAATCAATATAAAGATAAGAGACAAACCTGTTGACTGATAGATTATTGGAGTAAATTTAAAAATAAAAGGCTAAATATGGATTTTGAATTGACAATCATCATTCCGGTATACAATGAAGAGGACAATCTTGAGCGAGTTTACCATGAGCTTAATCAATTCTTAAAATGTGCGAAAAAGAAGACCAAAGTTTTGTTTGTAAATGATGGTTCTTCGGATGGAAGTTTGATAAAGATCAAAGAGATTTGTACCCGTTCCTGGTCGTTCACATACTGCTCATTTAACCGAAATTACGGGTTAAGTGCAGCAATCAAAGCCGGGTTTGATTATTCGGATACTACATGGACCGGCTATATTGATGCCGATTTGCAAACATCACCACAAGATTTCAATGTTTTGTTAGGATATGCAGATGATTATGATCTGGTTACCGGAGTCAGGCAAAACCGCAAAGATTCTTTTGTAAAAAACCTTTCTTCGTTGATTGCTAATAGTATTCGTAGGGCATTTACCCACGATGGGATGGATGATACTGGCTGCCCATTGAAAATTGTACGAACAGATATTGCTAAGCGAATCCCTATGTTTAAAGGATTGCACCGCTTTTTGCCTGCAATGGTGATGCTCCAGAATGGAAAGGTAATTCAGATTCCGGTGCAGCATTTTTCACGTGTTGCAGGAAAGTCGAAATTCAGCCTTTGGAACCGGTTGATTGGACCATTAATGGACTGTTTTGCCTATCTATGGATGAAGAAGAAGTATATCAACTATAAGGTTGAAGAATCTAATACATTAAATTTATGAGCTATTGGTTTATTCTTGGAATTGGATTTCTTGCACAAGGATTATTCTCAAGTCGTATATTTTTGCAATGGATCATTTCCGAGAGACACAAAAAAGTTCTTACCCCCAATCTCTTCTGGGAGATCAGTTTATTCGCTTCTTTCCTGCTTTTTATTTATGGCTACCTGCGCGACGATTTTTCCATTATGCTGGGGCAGGTAATCACTTATTATATCTACATTAGAAATATGCAACTGGAACATGAATGGCAAAAGATGACTAAATTGTTGCAGATTTTTATTTACTTTTTCCCCGCCTTGATCCTGATTTATGGCTTTAATAATAATGTGATTGATAAGGCAAATCTCTTTAATAATGAGCATATTTCTTTTGCCTTGATGTTTTTGGGTGTTGCTTCACAGGTGTTATTCACTCTTCGGTTTGTATATCAATGGTTGTATTCTGAAAAAGTAAAAGAATCTGTTCTTCCATTAGGTTTTTGGCTTTTGAGCCTTTTAGGTTCGTTACTTATTTTTATTTATGCTATTTTCAGACTTGACCCGGTTCTTCTTGCCGGTCATTTTTCAGGCATCATTATTTATTCCCGAAACATCTATATCATGAAAAAATATGGAAAGTAAAATTCAATCAATCAGACAACTTGCATTGTTGTTTTTTGTTACCGGATTATTGTTACTTTCTGGTTTGGATAAAATCGAAATCAATATCATGGAAGCCCGTAATTTTATTTCGGCGCGTGAAATGGTTCAGAATAAAGAGTATTTACTCACTACGCTAAACAACGAACCTCGTTATCAGAAACCACCATTACCAACCTGGCTAACAGCTATTTCCGGATCAATTTTCGGATTTGACTCGCTTTTTGCGTTGAGGCTCCCTGTGGTTGCGATTACTTTCATGCTGGTTTTCGCTTTTTATTATTTCTCCATAAAACTTGGATTGGACTCGAAACACAGCTTAAGAAACGGATTAATTCTTATAACGTCGTTCTACGTTTTTTTTGCCGGACGCGATAATCAATGGGATATGTACACTCATAGTTTTATGATGGTGAGCCTGCTTTTCCTCTGGAAATTGTTTAACGAAGATTCTGGTCAACTTTGGAACAGTTTGCTGTCGGGAATTTTTCTAGGTTGTTCGATCCTGAGTAAAGGCCCGGTTTCTTTTTATGCCATGTTTATGCCATTCGTTATCAGCTACGGGATTGTTTATAAAATTCCGTTCCGGCGAAAGTGGGTCTATCTGCTGAATATGTTATTGTCAGGCCTTGTTATCGGAGCTTCCTGGTATGTATATGTGCGACTGAAAGATCCTGAATCGTTTAATGCCATTACTTCCAAAGAAACATCGAACTGGGCAAGTTACGAAGTCAAGCCATTTTATTATTATTGGAGCTTTTTCTTACAAAGTGGTTTATGGGCAATTCCTTCGCTTATCACATTAACATATCCGTATTTGAAGACAAGAGTCAGCAATTTGAAAGTTTACAGGTTTGCTCTCCTTTGGACTTTGTCTGCATTAATGTTACTGTCAGCTATTCCTGAAAAAAAAGTGCGGTATTTAGTTCCTGTTCTTATTCCGCTAGCATTAACCACTGGTTTTTATATTGAATATCTGATTCGGAGTTTTAATGACAGCATGGCCAAAAGAGAAAAAAATACAGTCTATTTCTCTTTTGGATTAATTGCAATTATTGCACTTGCATTTCCAGGGGTCTTGATTTTCTTGCTAAAGGACGGCACAATGGAATACGTGATCCTTTCTGTTATTGCTTCTTGTCTGATGTATATTAGTGCCTTCCTTATAATGAAAGGTCTCCGTCATAAAAATTTTAAACAGGTATTTTATTCTTTGATAGCTGTTTTTGTGATTGTCGTGATTGCCCTAGTCCCTATGTCTAAAAAATTTATTCAAAATCCAGAATATGCTTCAGCTAGTCGTGCTAAGGCCCTTTCCGATCACTATCAGGTAAATACCTATAGTTTGTCAGGAATTGCACCCGAAATCTTATGGGATTTTGGAAAGCCAATTCCGATAATCAAACACGATGGAGACCAGGTTGTGATACCTGATGAAACTCAATTTGCGCTGTTGACCAGTGAAAGTGACTCAACTATCCTCAGAAATCAGTTTGAAAAGTACAAAATCGAAAAGATATACAAAATCAATATGTATTCCAGAAAAAACAAGAAAGGTCGTTTAATACAAGATTACTATTTGTTATCAGAACCTGAAAATTAGTTTTTATCTGTACATATTAGAATTGCACTTGATAATTCGTCCGAATAGAAATGCAGATGCTTTGAAAGTGGTATCTGCATTTTTTGTTATACTGAACGCTGTCGAATACTTCTGTATATGTTCCCCATCAATGATCTGGTCGATGTAGTAACCTTTAATCTCGATTGAAACGGCAGCATTCTAAAATATCTGCATACTGTGCAGTCGTTTGTATCGGCCATCCTGTTTAATTAATTCATCATGGGTTCCGCGCTCAACAATTTCACCTTCGTGGAAGACACAGATCAAATCAGCATTACGAACAGTTGATAAACGGTGGGCGATCACAATGGACGTGCGATTTTTCATCAGGGTTTCAAGTGCATCCTGAACTAGTCGTTCCGATTCGGTATCCAAGGCAGAGGTGGCTTCGTCGAGAATCAGTATTGGTGGGTTTTTCAGGATGGCACGGGCAATGCTTAGCCGTTGGCGCTGTCCGCCCGAAAGTTTGTTTCCCCTGTCACCAATTACTGTTGCGTAACTATTTTCAGTTTCGATGATGAAATTGTGTGCATTGGCCACTTTGGCAGCAGCAATCACTTCGGCCCTGGTTATGTTCTCAACTCCAAAAGCGATATTGTTGTATATGCTATCGTTAAACAATATGGCTTCCTGATTCACGTTGCCCATCAAATCGCGTAAATCATGCAATTTGACATCCCGAATATCAACTCCATCAATCAAAATCTGGCCACCAATCATATCGTAAAAACGCGGCAACAAATCAACGAAGGTTGTTTTTCCGCTTCCTGATTGTCCAACCAAAGCAATGGTTTTTCCTTTTGGAACTATTAATGAAACATTGTTTAAAACAGTTTTTTCTGCGTATGCAAAAGTAACGTTCCGGTATTCAATGGTGTCTTTAAGGGTGTCGATAGATTGCGCATTTGGTGCCTCTGGAATAGTAATCTCGGCCTTTAAAATTTTATCGATACGCTCCATGGAAGCTAATCCTTTCTGAATGCTGTACAACGCTGTGGTAAAAGCTTTTGCTGGATTGATAATCTGGTAAAAAATAGCAAGATAAGCTATAAATTCGGGACCTGATAGTTCACTATCTTTGCTCATTATTAAGGTTCCCCCATACCACACTACAATTATAATCACAACTGTTCCAAGCAATTCGCTCAGAGGGTGGGCCAGTTCGCGGCGGCGCATCAGGCGGTTCATGATGTGCCGGTAATCACGCAATTCAACATTGAAACGAGCGTTCATTTTCCTTTCAGCATTGAAAGCCTTAATGATCCGAAGCCCACCTAGGGTTTCTTCAACAACTGTTAATATCTCACCCATTTTATCCTGACCTTCGCGAGATACTCTTTTCAGTGATCTACCAACGCGGCCAATGATAAATCCGGCAACCGGCAATACCAACAGGATGAAAAGGGTCATACTTGGGCTCATAATCAGCATTGAACAGATCAGAACCATAATGATCACGGGGTTTTTCATGAACATATCAAGAGACGACATGATTGAATTTTCTACCTCAGTGACGTCGCCGGTTATGCGCGAAATAATATCGCCTTTTCGTTCTTCTGAAAAGAAAGGAAGGGCAAGTCTCATAATTTTATTGAATATTTGTTCGCGAATGTCTTTTACTACACCATTTCGGATGTAAACGGCCTCAATAGCACCCAGATAGTAAAATCCAACTTTCAGAAAGCTTGCAGCAATGACATAAAGTCCAACAAAGAAAAGTGTAAGGCTAGTTCCATGAGCAACTTTAAATGCCCAGATGTAATAGTAAAAATTGTGTTTAATTGCAGCCAAATTCATTTCCCAAGGCACTAATTCTTTGATTTCTTGTGAGAGTCCGAACAAGATTTCTAGAATTGGAATTAGCATCGTTACTGAAAAAACAGCGAATAGGGCTGAAAGCAAGTTGAACAGAAAATTTAGAATTAATTGCTTTTTATATGGGGGTATAAACCTCCTTAAAATCTGAAAAAAGTCCTTCATTGGATAGTAAAATGATATCGGTAACGGCAATTAATGAGCGATATAGCTATGATTAAATTTAATTCTATATGTTGATTTTCCAGTCGTAAAGGTAGAGAAATTTTAAAAGCGTTTTACGCAGTTTGGATACAGTGATTTTTAATTGAATATTAAAGAAATTGGATGGGAAATAGAAACGGAAAATAAAAACTTCTGCACCTGTATATCGTTTATAAAAGATATTTGGCAAATGGATGAGGTCTGTTGTTTGTTAATAATCCATTGCCTTGCGGACTTATGTTGGCTTCCTTCATAAACTAAGGACTGGTCTGGCTCGCCGTGTGAATTAAAATAAAGTAAGTTGTGATACACCCCATTCAGGCTTTGAAAGGCATTGGCTGTTTATGATCTTTTCCATGCCTTTACTGACCAGCCGGAATGAGATCTTGTAGCTGTCGCAGAACTCGAAAATCCAGTTTCCTTCGGAATAGCCTTCCTTAAAACTGAACCGGATATCTGTACATCGCTTATGCTTTTTATTGATGCGGTTGATTTGTTCTGAAAGAAACTCAACCAATGGCTTTAAATCTTCGTCTGAAATAACGAAGCGGTGAAACTTTTGAATCAGGTCAACTGCTTCATTTTCTGCATTGTTTTTCAGTGCCGTATAGGCGGAAACATCTATAAAATAATAATTCATAGTATAATGCCGCTGCCCTTCTATGTTGAAAAGCAAGAATCTGACGAATTATTTTTCAGTAATTTTACTTTATAAATCTGAAGAGGACGTGAGCTCTGCTGGAGAGCAACTCACCAGCAATAGGATTTATGGCTGTGAAATACAGTTGAGAGCTTCTTTTTGAAAGAGGCTCTTTTTGTATTTCATTGCCACTTATGGCTAATACAAACTCAACTCCAAATTTTCGGAACGGAAATTCGGAGGAACTATATCTATAAAAACAACCTTCTATCAACAGAACCGGACTAGTCCGGGCTGTATTGCCTCGCTTTATTTTTTATAAGATGTGAGCCGTAGCCTGCAGATAGCAGATTCTAAAATTCAGAACTGAAGGGCAGCAGTAGCGGTCTCACAGAAGGTGTTTTTATAGCTTAATATTTTATTTGACCACTGAACAAACATAAGGTTGATCGTTTTTTAGTACAAACCTGATCCTGTTTAATAATTTTCTTGCAATCCTTATAATTGCCTTATTGGGCTCCATTCGCTTACAATAGTCGTGATAGCTTTTATTTAATGCCATATCCCTCCTTGCAGCAATCCAGGCACTCTCGACAATTGCACTTCGCAAAAAATTGTTTCCTCGATGGGTAATCTCTCCAACTACATCCTTTTCTCCGCTTGAGTTTGTAGATGGGATTAACCCAATGAAACTGCACAACTGATCAAAGTTTGAGAACCTGTTGATCATTTCAATTTCTGTTAGTATGATCATTGCTGTTAAAGCACCAATACCTGGAATCGTTCTCAATAAATTGACTTTAGAAACATATTGCTCGCTCTGAGACAAATTTCGAATCTCCTGAGTAGCATTTAATATGACCAATCGCAAATGCTGGCTCTCATCAATTATAAGGGCCAGTGATCTTTTCGCACTACTTTCTGTGAGTTCGATACTCTTTAGCCATGTCATAAATCGTCTAGACCAATGAGTTGCTGAATTTTTAAATGCCTCAGGCATCTCAATCCCATGAAAATACAAGAATGATTTTATCCGGTTCTTGTTCCTACTAAGGTCTTTAACCAAGGTGCCTCGTGTTCGCACAAGGCCTCTGTCCTCCAGCGTTTTTAGTGAAGGTACATGAACTGCTTTCATGTCACCGCTCCTCAAAGATTTCGCAATTTTTTTGCTGTCTCTTTTATCAGTCTTATTAACCTTTTCTTTATTCGTAGTCGGAATATCAGCGGGGTTAACTACAATTGAATCAATACCTAAAGCTTTTAGTTTATTATGAATCCAGTATCCACAAAATCCGGCTTCATAGGCTGAATGGTAAATTCCGTTCGGGTAATTTCGGACCAGATGTTGATGAAGAAGCTCAGGCTTAGGATCTTGAGAAAACGTTTTTAAGATCAGTTTTTCGGTCATAATCGTAACCTTCCAACTTTTTAGGTGTACATCTAAGCCAACATAAAAGTGTTGGCCATTAAAATCAATTTTGTTACCTTGTGTAAGCATAAGAATGGTTTTTATAAATTAAACTGTAGCATGTTAAATTTAATAAATAGCCAGACTTATGCTTCAATTTACAAACATAGGGCCTGCGGATTTATTTTGGCACCCATCAGTTAACTCCGGGTTGGTCTGGCTCGCCGGTTAATTTTGAGCCGGGAACCATTGAGCAGACCGGATTCTTGTCAAGGGCGAATGTCTGGTTTTCAAACCCCTTTAGACAGGTTTACTAAGCGTTTTGAAAAGCTGACCAAGCACGAAGTGTGGCGTTGGTGGGCAGTGTGAAGGGAAAAGCCACCCTTGACTTTTCCGGGATGCG
>JAHEYT010000023.1 GCA_023251455.1 Bacteroidota bacterium
TTGAGCGAATGCCACACTGCAAGTTAATGCTGCCCCAAATGTTAAAATACTGGTTTTATTCATTTTTGTTCAGTTAATTTTGTTCGCCGATCGAACCATCGGGATTTTTAAACTGACGTTCGAGTGCTTTCATCTCGGTGCCCTGTCCTTCATCGCCACAGGAAGCCATCCATTCTTTCAGAACTTTATCCATCCGTTCCAAAATCAGATTATTTTCATGCTTTCCGGCAATGTTATTCATGCAATATTTATCAACTTCCAGATCGTAAAGCTCAACAGCCGGACGATGCTGAAACCGGTTTGTTATCCAACGGGCAAGCGTATCAGTCTGCGCTTTCAACTGCCACTGTTTAAACAGGCGCCCAACCACTTCAGTATTCTGGAAAGCAACTTCCGGAGTTAAATTGAGAATGTATCTGTACTTTTTATCGGCCACGGAACGAATGCCGTAATAATCACTTCCACTGTAAATTCCACGTGTCGTTTGTAGCGAAAATGTATATTGTTTATGCTCTTTCTCCTCACCTTTCAATACTGGAACAAAGCTTTTCCCATCAAGTGGAACTGATGGTTTTATCCCAGCTATTTCCAGAAAAGTTGGTAAAATATCGACATATTCAACCAAAGCATCGGAAGTTGTATTGGGTTTTATTGTTCCCGGCCAGCGCACCACACAGGCCGAATGAACACCAACATCGTAGCAGGTCCATTTGGCAAAAGGCAGGCTGTTGCCTTGTTCACTTAAATATACCACCACCGATTTATCGGCTAGATCTTTCTTATCCAGTTTGTCGAGTAAGGTTCCAAATTCCTGATCCATGTAATTGACTTCGGCCAAGTATTTACAGAAATTGGTCCTGGTTTCAGGAATATCGACATAATAAGGCGGCAGCTTTACCTTTTCTGGATTAAACATTGTCTGATTTCCCTTGTTCCAGGGAGTGTGCGGCTGATTGGAGGTTACAAACAGACAGAATGGCTCATGGTTAGCTGTGCATACATTGATAAACGAATCGACCGCTGCAAAATTTATGTCGTTGCTTTTGGTTAGCGGCGCGTACAGGTCCCATAGGAAAACCGAACCGGGTTGCACATGCGATTTCCCGATAAGTGCCACTTTGTATCCGGCAGGCCTTAAGTGTTGAACGATGCTGAGCGTTTCTTCTTTGACCATGGTATGATTGGGATAAGCTCCCGTTTTTACCGGCCACAATCCTGTAAACAAGTTATGGCGTGTAGGCGAACACATTGGCGCGGCCTGGTAGGCTTTTGTTAACCGAACACCTTCGGTTGCAAACCTGTCGATGTTTGGAGTTTTAGAATCTGTGCTTCCATAGCAAGCCAGATCGAAATACGAACAATCATCAGCCAGGAACAAAACCAGATTTGGCTTTTCAGCTTTTTGAGCGCTTAAGGTGAATGTTGCGCAAGTGGCAAGGGCAGATAATATGTATTTGTTTTTCATGGTTAGGTTCAGAGTTATTCTTTAATTCTCAATTCGTGCGGTGTCGGACCCAAAACCGGATATGGCTTTTCATAGGTCTTACCGGAATCGCCCTGCTCGTTCATCCATTCGTTCAAAAGCTTACTCATCTGACTGATCTCTTTCTGATAAGTCTTACAGTCTATTAAGTTGATTTGCTCATCCGGATCATTCTGAATGTCGTAAAATTCTTCGGCAGGCCGAACGTAATATTTTTGAATGATAGAAGCTGCTTTTGGATTGGTTTGGGCAGCCTCATCCCATGAATCCCAGTACGAAGCGGCATTTGGTTTGCGTAAAATGTCGGAATGATTGCTATGATAAGTATTTGGATACAGGTTTCGAATGTACTTAAAGTGATTATCGCGCACGCTGCGGATGGGATAAACATTCATTTCTCCATCACCGCTATGGGTGGTGTAAATATATTTTCTGAATTGGTCAGTTTTCCCCTCCAATACCTTTTTAAACGATTTTCCATCCAGATCAGGAGGCATTTTGCTTCCGGCCAAAGCCAGAAGGGTTGGGAAAATATCCACCCAACTAACCAAAGCATTGGTTCGTGTGTTGGGTTTGATATGTCCCGGCCAAACAGCAATCAGCGGAACTTTGATGCCCTGATCGTATAAATTCCACTTAGCAAAAGGCCATTGCCTGCCATTATCGGCGGAGTAAATAAAAATAAAATTATCTCCAAACTTCTCGCGGGCAAGTTGATAAACCTGACCCATCTCCTCATCAAATCCAGTGATTTCGGAGCAATATTGTGACCAAAGTTGCCGGGTTTCTTTGGTGTCGATAAAGTATGGGGGCAATTTTACAGTTGCAGGGTTGTAAATACTTTTCGCTGTCCAGGGCACATGCGGACGATGATCGCCCACCAGCAGACAAACCGGTTGTGTTACGGCATTCGTGCGAAAGTATTCTGAAATATTAGAATAAAGATTTACACGTGGTTCGGAATAAAAATCGAATCCACAAGTCAAGTTCATCATGTCGTGAGCCACCTTGCCGAACCCAATGACTTTATATCCTGATTCCTGCAATTTTCTGGTCAGAACCAGTGTCCCGGGTTTGGGATAGGTGTGATTGGCTTCGGAGCCGTTGCGGGCAGGCATTAGTCCGGTAAGCAATGCTGCACGGCTGGGCGCACAGGCTGGTGATGCCACAAAAGCATTTGTAAATGTAATTCCGGCTTTGGCTAGCAATTCGGCCGTTGGCGTTTGCAATCCTTTTGCGCCATAAACCGACACGTCAGAATAGCTTTGATCGTCGGCTAAATAAAGAACAATATTGGGCTTTTGCTGAGCTGATGCTTGTAAACTGAAAGCCAATAACGAAATGGCACCGAAAGAAAAACTGACGGTATTTTTCATTTTTAGTTGGTGTTAGACTGATGTGACGAAATCAGTTCGTATAATCGTCAAAAAGAATGAATCTTTCAGGAAGAGAAAATCAAATAATTCATCCCTGCATATTCGATGCAGGGATGAATTGATAATTTATTTGTTTACAGATTAGTATCCTGGATTCTGTTTACACAGCGGATTTGCTGTAATTTCAGTTTGTGGAATTGGAAAGAGTTTGTGGTGATCGTCAGCATTTTTAACACCACGTGCAATAGCTGAGCTTACAAATTTTCCATGACGGATCAAATCTTGCCTCCGGAGTCTTTCGCCGAAAAATTCCCAGCCGCGTTCGTCCAAAATACGGTCGCGAAGTTTTTCTTTGCTATAATCAGCTAGCACAAGCGGAGTTGTTAATCCTGCACGATCTCTTACTTTCTGAATCAAATCCAATGCTTCCTGAGTTGGCCCTGTCAGTTCATTTAATGCTTCGGCACGCGAAAGCAGAATGTCAGAATAACGGATAACGGCTAAATCGTTTCCATGACTGTTAGCTACTGCATTTGGATCTGGCGGATATTTAAACGAGCGGGTGTTGTCCTGATTCAGTAGTGAAATTGTCTTTCCTGCGGTATTAATGTATTCAGAAATAATCACATTTTTGCGTTTATCGGCCGGATTGAAAGAATTGTAGAAAGAATCTTTTATGCGGTCCATGCGTGCCCAGTTACGCATATTTGACAGAAATGGATAAGTTCCGTCAACTTTCGATTTATATTCCGGAGGAAACATCCCATTCATAAATTCATTACCCGGAGTTAGCGGACTGCATGGGTAAACCCAAACAAATTCCTTTTGTTTAGTCTCATTATCAACCGCAAACAGGGTGGTGTAATCCGACCATAATTCGTATTTTCCCAGATCCATCAGTTTTTTAGCTGCATCGGCACATTTTTGCCACTGCCTGGTATTCAGGAAAAACTTAGTAAGGTAGCCCAACGCTGCGCCTTTAGTGGCTCTTCCGTATTGGTAACCCGAAATTTCGCCATTGTTTGGAAGTACATTGGCAGCTTCGGTGAATTCTTTTTCAAGAAAGGCCTGCATTTCAGCATCGGTACAGCGAGCCAGTGCATTATCTCCTGAAGTTGTTAAGCGCAATGGAACAGGGCCCCACTCTGTATAAAGGATATAGAATGCAGATGCCCTCACAAAGCGGGCTTCAGCTTTTAATCGCTCTTTGGTCGTAGCATCAACGGGCGATTGGTCGATATTCTCTAAAACTAGGTTGCAGTTCCTGATGGAATAATAACAGTTGTTCCATAAGCCAGTCCAGTGAGTCGGATAAGATGCGTCCCAGGTGAAGGCCAACATGACAACAGCCTGCAGGTTTACTGCGCCTCCGGTTTCCCAGAATTGATCGCAGGTCCATTCTTCCTGAAACCATACGTTGCCCCCAAAATTATCGGTAATCTGTGCATCACGGTATGCACTAAATAAAACGCGTTCAATTCCGTTGGCAGAGCTGAACAATGCCTGCGGATCGAGTTGTGAAAAGACTTCTTCTTTTAGTTGCTCTTTACAGCCGGTAAACAATAGTGCAAATACCAGCAAAACAGATGAATATATATATCTTAATTTCATAATGTTACCCGATTTAAATTAAAAACCTAATTCAATTCCTAAAGTGTATGTTCTGGAAACAGGGTAAGAGTTGAAATCAATTTTCAAACTGCTGTTTCCATTGGAGTTAGTCGTAGGGTCCTGTCCTGAATAATTTGTCAGAGTGTATAAGTTTTGACCGCTAACGTATATGTTTACCCGATCGAAAATTTTATGATTTTTCAACGGAAGATCATAGCTCAACTGTACCGACTGTAGTCGAACAAACGAAGCATCTTCAACAGTTAAATCGCTCACCGCTTTATTTCCCTGACCTGCAGGATTAACAAACGATGGATATTTGGTTGAAGGATTTTCGGCAGTCCAGCGATTCAGATAAGGCTCAGCCATTCGGTTACGACGGTGGCTCACCGGATAGTAAGTTTCAACTTTTGAGTTGTTCAGCATGCTAACACCAGTGGCGGCATCGATAAAGAAATTGAGTGTGAAGTTTTTGTATGACAGGTTATTGGTCAAACCTACTGTTAATGAAGGTATTGATTTACCCAAAATAACTCGATCGTTGGTATTTACAACATGGTCGCCATTCTGATCAACATATTTTACATCGCCAGGTTTAACCGGATCTTTTGTTCCTGAAGCGGTAATCTCGGCCTGAGTTTGCCAGATGCCATCGGTTTTATAACCGTAAAATGAATTCAGTGTTTCGCCAACTTTAATTATCGCAATCTGAGTTGTTGACTGACCGGCATCAGTATGAAGTATCTGGCTAATGGCGCCAGTATCGGTTACCTTGTTATTCAAGGTGCTGATATTCAAACTGGTGTTCCATTTTAGTTTACCCTGAAGGTTTCTTGAATCGATGGTTAACTCAAAACCCTCATTCTTAATATTCCCAATATTCGACATGATTGAAGTATAACCAGTAGATGCAGGAACAGGTAAATCGAACAACATGTCGAATGTATTTTTCCGGAAATAATCAACTGAAGCTGAGATGCGATTGGCAAGAAATCCCATATCGAAACCAACGTTGATCTGTTCGGTTGTTTCCCATTTCAGATTTGGATTGGCCAAACGGGTTGGAGAAAGTGTTACGTATTGTTGTCCGCCTAAAATAACCGAAGCGCCTGTTCCGAAAGTGGTAAGCGAAAGGTAATTCCCAATGTCCTGATTACCTGTACGACCAACACTGGCACGGAATTTCAATGAACTAAAAAGGTTCAGGTTTTTGATAAATTCCTCTTCGCTCATTTTCCAGGCAAATGCTCCTGAAGGGAAATAGCCATATTTGCTGTTTTCTCCAAAGCGTGAAGATCCGTCGACACGTAAAGTAGTAGTGAAAAGGAACCGGTTTAACAGGTTGTAGTTTAACCGGCCAATGTATGAAAGAAGCTTGTTGTTGTTTTTTGAGCTGCTCATGGTGTAATACGCGGCATTAGCCATTCCCATGTTGTTGGTTTTTGTCTCATCAACCGGAAATCCTTTTCCCGTGCCTTCGAAATTAAGACCGACAAATTTCTGATAAGTAATACCAGCCATAGCCGTAAAACTGCTTTTGTTGCTTAACTCACGATTGTATGTTGTAGTGAATTCGCCCAGGTAATTGTTTCGTGTACCAGTCAAGATGGTGGCAACCCCGGAATTGGCTCTGCCGTCTTTGGTTAAGCGCGACACATAACTGTCTCTGCGGCTATTCCGGGTATCAATACCAACATTCAGTTTTGCAGTCCAGTCTTTTAAAATTGTGTATTCTCCGTACACAGTACCCAGTGTTCTGTAGTTATCAGTCTCGCTGGTTTTGCCATAAAGCATTGCCAAAGGATTATCCAGATTTAACATCGAAGATGTCTGATATGCACCGGCAGCATCGTAAATACTATAAGTAGGGTCAAAACCTCTTGCATCATAAAGCGCACTACCTTCTTCGTTGGTACTAAAACCAACCGGAACAATATTGTCGTGTGTATAAGAAGTCGAGAAATTAACACCAAAAAGCATTTTATCGACCCGGTGTTCAAGATTTAATCTTGAATCGTAACGTTTATATCCAGACGTTTTTAAAACTCCATCCTGATCGAAATAATTCATTGAAGCAAAGTACTTGGTTCCATTATTTCCACCGGTGAACGACAAGCTATGGCTTTGAACGATAGCCTCACGCAGTAATTCATTTTGCCAGTTGGTACCGCCATTCTGAATATCACCAACACGTTCTGTTGCTGAAACATTCGATCCCGGAGTATCCAAAATCTTATTTAGTATGCTTTTGTAATCCTCGGCATTAAGCACATCAATCATGTTAATTGGGGTCTGGATACCTGAATAACCGCTGTAAGTAATTTTCATGCCTCCCGTTGAACCTTTTTTAGTTGTTACCAAAATTACACCATTGGCTCCCCTGGCTCCGTAAATTGCAGTTGCAGAAGCATCCTTCAAAACTTCAATTGATTCGATATCGGAAGGATTGATGCTGCTGAGCGGACTACGCGGAACACGGATGTCGGGCATTGTTGAACCACCACCGGAAATTACCTGTCCATTTTCGATAGGCAAACCATCAACAACATACAAAGGTCCTGATCCTGCATTTACTGAGCCTGCTCCACGAATCTGCACAGTAGTTCCACCACCGGGTTCGGCACTGGCCTGAGTAATCTGCACACCGGCAGCTTTACCTTGTAGAAGCCCCGTCATTGTTGAGCTTACACCCTTATTTAAGTCATCTTTCCGGAATGAAGAAACAGAACCAGTCAGGTCGCTCTTTTTAACTTTACCGTATCCAATAGCTACGACTTCCTCTATACCTACCGTTTCTTCTTCCAGCGTAACATTTAGAGAAGTTTTCCCTTTCACCACAATTTCCTGGCTTTTCATTCCCACAAACGAGAACACCATCGTTGTATTATCATCAACTTTGGGGAATGAATAATTGCCATTTGAATCGGTAATTGTACCCTCGGTTGTGCCTTTAATTACTACTGATACGCCGGGAAGCGGAGATCCGGCAGTGTCGGTAACTTTACCTGAAATAGCTTTTTGCTGACTATTTTCGGATACACTGCTTTTTAAAATAATATGACGATCCTGTATTTCATATTCAACGCCAGTTCCACGAAATAGTCCAGTCAAAACGTCAGCCACCTTCTGATTGACATAGGAGGCATCAACTTTTCTGTCCACATCAACAACCTCTCGGTTATAGATAAAAAACAGATTACTTTGCTTTTCTATTTTCATAAGAACTTCCTCAACACTAGCATCTTTCAGATTCAGAGTTAACCGTGCTGATTGAGCAAAACTTTGTGAGGCCATTAGTTGCGCAAGGCTCAACAAAAAAATTAGAATAGTCAGTTTCATTTTCAATAGGTTTTTTTTCAGGAAGGATATACCTATCCCACCCGACTCATAAACGTCATTTTTTTTCATACTTTTGTGTTAATTAATTGGTTGTTTCAAATTGATTAATTCAGTAATGCAAGGGGAAGGTCGTAACTTCTCCTTGCATTTATTTTATCCCATAGGCACTTTGTTTAGCTTTTATTTCTTTTCAATAAATATTTTACTTTTTGCAAAGGTTCCGTCATGTAATTTCTGAGGAGTTCCGTAATAGAACTGAAATGGAGTACTTAGTGCCAATAATCTCAAGATTTCGTTGATGTTTTCATCCCTGAATGTTGCATCGAGTGATATCGAAGCCAGACTCCTTTCTCTCAACTCAATATCTACATTGAATTTATATGACAACTGTTTAAGCACCGTTTCAAACGTATTGTTCCTGAATATCAGAACACCATCTTTCCAGGCTGTATAGAAAAAGGTATCCTCATTTTGTAAAATTAAATTCTTCGAATCTTCGTTGTAAGTTGCTGTTTGTCCGGGAGTAATGAAAAATTCATTCTCACCTTCAATCTTCCCGGTTGACGACGATAATGCAACACTTCCTTCCACTAAAGTAACCTTAACTGAATTTTCAATTAAGCGTGCATTAACATTAAACGAGGTTCCGTAAACTTTCAGGTTGACATTCCCGGCTGAAACTACCATCGGCACTTTCATGTTCTTAACAACTTCAAAGTATCCTTCTCCTGTCAATGCCACATTTCGCGAATGTCCGTCAAACTTGGTAGGATACGAAATAGTGCTTCCGGAATTCAGATAAACCTTACTTCCATCGGGTAAGGCGAGCTTAGTAATTGTTCCAGCCTGCGAAGTAATGGTGATTTGTTGCGAAGCTACTTCCGTTATTGCTTTATCCTGACCAAAGAATTGAATGTAGGTTGTATAAAAAATGACGGGGATAATCAGAATTGCTGCTATCCGGGCAAATTGTTCATATAATTTTCGAAGTGGTGTACTTTGGCTTGAACTATTGTTTCGTTCAGACAGCTTCCAAATGGTTTCTTCTAAAGCTTTTTCAACTTCCGACTCTGGATGTTCAAATGTGCGAAAATCGAGACTGAGCCACATCTGCTGCAAAACGACCATATCGTCGGCGGTGAGTTCATATTCTGAATATATTTCAGCTTTTCGTGTTTCAGTTAAATCACCCCATTCTAAAAGTATCTTCTGGAAACTCTTATCTGTAATAAGTATTGAAATATCTTCAGTTCGTTTCATTTTTAAAATTTGCTTTTAGTAGCAAGCCGTGTTGCTAACTTATGTCTTTCATTTGATCTAAAGGCTTTAAGTTTATAGCTTTCAGATAAGTATATGAATTATTCGTTTCCATCTTTGTCATCAATTTGAGTTTTATTTTTCAGGCTCAAAAATGCGACAGACAAAAATTTTAGTCAATCCCTTAAATGTTGCATAAAGCATACCATCTTTATGGTACTATCATTTTTCATTTCAACTGAGCAAGAAAGAGATTTCGTATTTATAGAGAGATAAATCTGAAAGGCATCATCAAATTATTCTACCTTTTTTACTGAAACGTATGAAAAAAGTAGAAAAAACATGTTTTTCATGGTGTTGATCGACCTTTCACCAATCGATTCTCTCAGGTGAATTAGGGTACGGTACATCAGATTTCGTACAGCAGGAATGCCGATTTCCAATATTGGAGCAATTTCAGCATAAGGCAATTCGTGGTAAAAAAACAGCATAATCAGCTCGCGCTGTTTTTTGGTTAATGAATTGATGGCGGTTAAAATCATTTTACGGATATCTTCCGGGATTTCCTCGTGCTTTTCAAATTCATTTATATCAAAGAAGAACGAATAACTTTCGGCTGTTCCAATTTCGACATTATTTTTATCCTTGACTTTCCCTTTTTGAACGAGAATCATCCGTTTAACCGAAACGATCAGGTAAGATTTTACATTTTCGACATTCGCCAGGTTGTTGCGAGTTTCCCAAACACGAACGAAAACCTCCTGAATACTTTCTTTTACGATGTCCGAATCTGAAATAATCTTAATGCCATAGTAATACAACTCGGAGTAATATTTTCTGAAAAGCCGATTAAAGCAGCTTTTATCTCCTGCTTTAAGTTCTTGCCACAAGGCTTTATCATCGGTATTTTCAGCTAATTGCCTCATTCAAATAAAAATGATCATTAGGTTACGAGTTGATTTGCTTTATTAAAAATTCAAACCTAAGGTTTTCCCTAAAAGAATCATATAAAAAGGTTATAAAAAATGTATTTTAAAACCATAGGCATCAATATTAACGCATTAATACATTCAAAAGAAATTGGAAAAAATTATCGAATCATGAATACGAAAAGCCAATTTCGCATCAAATTCGACTTAATACTACTGGATAATAACCTTATATTTTAAACCTTTAAACTCACTTCTTTCTGATCATTTACTTTTCCTTTTCCGAATGGGTCTGATTAAATCAACAGATATCTATCGATTTAGTTATTCTGAATTCATGCAAAAGTCTTGTCAATATTGGATTCTATTCCAATCAATTAATCTCACTCAATTTTAAGCTGGATACCTTTATAATTTTTCCTTTAATCTTTTATCCGAAGTGCAAAGGCCAGCAATACGACCGCTATAATTTGATAATTTCTGCCTGAATATCTCCGTTTTCAGGAAATACAGGTTGGTTTGCTTACCATCCGATTGTTTTTTGAAAATCTTCAGCTTTCAGGGTAAAGCAGTTTTCCTGTTTAGCCTGAGGTTTTGGCGTGCAGCAGCTAAATCCATCGAAAATAAAGTAATTCGTTTCATCAGATTATAATTTATTTTTTTTATTGCCCGATAGAACTCGCCTGAATAGTCATCCTATTGTGTGAGGATTACTTCCTCATGGCTCGTTTCATAAGTATGTTTTTTTAATAATTAGGTGAATATTTGAGCCTAACATTTATACGATATTGTTCTTAAGTTCTTGCGTTATTAAATCACTTGCTATTTTTAGCTTGCTCCAGCAATCTTATTTTTGTCCAGGGTTCAACCATTGCACGCTTAGCCCAGGCTTCCCACATTTTTTTCATTTCATTTACTTTTTCGGGCATCTGGTTAGCCAGGTCATGCATTTCAGTTCGGTCTTTTGAGATATTATATAATTCCCATTTGTCGGGAGCTTGATCATCCCAAGCCATTACTAATTTATAATCCCCCAACCTGACAGCTTTATTCCCTTCGTGTTCCCAAAATATTGGTTCGGTATGCACCGGTTTATCTTCAGCTTTAAAAAGAGGAATTAAACTTTTCCCCTCGAGAGGTTGAATTTTATTTCCATTAAATACTGATGGGTATTTTGCATTGGAAAGGTCAACAAACGTCGCCATAATATCAGGCAAAAAACCGTATTGATGTACCAGCTTACCCTCATCATTTTTTTTGATACCGTTTGGCCAATGAACAATTAATGGAGATGAGATACCTCCTTCATGAATCCAATGTTTATACAGCTTAAAAGGTGTATTTGAGGCATTTGCCCATGACTGTCCATAAGTCAGAAAATAGCCTTCTTTTGTTTCCAACTGCCTGGCAGGGCCACCACCTAATTCGCCACCTTCTGCACATGCTCCATTATCATCAATAAATACAATAACTGTATTATCAATAAGTTTATTTTGCTCCAGATATTCGACCAGATGGCCTATATTCTGATCCATTCGATCAACCTGGGCCGCATAAATTTCCCGACGGAGCTCCATCTCCTTTTTCTTTTCATCCGATAAGGTATCCCAATCGTTTGAATCCTGAGTTGAAAGGTCCCAGGCGGAGTCAATGATTCCCATTTTTATCATCCGCTTGTAACGTTCCATCCGTATTGCCTGCCAACCGTTATTATATCGGCCACGATATTTGTCAATGTCTTCTTTTGGAGCTTGTAAAGGCCAATGCGGGGAATTATAAGCTAAATAAAGAAAGAAAGGTTTCTCCGGATTACTCGTTTTTGACTCATGAATGAATTTAATGGCATTTTCGGTAAACGCATCTGCAGAATAGTAGTTTTTGTCATGAATCGATATGGTATCATTTCCTGAAGTTATTCCCCGTGGATATTTTGGTTCAAAATAATTGCAGGCCCCATCCAATATTCCGTAATATTTGTCAAACCCACGCTGAAGTGGCCATTGATCCTTTCCGTTCATTCCCAGATGCCATTTACCTGTCATCATTGTTGAATAGCCTGACTGCTTAAGAACTTCGGCAATGGTCATGCAGTTTTTGTTTAAAAATCCCCGATATCCGGGAAGTTCATAATCATACCCCTTAGGGTTTTCTGATGGATTTGTCATGTGACCTATACCGGCCTGATGAGGATATAGTCCGCTAAGCAAAGAAGCCCTGGTGGGGCAACATCTTGCAGTATTGTAAAATTGTGTAAAACGAAGTCCTGTATTGGCCAGTTTATCAAGATTAGGAGTCTTAATTTCTCCCCCATAACAACCAATATCCGAAAATCCCATATCATCTGACATGATCAGAATAATATTTGGTTTTAATTTATCTTGTCCTTTACTAAGGGTTGGTAAAACAAAGATTGGAGCTAGAAACGCAACCTTAAAGGTGTGTGTTCTAATTTTATTTAATAGTGTCATATATCAAAATAAAACACAAGAAGTTGACAAGAATCTGTATTTGCTGCTCTTGTCAACTCCTTGCAGTGGTTGAACTAATAATTAATAACCTTCATTTTGAATCAGGTTTTTGTTCGCATCAATATCGCTTTGAGGAATTGGAAACCTGACTTGATATGCTTTTGCATTTTTCCCACGAGCCAAAGCATTCTGAATTAACAGGTCGTGGCGTATTAGATCTTCTCTTCTCTTTCCTTCGCTGTAAAATTCCCAGCTTCTTTCCTTTAAAAGTTGTGTTATAAAGGTATTTTTGTCTGGAAGGTCAGCTGAGGTTAAACTGGCCAAGCCTGCCCTATTTCTTATCTGGTTCAAAAGACTAAGAGCTTCGGAAGATACTGTTCCGGAAGACATTACCAGTCCTTCAGCACGAATTAACAATACATCTGCATACCTAATAATAGGGAAATCGGCGCCACCCGACCTGTTCTGCGCATTCGGATCAAGAGGATACTTCAGGCTTCGGGGGTTTTGATATTCAACGCCTGTAGTCAGATCAACCAATTTCCCATTCTTATCGGTATAATTGGCAAGAATAAGGTCTTTGCGATGATCGCCCGTAGTAAATGTATTATAAAATTGTACGGGCATACATACCTGTGTTGCTGTATTCATTATAGGCGTATTATAAAGCGGGGGTAATGCGTTTGCAACCCATACGTTACCATACGGTTCAACTGCAATGGCAGGAAATACGTAAATCATCTCACTATTTCCTTCATTAGCAAGGGCAAATAACGTTGTGAAATCAGGCCACAACTTGTACAATCCCAGATCCATAACTTGCTTTGCGGTAGAAGCGGCTAATGTCCATTGCTTGGTATTATTATAAAATTCGGCCAAAACACCTAAGGCTGATCCTTTTGTTGCACGCCCAATCTGGCTCGATTTGGTAGATAACAATTCGGAAGCTTTTGTAAGGTCGTTTATAATAAAGGCTTTTATTTCATCTTCTGAAGCTTTAGCTGGAAATTTATCATCAGTTGAGCTTTTAACAATTGGAACCGGGCCATACCAACCGTAAAGAAACGAATATGCTGTTCCCCGAATAAAACGTGCTTCACCCTCAAATTGATTTTTCTCCGCCGTAGTAAGTCCTGGATGGTCAGGAACAGCCTCCAATACAATATTTGCATCTCGGATGGCGCGGTAGTTATTATTCCAAAAATTAACCAGATAAGTATGTGATGTTCCCCAAGAATAATCCATAATATACTGGAGGTTTCCATTCAGAAAGCCTCTGAAATTTACAAAAACGTCAGTGGTCGATTCTTCTACATAGATTCTGTTTACGCCCTCATCTTGAATGAATTGGCCATTAGCATAGGCCGAGTTAAGTACAGCATTAACACCCGTCTTTGTAGAAAGAAAATTAGCTCCGTATTGTGATACAGGTTCAATTTCTAATACATTAGTACAACTTACTATAAACATTAGCATTGAAAATAGTAAAATAGCAATGCTACTTATGTTATTCTTCTTCATCTCTTTAAGTTTTAAAATCCTATTTTTATTCCGAATATAATTGATCGTGCAGCAGGATATGCGTTTCTATCTGCCCGAACATTTCCCTGACCCGAAGAATTGACATCAGGGTCAAATCCCGGATAATCAGTCAGCATCGCCACATTATCACCAGCTACATAGATTTGAGCCGATTGAAGTAATGGCTTTATTTTCGCTGAAGGTAAATTGTAGGTAAGTTGAATTGTTTTTAGTCGAACATATGATGCATCAAGGACAGTAAAACTATTTGTTTTATCACCCTGATAAAGAGAAGAATTAATTCCTGAAGGCCATTTATTGGTTGGATTATTTGCGGTCCAACGGTTTAACAATGGTTCTGCCATTCTGTTCCGGTAAGGGTCGTTTGCATAAAGAGCATCAACAACCTGCCAATTAAACATTTCAGCCCCTTGCGAACCTTCTATAAAAACATTTAATTCTAAATTTTTATACCTAAAAACATTAGTCAAACCAAATGTGAAATTTGGGAAAGGATTTCCAAGAATAACCCTATCCTTATCTGTAATTTGACCATCTTGATTTACATCTCTCCATTTAGGAACGCCTGGCTTTGCCACTGCTTTTTGCGCTGAAGCAGCTACTTCCTCAGCTGTTTGGAAAACTCCTTCAGCCTGATATCCATAATATGAAAACATTGCTTCTCCTGGCCGAACAATCACCCCTGGATCTGAATTAGAAACAATTATCTCTGAAATCGGACCTAAATTACCAACTTCATTTTTTAGTGTGGCCAAATTAAAAGTAGTTTCCCAATTAAAAACTCCAACCAGATTTTTTGATGTAAGAGAAAATTCAAATCCCTTATTATTTACCTGTCCAACATTACTGGTGAATGAAGTAAAACCAGTTGTAGTCGGAACTGGAAGGTCCAGCAACAAATCCTTTGTTGTTTTTAGGAAATAATCTACAGATCCAGCAATCCTTCCATTGATAAAAGCAAAATCAACCCCAAAGTTGGTTTGTTCTGAGGTTTCCCATTTTAGGTCTGGATTTGGGATTCTTGAGGGCGCAATAGCAGTATTTTGAGTTTCTCCCAAAATGGTTTTGCCCGATCCAGAATAGGTTGTAATTGCTTTACCTATACCAATATCATCATTTCCGATTTGTCCCCAACCAACCCGAAGTTTTAAGGTACTCAAAACCTTATTTCCTTTTAAGAAATTCTCTTCGCTAACTTTCCATGCTCCTGAAAATGAAGGGAAAACACCGTATTTGTTGTTTACTCCAAAGTTAGATGAGCCATCTGCACGAACAGACCCGGTAACTAAATACCGATTATCGAAACTATAGTTAATACGACCCAAATAAGAAAGTAATCTTCTTTTTGTTGTATTACTACCAACGGTATTATAAATTGCAGTTCCTAATCCCAGATTGTTTGTTCCTATTACATCTGAATCAAATCCTTGTGCACTAGCACTAAATGTTCGTTGATCGAATTGTTGAAATGTATTGCCGACCATAACATTTAAGGAATGCTTCTCTTTGAATTGCTTGCTATAATTCAACGTTCCTTCAATCAGTGTATTGCTTAATTCTCCGCTAACAATTCCTGCATTTCCACCGACAAGTTTTCCTTTCGTAGTAATGCTACTTTCAGCCACATCCCTCCTTTTGTTATACCTATCTGAACCAATATTCAGTTTTGCTTTTAAGCCTGGAATTATTGAATATTCTGCAAACACATTTCCCATTGTTCGGTTTATCTTATCTTTAGCAACCTGACCATATGCCAATGCGATAGCATTATCAACTGTTACAGAGACAATTTTACCGGCCTCTGGTCTGGTATAATTCCCGTTCTCATCAAAAACATTAAAAATAGGCGGCGTGTTTAGGGCCGAATTCAGAGCATCTGCATCTTGATTAATGCCTCCACCATTGATTGGCAACGAAGTGTTATTCTCCTGAGAGGTATTAAAGTTTACCCCAAATGAAAACTTATCACCAATTTTATGTTCTAGATTTAATCGACCTTGATACCTGTTGTAATTGGAGTTGATAACAACCCCATCTTGATTATAATAATTAAATGAACTATAATATACAGTACTGCCCGATTTCCCGGAGAAAGATAAATTATGATTCTGAGTCGTTCCCATTCTGAAAATTTGATCTTGCCAATCAGTTCCGGCCCCAATATCCTTAATCATACTTTCATTAAATACAGGTGTACCACCTCTTGCTACCGCAAGTTCATTCATTACCTGTATATATTCACTTGTATTAAGCATATCAAGTCTATGAGCAACCTTTGAAACGCTAAATGTACTGTTTGCTTCAATCGAGATCCGGTCTGTTTTACCTTTTTTTGTTGTAATAATTACCACGCCATTGGCGCCTCTTGATCCGTAAATAGCAGTAGCCGAGGCATCTTTTAGTATTTCAACAGATTGAATATCTGAAGGATTTATAGAGTTAAGAGGGTTTGACGGAGGTAGGTTACCATCAAATCCGGTATTTGCACCACCTGTGGCAGTTGATATATTTTCAATGGGTAAACCATCAATTACAAATAGTGGTTCTTGTCCTGCATTTATAGACCCTGTTCCCCTTATTCGCATAGAAATACCACCACCAGGGGCATGGCTCGATTGTGTTATTTGTACTCCTGAGGCACGTCCGTTTAACATTTGATCAATCGATGATGAATTTGATACAGTTAAATCATCGTTTGAAATCGAAATAACAGATCCAGTTAAATCACTTTTCTTAACGGTACCATAACCAATTGCCACAACTTCTTCAATACCGATATTTTCATCCTCAAGCATTACATTGATTGTTGATTTATTTCCAACGATCACCTCCTGAGATTTCATCCCAACAAACGAAAATTGAAGTGTTGCATTTACAGGAATACTAGTTAGTGTGTAATTTCCATTGGCATCGGTAATTGTTCCATTGGTTGTTCCTTTTACCAGCACAGAAACGCCAGGCAATGAACCACCAGCTGTATCAGTAATTTTCCCAGAAATGGGTTTATTCTGCTGTTCATTTATTTCGGTTTTACCTCCTTCTTTTGGAACAATCATAATCAGTTTATTCTTTACGGTATAAGTTAGATTTTCCGTTTTCAGTACCTGATCAAGAATTTCAGAAATCGATTTATTTTCGAAATTCCCAGAAAATTCTTTCGAATTCTGGAGTAAATCGTTTTTGTAGAAAATAGAGAACTCTGAATTCGCTTCTATTTGACTAAATACATTTTCAAGCTTCTCTTTTTCAAACTTCAGACTTAGCCGAGTTTGAGAATACGAATTTGCAGAAACCTGAAAAAGGGCTAAAAAAAACAACAAGGTTGTTACTTTCATAATGTTACGCATTTTTCTAAGCACAGGACATCGACGACGCCTTTGCTTCAGATCGTTTTTTTTCATAGTTTTACTTCGATTTAAATGAGTATTTATATCACATTTGCTTGACGTCAGACGAGTGGCCGCTCATCTGGCGTCTTTTTTTCATTCTATCCTGATTTTAATTTGTCGTAAATCTGATTTTTGATATTGAATAGGAGTATATGCTTTAATGGCATCAAGCACTTGCCAAATGGTTTCTTCGTTTTTAAAAGTTCCGGTATAGTTGACTTCCTTTCCTGAAAGGTTTTGGAATGTAATATCCACATCGTACCAGTTCTCAAGTCTTTTCATCAACTCCGACAACGGAATATCTTTGAAATTAAACTTATTGTCGACCCAAGCTGACGACTGTGAGGCATTTACTTCTGAAATTTGTGTTTGGTTGTTTTTTAAAATAAGTGCCTGTCCTGGTCTCAATATCTGTACGACTCCATCTGTGAGCACATTTACTCTTCCGTCAAGCAAGGTAATTTCCTTTCGCCCAAAATCGTCGTAGGCCATTACATTGAAAGTGGTTCCCAAAACCTTAATGTCGCACTCATTAGTTCTGACAACAAACGGAGCATTTGCATTATGGGCAACCTTAAAAAAAGCTTCTCCTTTTAGTTCAACTTGCCTGTGACTAGCCGAAAATGAGTTATAAACTAATCGGGAGTTAGCATTGAGCCACACTTCAGAACCATCGGGCAGTTTTACCATTGATTTTTCACCTCGAGGTGTTTCAAAAACAAGTCGTTCTGAAGATTTCTTTTCTGAAGTAATAAAGTAAGTGGTAACACCGCCCAAAAGAAGTCCGGCAAGAAGAATTGCAGCAACCGAAGCCACCCGAACCCAAAGTCGGCGGGTAATAGGCTCCTTCGTTTTACTCAAATCTTTCTGATCGATTTTATATTGTAAGCGGGATAGGTTTTCGATGCCAAGCGAATCTAACTCCGGTTGATTCTCCCAATCTATCTTTGCTTTTTCGAAACATTCACGATACGACTCATCCTGAAGTGAATCAGCTAACAATTCGTATTCTGAATCAGACAATTGACCTCGAAAATAGCGATAAATAATATTTTGAAATTGTTGATAATCCATGATGGTTATTTAAGCCTTTGCCTATATAACTGACAAGGGCATAGTTTACCCATCGTTGGAATAAAAATATTTCAAAAAAAATGGATTAAGCCATAAAAGGTGCAAAGGCACAGAAATTCGTTAAGATTTGGAACCTGAAATTTGCATTTTGGAACTATATTCTAAAACTCCAGACTCTTTAATACAAGGATAACGAGTGCTATTGGAAGTTCTTCTGAGAAATTTTCGCGAAAAGATTGCATGGCCCGACTGAGGTGCCGTTCCACATTTTTGATGTTAATATTCAGTTTTTCAGCTATTTCTTTGTTCTTTAGCCCATTCATCCGACTCAGGATAAATACTTCGCGGCAACGATCGGGCAAGGTCTGGATGGTCTTTTCTATTTTTAGTTTCAATTCATGCTCAATCAATACGTATGGCTCGTTGCCAATGAAATCAATTCGGTATAATTCTTCGTATTTCGATGAAATTTGGATTTTTTGCATCCGGTTATTCACAACCTTAAGGTGTTTGATGTAATCGATGCAACGGTTTCGAACTAAACGGAAGAGGTATGCTTCTAAATTGATACTTTCAATCTCAGCCCTCTTCTCCCATACTTTCACAAATACATCCTGAACAATATCCTGGGAAATCACATCGTCTTTAACTACGTTCCGGGCAAAGTCGTTCAAGCGTGGAAAATAGATGGAAAATAACAATTCAAGCGCCTTTTGATCGCCAGATTTGATCTGATCAAAAAGTTCATCTGCCTTTCGTCTGCAAATATCTTCTCGCTTTTCAGTCACCTTTTATGGTATTATCTCTTTAAAAATTCAAATTCAAAACTAATATTTTTTAATATAAATCTACCGATTCAATGATTTGTGTTCAACTATCCTTTCTTGTAATTCCTCTAGGCATTATTAAATCACACATTTTAAAATATTAAAGCAACATATCACACACATGATCTAAAACGGAACTTTCCAACTCCTCAAAATAGGCTGAGCAACAGCCATATTTTGGTGACCTAACGATTTACTGATAATATTTGATACGATGCCTTTTTTGCTTCTGACAATTGGCAAAATTATGGAGGGCAACATAACTACTCGAAAGGCTTATTAATTCCCCTGGCCATTGAAACTTCCATTATTTGCTTATTGTATAGTAAAAGCATTTTCTTTTCCTGTACTTCAATTGTGTCGGACTCAGTTTGTCCTTTGATAAAATAGGGAATATGTGTTTCGTTGTTGTATCAGCATTATAATTAAGTTTTTCTATATTTTGAAGGGGGTATTAACTATGTTCAAATTGTGGGTTTTTCAGTTCCGGTGAGACTATGGAAAATATTAAACAAACGGCTATAAATGAATAATTTATGACTGTTTTATTGTGTGGATATTTCAATTTGGTGGTAATTTATCTATTCGAGTAATTTATACCCGAGATATGGCTTTTCATTAAAAAGATAGAACTTAAATCGTTTAACCCACTCATTGTGTAGCAAGGCTATTTAAGCATATTCTCAGCGTTTACATTCAGGAAGCAAAATACCGAAGTCCGATATGTAATCACATTTACACAAACTATGTGATCTAAAAATTAATATCTATGAAAAATTCAACAAAAACTGCTCTGATTTCGTTCGTTTTGGGTTTGGTTGTTATGTTTGTAGCCGATATGGTTTTTCACTTCAACAATTCGGTGGGAACACAGATGAAACGTGAAATGAATAAAGCTGAAAAGAAAATAGAGAACATTTTTAAATAGTATTTCGTTCAACTGGTGGAAATCAGATCAACTTTTGAACCGTTAAATCTTCAAGAAATGAAAGTTATTGACATTATCAATCAAAGCAATAAAACCGTTTTTTCATTTGAACTGTTGCCCCCTCTCAAAGGAAACGACGCTAGTAAAATATACAAAACTGTTGAAACGTTGGTCGATTTTGACCCGAAGTACATTAACATTACCACCCACCGCGACGAAATGATGTACGTCGAATTGCCCGATGGCCGCATCGAAAAACGCACAGTGCGCAAACGACCGGGAACTGTTGCCATTGCTGCCAGCATCCAGCACAAATATGGCATTCCGGTAATTCCACACATTTTATGTGGTGGCTTTTCGAAAAGCGAAACCGAACATGTTTTGATTGATCTGAATTTTATGGGTATCAATAACGTTTTGGCGCTGCGCGGCGACGGCAACAAAGGCGAACATGTTTTCAGACCCGATCCCAACGGACATTCGAATGCTAATCAACTGGTTGAACAGATTGTGAATCTACGCAAGGGTAAATACATGGAAGCCGATCTGAAAAATACGCATCCAATGGATTTTTGCATCGGCGTGGCTGGCTACCCGGAGAAACACTTTGAAGCGCCAAACGCTGAAATTGACCTTCAATACCTGAAACAAAAAGTAGATGCTGGAGCCGATTATATTGTAACCCAAATGTTTTTCGACAACCAGAAATATTACGATTTTGTTGACAAATGTCGTGCTATTGGTATTCAAGTGCCGATTATTCCAGGAATTAAGCCGATCAACCTGAAGAATCAATTGACCGTTCTTCCAAAACTATTCAGTATAGATATCCCAAAAGAACTGGCAACTGAACTGGTCAATTGCAAAACCGACGACGATGCCAAAGTTGTTGGCACTGAATGGGCTATTCTCCAGTCGAAAGATCTGGTTGCGCATAATGTTCCAAGTTTGCATATATACACTTACGGAGTTTCGGACAACACCCGCAAAATTGTTGAGGCGGTATTTTAACCCTTCGATAGCCTCCGGCGCTCAGGGACCGATCGGATCGTAAGAATACATTCCGGAGACCGAAGCTAGAAATCCCGCTCCCTGAGTTGGGTAGCGAGTAGAAAGGAGAAACGCAGCGCCACTGTTAATTTATGCTAATTGCATTCCTCAAGGTTCAGAAATTTCAAATCGCGATACCCCTGATTTTGAAAGAATGTGCTAACTTCGCAGCCGTTAAAATATGCTAAAAATGTAAATGAAAACCACATAGGCACATAGAACACATAGAAAAAGGTATTAAAAACAATAAACTATGAGTCTTATGTGCCTGTGTGGTAAAAAATAACTTGCATGAAAAACTTCAAACAACTGAACAATATCGTTGGCTGGCTTACTTTCCTGGTCGCAGCGGTAACCTATTTGCTGACCATTGAACCAACCGCCAGCTTTTGGGATTGCGGTGAGTTTATAACCACTTCGTTCAAATTAGAAGTTGGTCACCCACCGGGCGCCCCGTTCTTTATGATATTGGGTCGGTTCTTTACAATCCTAGGAGGAAGCCCTGCAAATGCGGCTGTCATGATCAATTCAATGTCGGCATTGGCAAGCGCATTTACTATTCTGCTTCTTTTTTGGACCATAACCCATCTGGCAAAAAAATTAGTTAAATCTGAAGGCGAATATACAACCGGTCAAATGATTGCCATTCTTGGCAGTGGTGTGGTTGGGGCATTGGCCTATACATTCTCGGATACATTCTGGTTTTCAGCGGTTGAAGGCGAAGTTTATGCATCGTCATCGCTGTTTACAGCCTTAGTTTTTTGGGCTATCCTGAAATGGGAAGATGCGGCCGATGAGCCTCACGCCAACCGATGGATCATCCTGATTGCTTACCTCATGGGACTTTCAATCGGTGTTCACCTTTTGAACTTACTAGCTATTCCTGCTATTGTTTTTGTTTATTATTTCCGGAAATATAAAGTTACACGAAATGGCGTTTTGATAAGCTTGGCTGTTTCCTTACTCATTTTGGGTGTTGTGATGTATGGTATTATTCCGGGAGTAATTACCATTGCAACCTGGTTCGAGCTGCTGTTCGTCAACGGACTTGGACTTCCATTTAATACAGGTGTAATCATTTACTCATTAGCACTTATTGGCGCTCTTGTATTTGGAATACTCTATACCGTTCGCAAAAAGCTGGTTCTTTGGAACACGGTTTTGATCAGTGTGGTTGTAATCCTGATTGGCTATTCTTCATTTGCCATGATCGTAATCCGTTCATCAGCAAATCCACCGATGGATCAGAATAGTCCGGACAATGTGTTTTCATTGCTTGGTTACCTGAATCGCGAACAATATGGCGACAGGCCTTTGGTTTATGGCCAGTATTACAACACTCCGTTGGACAAATATGTGGATGATAAGCCTTATTACATTCAAAAGGGAGGCAAGTATGTTATTGCTGATATGCGCCAAAAACCAGTTTTTGATTCGAATTTGAGTACCATCTTTCCACGCATGTACAGCCGTGAAAGTGAACATATTGAAGCCTATAAACAATGGGCCAGCATCAAAGGACGCAGAGTTTCGGTTACTGATGAAGACGGACAGGCCAAGACGATTGAGGTGCCTACTTTTGGAGAAAACCTGACTTTTTTCTTTAGGTACCAGGTTGGGCATATGTATTTACGCTATTTCATGTGGAACTTCTCCGGACGACAGAGCGACATTCAGAGTAATGGCGAAATCACCAATGGAAACTGGATTACCGGAATTAATTTCCTCGATGCAGCCCGTTTAGGCGATCAGGGTAACCTTCCTCAGGAATTTAAAAACAACAAGGCACGAAACAAATATTATCTGCTGCCATTTTTACTTGGAATCGTTGGTATTGTTTTTATGTATAACCGTGGAATCGAAGGAAAAAAAGATTTGTGGACAGTCACGCTACTTTTCTTAATGACCGGATTTGCCATTTTGGTTTATCTGAACCAATCGCCTTTACAGCCTCGTGAGCGCGACTATGCCTATGCCGGATCGTTTTATGCATTTACCATCTGGATCGGAATTGGCGTATTGGGTCTTTACGAAGCACTTAAAAAATATATTCCGGATACGACCAGTGCTGGCGTTGCCGGTGGATTGTCTCTATTGCTGGTGCCAGTTCTTATGGGAGCCCAAAACTGGGACGATCACGATCGATCGAACAGATATACTGCCCGCGATTTTGGCGCCAACTATTTGAATACCTGCGCCCCTAATGCCATCATTTTCACCAATGGCGATAATGATACTTTCCCTTTATGGTATAATCAGGAAGTGGAGGGCGTGCGAACAGACATCAGGGTTTGTAACCTGAGTTATTTCCAGACCGATTGGTATGTTGATCAGATGAAAAGCAAAGCTTACGAATCTGAGCCTCTTCCAATCACATTTACCCACGATCAGTATGTTCAGGGAAAACGCGACGTGGTTTACCTGATGGAAGATCCTCGTCTGAAAGGTTCGGTTGAGCTCAAAAAAGCGCTTGACTTTGTTAAAGATGACGACAAACGTACAAAACTTGAGCAAGCTGATTATGCAGCTTACATTCCTTCCAAAAAACTGTTTATGGTGGTTGACAAAGCTGCTGTAATCAGGAATAAAGTTGTGAATCCGGAGGATTATGATAAAATTGTGGATACCCTCAAAATAGACCTTAGCAGCAAACATTACATCACCAAAGATGAGTTGATGGTTCTCGATATGATTGCCAACAACAACTGGGAACGCCCGATGTATTTTGCCATAACTGTTGGTCGCGACAAATACATGAATCTTCAGGATTATTTCCAGCTCGAGGGATTAGCATATAAATTGGTTCCGGTTAAAACCGAATCAGATGGCGGCATAAACATGGGAAAAGTTGACTCGAAACTGATGTATGCCAACGTGATGGATAAATTCAAGTGGGGAAACATGAATAATCCGAAAGTATACATCGACGAGAATAACAGCCGGATGATGATGAATATACGGAACACATTTAACCGATTGGCCGAAACACTTGTTGCTGAAGGGCAGAACGATAAAGCCACACAAGTTCTCGACCGTTGTGTTGAGCTGATTCCGCATAAAGTTGTGCCTTATAACTATTTCTCGATGATGATGGCCGAAACCTATTTTAAGGCCAATAAACCTGAAAAAGGAAAAGAGATTATCCGCACAATTATGACTGATTATGAAGAGCAGCTGGACTATTTCTTCAAACTGAATAAACCTATGAGGGCTTCAGTTGATGACGAAATCCAGCGGATTTTATACTTCATGAGAGAAATGGGTAACGTTTGTACAAGAGGAAACCAGGCTGAGCTTTCAAAAGAAGTGACAAGTTCATTTACAAGCTATCTGGATAGATATAGTTCTTTTAAATAATGAAGCATTTTGATCCCCGGGTTCGTTTGCCCGGTTTTATAACCTCTCTGTGTAAAAGCGCTGTGTGGAGATTTTCTGAAACCGAGCGGGTTGTTTACCTGACTTTTGACGATGGGCCGATTCCTGAAGTAACGCCGTGGGTTCTTGATCTTCTCCGAAAAGAAGGTATCCGGGCCACGTTCTTTTGTGTTGGCGAAAATGTGATGAAATATCCTGAAGTTTACCGCCAAATTCTGGAGGATGGTCATTCGGTGGGCAACCACACATTCAACCATTGGCAAGGGCAGAAACACTTTGATAAGGATTATTTCAGAAATATTGAAAAGGCTAAAACCTATATTGATTCTGACCTTTTCAGGCCACCACACGGATGGTTAAAATTATCGCAGTATCGTGTCTTGAAAAAGAAATTCAGGATAATTATGTGGGATTTAATTACATGTGATTACGATAGCCGACTGAAGCCCGAAAAGGTATTCAGGAATGTTACCGAGTTTGTTCGGCCGGGTTCAATTATTACGTTTCATGATTCGATAAAGGCAAAACCCAACCTGACCGAAGTCTTGCCACAGGCAATTCGCTGGATGAAAGAGCAGGGTTACCGTTTTGAAGCTATTCCGTACAATAAGAAATAAATAACAGGCAGTAAGTGACTTACTGCCTGTCAAAATTTAATACAATGAATATTTTAATCGTTGGCTCAGGAGGAAGAGAACATGCAATGGCATGGAAAATTAAACAATCGCCAAAGCTTAAACAATTGTTTATTGCTCCCGGCAATGCCGGCACATCGCTTTTGGGAACAAACATTCCGGTTGGAGTTTCAGATTTTGAAGGCTTGAAAAAAGCAGTTCTCGACAATCAGATTGGCCTGGTTTTAGTTGGGCCCGAAGTTCCGTTGTGCGAAGGTTTGCACGATTTTTTCAGTGCTGACAACAGTTTAAAAGATGTTCTGTTCGTAGGACCATACCAACTAGGCGCCCAGCTCGAAGGGAGCAAGGATTTCGCGAAGGAATTCATGATGTGTCACGATATTCCGACCGCAAAATACCTGGCAGTTACTTCCGAAAACCTGAACGAAGGGCTTTCGTTCCTGAAAACTTTGAATTCTCCATATGTGTTGAAAGCCGATGGTTTAGCTGCCGGGAAAGGTGTTTTGATTTTGAACGACCTTCAGGAAACTGAAAATTCGCTGAAAGAAATGCTTGACGGGCAGTTTGGCGCTGCGAGCAGTAAAGTAGTAATCGAAGAGTTTTTGAGCGGAATTGAATGTTCGGTTTTTGCCATTACTGACGGAAAAGACTACCGGATTTTGCCTGTTGCCAAAGATTACAAACGCATTGGCGAAGGAGATACCGGGTTAAATACCGGCGGCATGGGTTCAATTTCTCCAGTTTCATTTGCCGACGAAGTCTTCATGAAAAAAGTGGAAGACCGGATTATCCGCCCAACCGTTCAGGGTTTGATAAAAGATGAGATTCCATACAATGGATTTATCTTCTTTGGGTTAATAAGCGTTGATGGTGAACCCATGGTGATTGAATACAATGTCCGCATGGGCGATCCGGAAACGGAAGCTGTTATGCTTCGAATAAAATCTGACTTTGTCGATTTGTTGATTGGCGCTGCCGACGGAACACTCGGAGAAAAAAACATTGAGATTGACCCAAGAACTGCTGCAGCAGTAATGCTTGTATCGGGTGGTTATCCTGGCCCGTACGAAAAAGGGAAAGTGATTAGCGGTCTGGAAAAAGTAGAAAACAGTTTTACTTTTCATGCCGGAACAAGTTTTATAAACGGAGAAGTCTGCACCGATGGCGGACGCGTTTTGGCTATCAGTTCGTATGGTGAAAGTATGAGCGAAGCTTTAGCATGTTCGTATAAGAATGCACAGCTAATCGGTTTCGAAGGGCTATATTACCGGAAAGATTTAGGTTTCGATTTATAAAATTGAATAAAATATTGGCAAAACTGCCGAATACAAAGCATGTTACTTAGAACATTAAAATCAAATCAGACTTTTCATTTCCTTTTGATACCAGTCATTGCAGCTGCATTATGGTTCAAGTCATTTATGAATCCTGTCTTATTCCCATTCTATTCTGACGAGGACATGATGCTACTTTATCAGCCAATAAATGCATTGATTGGGAAAAGTACGATCGTCAGCAACATTTTTGCTTTATTGTTTATTATCCTTCTGGCTTTTCTGATCTTAAAACTGAATGTTCAGTATACCTTCATTCGGGTGAGAACAGTACTTCCTTCAATCCTGTTTATTCTGATTACAAGTGGGTTGCACGAACTTCATGCCATGCATCCGGTCTATCCGGCCGCACTGTTTCTTATCCTGACTGTCGACCGCATTTTTAATGCATACGACAAGGAAGTAATTCATTCTAATGCATTTGAGGCTGGTATATTCCTGGCCATTGGATCGCTTTTTTACCTGAATCTTGTATTCTTCTTCCCTTTTTTATGGATAGGATTAATCATCCTGAAGCAGAAAGTCAACTGGCGCGAGTTCATATTAACGACTCTTGGATTTATTTTTCCTTGGTTGGCGGCATTAACTTATTATGCCGCCACGGGGCAAACTGATGAATTGATGGTTACGCTCAAATCCAATCTTTCATTACACCAGTCATTCCTCAAAGGGAATCTTCCGATTCAGATTTATATGGGATTTCTTGTTTTGCTGACTCTTTTGGCAAGTTTTCTCATACTATCGCAGTACGATGGTAAAAAGATCAGTTCTCGAAAATACTTCAAGGCATTCTTCTGGATATTCCTGATTTCTTGCGTTCTTATTGCTGCCAATCCTGCCGTATCACAAGAGATCATTATTCTATTGGCAATCCCGTTAACTTACCTGATTTCCAATTACCTGATTTACATGAAGCGACAAATCTGGGGCGAAATATTCCTGTACATATTGACAGCAGGAGTTATTTACTTGCAGTTTGTTTAATCAGAACCAATTTTTTCTCTTGAAAAGGAGTATTCCAGCCAGTGACATGATGATTGAAATCGCAATAACATAACCAAATGCAAAAGGCGAATTCTCGAAACTATTCGGAACGTTCATCCCAAATAAGCTGGCGACTAACGTTGGGATCATCAGGAGAATGGTTACTGCCGTGAGCTGTTTCATGATCACATTCAAATTGTTTGAGATAATTGATGCAAAAGCATCCATCATTCCACTTTGAATATCGCTATATACATTCGCCATTTCGAGCGCCTGTTTCGTTTCAATGATAACATCTTCCATCAGGTCTTCATCGTGGTCAATTCCCTGCATATTGCGACCATTGCGCATTTTTGCCAAAACCATTTCGTTCGTTTTCAACGAAGTAATGAAGAACACGAGACACTTCTCCATATGTAAAAGGCGATGTAATTCCTTGTTTTTGGTGGCATTCTCCAAATCTTTTTCGATCAGGGCAGTCTGTACATTTATTTCTTTCAGGAACTGAAGAAACCAAACCGCTGAAATCAGAAATATACGCAGTACATAATCGAACTGATTGGTTACAGTTATCTTGTTTTCATTGACCTGTTTAATTAAAGAGGGAATTATCTCGGTACGTCGTGAGCAGATTGTAATTATCTGGTTGCCAGACACTATGATTCCAAGAGGCACAGTAATAAATGGAATCCCATTGTTCTGATTGTTAAGCGGTACACGCAGAATAATCATCACCATATCTTCATCAACTTCGATACGGGAGCGTTCGTCAATATCCAGTGCATCCATAACAAAATCACGGGGCACTTTGTATTCACTGATTAAAATTTCTACTTCTTCGTTGGTAAGTTCCTGTGAATTAATCCAGCAGTTTGGCTGATATTCTTTCAGACGTGTAAAGGAAGTACCGGTTTCCCAATAAGTAATCATAGTTTCTCCGTTTTTTTCGACAAGCAGAGACTATGATGGGCTCTGTTTACCGGATTAATAACTCAATTAGCTGTGTCGAATGATAATCGTCCATTTTGGATTTATAATTATTTCGGTGCAAAGGTAAGTTAATTGCCTTTAGAAAATTCGCATTGAGGTAAAAAAAATCGTTTTCATGAAAATTTAAAGATCGTTTCTCAAATGTGCGGAAAACAGATGTGACGGATGTTCTCCGATTTGGGGTTTGACAGTTCATTAAATGATGGTTGTTTCCCAATTAATTACTAATTTTAGCCGCTCTAATTTTCGAAAAGCTATGAATCAATTATTTGTCATTTTAGTCCTGGCAAATTTTTTAAGGACAATCGGTATCATTGTAATAATATACTTTGTACTGAAATTTGTCGGACGCTTACTTTTTCCCATCGTGGTTAAAAAGGCCGTGAATAACATGCAGGAACGGCAATCGCAGTATTACCGTCAACAACAAAAACCTGAAGGTGAAGTCACTATTGAGAAAGATCGTAAAGATCAAACCCGAACCCGCAATACTGAAGGAGAATATGTCGACTTCGAAGAAATTGAGTAATACTTACAAAAACAGGTAGGATAATTCATCAATAATAAATAATCAATCAAATAGTTATGGCTCAGGAAGATGTTTTTAAAAAACTGGTCGCTCATTGTAAAGAATATGGGTTTGTGTTTCAGTCGAGTGAAATTTACGATGGGCTGGGTGCAGTTTACGATTACGGACAAAATGGTGTTGAACTGAAAAACAACATCAAAAAATACTGGTGGGACTCTATGGTTCTGCTGCACGAAAATGTGGTTGGAATCGATTCGGCTATTTTTATGCACCCGACCATTTGGAAGGCTTCGGGCCACGTTGATGCATTCAACGATCCGTTAATTGATAACAAAGATTCGAAAAAAAGATATCGCGCCGATGTTCTGATTGAAGAGCAATTGGCCAAATTCGAAGATAAAATCGAAAAGGAAGTAGAAAAAGCAAAGAAACGCTTTGGCGAATCGTTCGACGAAAAACAATTCCGCGAAACCAATGGCCGCGTGTTGGAGAATCAGCAAAAATGGGATGAACTGAAAGCCCGTTTTGTAAAAGCGCTGAACGACAGCAATCTGGACGAAGTAAAACAAATCATTATCGATCAGGAAATTGTTTGCCCGGTTTCGGGAACACGCAATTGGACCGATGTTCGTCAGTTCAACCTGATGTTCTCGACTGAAATGGGTTCGACAGCCGATGGCGCTTTAAAGATATACCTACGCCCTGAAACTGCCCAGGGAATTTTTGTGAATTACCTGAATGTACAGAAAACCGGCCGCATGAAAATCCCATTTGGTATCGCCCAGATCGGAAAAGCTTTCCGTAACGAGATTGTGGCCCGTCAGTTTATCTTCCGGATGCGCGAGTTTGAGCAGATGGAATTACAGTTCTTTGTTCGTCCGGGCAGCGAATTGGAGTGGTTCCAGAAATGGAAACAAACCCGCATGAATTGGCACCAGGCTCTTGGATTTGGTCAGGAAAACTACCGTTTCCACGAGCACGATAAATTAGCTCATTATGCCAATGCCGCTGTTGATGTTGAATATCGTTTCCCATTTGGATTCAAGGAAGTAGAAGGTATTCACTCTCGTACCGATTTCGATTTGTCGCAACACCAACAATATTCAGGCAAGAAGATTACCTATTTCGATCCAGAACTGAACGAATCGTACGTTCCGTTTGTGGTTGAAACTTCGATCGGTGTCGACCGAATGTTCCTTCAGATTATGGCAGCCTCGTATGCCGAAGAAGAAATGGTGAGCGAAGACGGGAAAAAAGATATTCGTGTAGTGCTTCGTATACCTGCGCCTTTAGCTCCGGTTAAACTGGCTGTTCTGCCATTGATGAAAAAAGATGGTTTAGCCGAAAAGGCCCGCGAAATTATCGACGACCTAAAATTTGATTTCAATTGCCAATACGACGAAAAGGACTCTATTGGGAAACGTTATCGCCGTCAGGATGCCATTGGTACACCTTTCTGTGTAACTGTCGACCACATTACACTCGAAGACAATACGGTAACCATTCGCTACCGCGATACCATGTTGCAGGATCGCGTCAGAATCAGCGATCTGAAAAGCATTATTTCAGGTGAGGTAAGCATGAAAAAGCTGTTTGCGAAATTGTAAAATCTCATCTACAAAATATTCTGAATCCGGTGCCCGAAAAGCATCGGATTTTTTTGTGACGGTGGATTGATTAAAACCGTTGGATGAGGCTGAGGTAGACACTATGGTACTTATTCGATTTTTCGAAAGTTCCATCGTAATTGGCTGAAAACGATATTTTTTTCCTGATTTGCCATGAAAACTCCAATGCGGCCATGTGTTGTAGTGAACTCGATACAGAAGTGGAACTTAGGTATTTGTTATCGACCAGACGATAGTTAATGCCGGTGCTAAATTTCGAAGGTATCAGATCTTTATACAGTTGAACACCATAGATCATTCCATCAACATAACTCGATTTCAACCAGTTGGTCGTGAAAGTAAGCGATGAATTGATGGCCGGGACCTTCGGGAAAGTTAAATATCCATTCACGTTTAACATCGGATAAATATCATTTTTCTGAAACCGGTATCCTCCGGAAAGGCTGGAGCTGATTGAATTCGTTGGCCGGTAATTGATCCGGAGTTGGTATCCTTGCCGGGTTGCATCGAGCAACATCTGATCCAGATAGTTTTTAAACGTTTCGTAGTAAATCACATTTTTACGTGCATCGTACGAAGCGTAGGCCGACAATTGTTTGGAAAACCGATACCGCAATGAGAGATAAAGACTCGTAAGGCTTACGGTATTGGTCGGAAGGCTGTCTTTTATTGTGTATAAGTCTAATTCAATTGAAGTAAAAAGGTTCAGATTTTTGATCAATGAATTATCGTGCTGAAAGTAAGCAAAGCGCCTGTCAGTTATTCCATGGCTGGTCTGTTGAAAAAGCGCCAACGAAGTAGACATGTTGCCTGATTTATTATTGATTTCGTGCGACAAATAGCCTCCATATTCGAAGAGTTTGGCATTGAAACTATAGTCAGTATAATCGGGATTGGTACCAACAACTGCCCCAAAGGTGAAATTTCCGGCCTTGGTTTCAGCCTGCAACCCATCAATCGCACCAATACTGGCTATTCGCGGATTAATTTTCCGGCCTAAAACGAAATGCGTTTTATCTGTAACATCATAATTTACAGCTAAACTGTAGATTTTTAGCGCATTGAAAACATTATCTCTTACCTCAGCCCAATGATTTTGCCTATGGGTAAAATTGATGTAACTATCGAGTGAAAATCGACCACCCGAAATATTCTCAGCAGAAAGCGTAAAGGTATATCTCATTCGTTGATTGAAATCAGATGAATTTGAGAAACTCGAATAGGAAGATGCTGATATTCTCCCCCTGATTTTTTCAGTCCGTTCTGATCCTGATCTGGATTTGGCAGGTAATTTCGATTTCTGCCCCAGAACAGAATCCTGTTTTATGCCAGAAAGTTCTGAGGGAATTTTCTCTTTTAGAGCGTCTTTGTTGGGCTTTTCAGATTTTTTGACTTTGATAACAACCACATCTGAAACCTTAATATCAAATTTCCCCAGGGGTTTTCCAACACATGAATTTGAAGACGTGGATTCAGTAATAAATAAAGGAATTAAGATCTGGTCTTTCCGGATAAAAATCGTGTCTCCGGGTTTAACCAATCCGGATGTTTCAAATCTTGCATAGATATTTTGTAAGGTGATGTATGAAACTTTCCCTTCAGCTAATGATCTATCTTCTTGTCCGTAAAGGTTCAATATTGATACGGTCACCAATATCGTTAAAATGTATCTCTTCATTCAATCCTTTCTGTTATTTCTTCTAATCGCCCTTTAGATGACATGAATAACATGATGTTGCATTATAGGCATATCCGTTTACACCCTGATGATCGATATCCACCGATGTTTTACTGTTGTGTTCGTGGCAAATAATGCAGCTGAATGCAGCAAAATTTGTTGCAGAAGTATGACATTCAGAACATTTTGCCCATTTGCCTTGGTGCTTTCCGCTGTATATCGGGAAATACTGTGAATCGTGACTAAAAGTAGATGGCTCCCATGCATTAACAGTATGGCATTGCGCACAGTCAGTTGGGAACTGGGCCGCCGAATGCGCCGGGTTTGTAGTGTTATTATAGTCGGTGGTATGACAAGCATAACAGGTTTTCGGCGTATTGGTGTAGGTCCCTTTATGACAAGCTAAGCAGTCATTGGCAATTGTAGCATGTGCACCGGTCAAGGCAAAGTAATTGCTGTGGTTCGGGAATTTAGCAGGCTGCCATCCAGGATTGGTTGTATGGCAATCAGTACAAGTAACAGACAAACCCAATGTCTGATGATTTGGATTAACTGCTGCATTGAAATTTGCCTGATGACAACTTTTACATTCCATAGAAGTTCCGGCATAACCAGTTGTATGGCAACTGGCACAATCAACGGTTGTATGGGATCCGGTCAACGGAAAATTGGTTGATGAATGATTGAATACAGCACCCAGCCAGTTATTATTGTTGTGGCACAAAGTACAATCAGTCGGAAACTTAGATGCCACGTGACCTTTCGCCGTATTATATTGAGCCTGATGGCAGGAAATACAATTTGAGCTGGCAGAAGTTGTATTACCCACATGGCATGACGAACACTGCACAACGGCAGCATGTGCCCCGGCTAGTTCGAATCCGATAGTAGCATGTTTAAACGACGATGGTTGCCAAGCTGTAGCAGTGTGACAGGTTTTACAATCTACCGAGATTCCTGCTGCCGTATGATTTGGTACCTGAGCCGTATTGTATTTAGCCTGATGACAACTTTTACATTCCATAGAAGTTCCGGCATAACCGGTTGTATGGCAGCTTGCACAATCAACAGCAGTATGGGATCCAGTTAGGGGAAAGCTTGTGGCATTATGATCGAATACACCTGATTTACTCCCTTGAGGATGACAGGCATAACATGACACACTTTTATAATTATAACTGCTGATCCCCTTATGATCGCTGTCGGTCTCTGATTGGTTGTGCTCATGACAAGTTGTACAGCTAAACTCAGCATAGTTTTTAGTTGTATGACAATCGGTACATTTTTCCCATTCACCTTTATGGTTTCCTGAATAGATCGGGAAGGTGGCATCATGCTGTTTATAATTGGCCGGGGTCCAATTTGGTTTTGTGGTATGACATTCAATACATGAAATTGAAAACCCTGCTAAATTATGATTTGGATTAGTGGTGGAATTGAAATTGGTTTGGTGACAAGAAATACATTCTTTTGAAATCTTTTGGTAGGTTCCGCTCTTATGGCATTCGACACAACTGATAGAATGACCTTCAGTGAGCGGAAAAAATCCATGATCAAAATTGGAGGCAGTCCAACCTGTAGATTTAACACCGTGGCATTCGGTGCAATTGGTCGAGTAGTTCGATGCAAGGTGATTGGGTGTTTTTGTGGCCAGATAATCTGCTTTATGGCAATCCACACATTCAATCCCCAGCGGTTCAAATTTCAGATTAGTCGATGATTTATGGCACGATGCACAATCAGCAACAGCATGGTTTCCAAGCAAGGGAAACCGACTAAGCTGATGCATCGATTTGGTGTTTTCAATAATCCACGATTTGGGAGTATGGCATCGGGCACAGTCAGGCCCAAGTGTGTTGGTGTGCATATCGGTGTGGCAAGCATCGCATTCACTCTTTGCTTCCTGAAATTTAAGTGTTTGATGGCAACTTTTGCAATCGACTGTTTGGTGTTGCCCGGCAAGCTTGAATTTCGTCGTGCTGTGATCAAAAGTCATATCAGCTTTTGTCACCTTCCAGCTATCGGCATTGTGACAAACCGCACAATCGGTTTTGAATCCGTCACCATGAGGCGATTGGGCAAAACCAATCGATACCGAAAATATGAATATGATTAAATATGACAACTTGTACATTGCCTATCAGTGTTTTTGTATTGGATAAACGGAATTGTTGCCGACTTATTCTGAATGTGGCATTTCCTGCAATCAACACCTTTGTGTCCACCGTCCAATTTAAAACGGGTTTGGTCGTGGTTAAAGCTTTCTGCTTTCCAGTTTTCAAATCCATGGCAGATGACACAGTCGGTTGCTCCGTTGGCGCTAAATTGTTTCTGGTGCACATCGGTATGGCAGCCTTCACAATTGGGTTTCAGTTCAGAAAAAATTTGGATGGTCTGATTTTCAGTTACTTTTTTGAAATGACAATCACGACATGAATTTTCCGCATGCCTTCCTTTCAACTCAAAATTAGTGATTTTGTGATCAAAGGTGACTTTTCCCCAGTCGGATACCGAATGACATTTATCACACTGTCCTTCAGGAATATATTTTGGATCGATAAAACTCTTATGAATGTTCTCATGACAAGAGATACAGTTTTTATCCAGATCGCGAAATTTCCATTCATCACCCTTTTTATGACATGCCAAACACGGAGTGGCAAGATGTGCGCCTTCGAGTTTAAACTTGCCTTTATTATGCTTTTCAATCGTGAACGAAGTCTCCTTATAGCTATTCTCGTTGTGGCAGTCTTTGCAGTCTGATTTAGCATCCTGTTGCACAAATTGGCCCTTATGGAAATCTTTATGGCAATTGTTACAAAGATCGTGTTTAATCGGAGTGGTTAAACTGCCCTTGTGACAAGCCTTACAATCGAGTGTCTGGTGTTTGCCTTTCAGCAGGAAATTGGTTTTGGTATGGTCAAAAGTCTTTATGCCTGAAATTTGATGGAAAGATTCCTCCGAATGGCATTTCCGGCAATCGTTCCCAAATTTATTTTCATGCACATCTTTGTGGCAGGCAGTACAGTTGTTAAACGCAACTCCTGTAAATTTCTGAATGTCCTGACCGTTTTTCTTTTCCATCGGATGACATTTGATACAGGCCACATCAGCATGTTTTCCCCGAAGCGGAAATTTAGTGGCTTGGTGGTCAAACTTTTTGGTTGGTTTAAACGCTTCAAAAGTATGACAGTTAACACAGCTGGCAGGCAAAGTTCCCTGATGATAGTCTTTATGGCAAGTCAGGCACTCGGTTTTCAGCCCAAGAAAAGTCATTTTTTTCTTTTTGATTGCCGGATCTTTGATATTCTCGGGTTTGTGGCAATCTACGCATTGTTTTTCCTTGTGTTTTCCTTCAAGAATAAAGCCTGTCTCCGCATGGTCGAACTTGTTTTTATCCAGATGTACGATGTCGAATTTCCGGCTGAGATGGTCGCTATGACAAGTTATACAAACCTTTCCGTAAACTTTTGGTGAAGAATGGAATCCCTTTTTTTGATCGATCCGAACTTTTAACTCGGAGTGACATGCCAAACATTTTTGATCCGACACATGTTCGCCAAAATCATGGCATTTAGTACAATTCGAGATTCCTTCGAGGTGCGCATGAGGTTCGGCCAGTTCGCCCGGAGATATTTGCCCTGAAGCTAAAAAGCTAAAAAACAAGAAAATAAAAGTGATATACAGGTAAATAGTAAACCTCATCCTCAGTCTTTAATTATGCTTTAATATGGCTTCGCCGAATTTTTTGGTAATTTTTATCCCAACTTTTTCAAGAAATTGAGTGGGCAACTCACCTCCTGCAAATATGTAAACCAAATCGTTTTCCAAATCGGTTACTTCGCCTGAAAGCGTATCTGCAATTATAACTTTTTCTTCCTCAATAGATTTCAGGTTGGTATTAAACCTTACATCAATCTGTTGACGCGATATTGCTGATTTTATCTTTTGGCTGTTCCCCACTTTTATTCGTCCAAACGAATCGCCCCGGTACGAAAGGGTGACCTGATTTTGGCCCGCTAAAAGTAATGCAGTTTCAATGGCAGAGTCGCCCCCACCAACGACAACTATTTTTTTATTCTCAATCAATTCGGGTTCGAGCAGCCTGTAGGCTACCTTTTCGCTCATTTCGCCCGGAATATTTAATTTTCTTGGCGTTCCCCTTCGCCCGATCGACAAAAGAACTTTTCTTGCGGTAAACTTCTCATTATTGGCGGTTTCAACTACAAACCTTTTATCCTGAAAAATGATATTTTCCACCTTGGATTGTTCCCGTATTACAATCCCATTCTTCCCTAAAACATCATTCCATAAATTCAACAATTCCGTTTTTGAGGTTTCACGAAGTTTTATCTTGCCATAAAGTGGAATGTCCATGGGCGAAGTCATCACAATTTTCTTCCGAGGGAAAGTATAAACTGTTCCGCCAAGCGAATCTTGTTCCAGGGTTATAGCCAAAAGATTAAGTTTTTTTGCTGCGAGCGAAGCCGAAATTCCAGCAGGGCCAGCCCCAATAATTATCAGGTCGTAATCGGCAACAACATTTTTGTCAAGTTTCCGGACTAAGTTTTCAACGGCCTGCTTCCCTTGTTCTACGGCATTTCTAATCAACCCCATCCCTCCCATTTCACCGGCAATATATATTCCAGGCACATTGGTTTCGAATAGTTGATCAACATGGGGGATGTCAACTCCACGCTTTTCCGTTCCGATACAAAGTGTAATGGCCTGTGTTGGACAGGCATGAAAACAAGCTCCATGACCGACACAATGCGATGCGTTAATTGTTGTTGCTTTCCCGTTTAGAATTCCCAATATATCATGTTCAGGACAGGCTGCAATACAAGCCCCAGTTTGAATGCATGAATTGACATCAACTACCGGGTGCAATGAAACGGGCTCGTGTAATCCTTCTTCCTTCGCAATCTTTATTTTTTCTTCTACAGCTTTCGAGTTTCTCTTTTCCTTACGGACATAGAAATACACGATCGAAACGAATAAAATTGCGATGAATGAATAAATGATAATATTTTCAATTAAAACTTCCATTTTCTGTATCAAAAAATCCAGTGAGCGCCAAATGCATAGGCCACTCCAACATGTATAAGCATGATAATCAGCATAAGCAAAGCAAAAGGAAGATGTGCAACATGCCAATATCGAAATAGGTTCTGCATTGAGATAAGCCGATCAATTTTCCGATTCAGGTTAATCTCATATTTAATCAGTTTGACAATCTCCTTGTAACCTTTCCCGATAATTTTATTTTGCTTAAGAATTGTTTTTACTTCCCTTATGACCTTCCGTTCGAAGTTAAATTTTTCAATACTTCGTTTAACCATGCTATTTCCCGATCTGTCGGGTCGTTTTTTTACCGCGTTTAATATTTCCTGAAGAGCTTGTTCTTCAATACTATAAACTGTTATTAGTTTTTTATTCAATTCATCCTTTATTTGATTGATCTCGTTCAGGTTCATTTCCCGGCCTTCAATGGTTCTGGGAATTTGAAGGTAAATGTACCGGCCAATCACCCCGCTCAAAACCACGGCAACCATGCTCCAAAAACTAACGGCAACCAGTCCGCCAAATTTGAAGGATGTGTGATAAAGTACGAATATGGGGCCAAGTGTACAGAGGAAAATATGAAATTCGAGCCAGTATTTTAAAATCCCCAGCCTCGAAAATTTGCTGATTCGTTTGCGAAGCATATAAGTTGATACTCCAATAAGCATCATTAGCGAACCAATTATGCCTAATCCGTGTCCTAAAAAACCACTTGGTTTTAGTGTTTGATGTTCAGGATGAAAAAAACGATGCTCAATACCCAGCGAATAATAAGTATAACCCCGATAAGCCAAATACACAGTTGCAACAAGTACAACTAAAACAAGAAATCCGATATAAATCCTGTGAATGCTAATTCCTCCCATGGTAATAATTTTTGATCATTGCCTTCCACCGCCCCTGTCCGCATCTAAAAGTAACAATAAACAATTTGGAATTTATCAAACGTTAATTTTTTATTCTTAGTATTCCGTTTATTTAGGCTGCTATACCTCAATTCTCGCAATCGAATTGGTGAATATTTATCATTGCCGTAAGTGTTTCAATTGCATCATTTGGCGTTGAAACTGGGAAAGATGAACAATTACAATCAAACTGTGACCGATAGAAATAATCTGGTTGAAAATCGTAAGTAAATTATCCATCATGCAGATCATTTTTAAAGATCAAAGACCTTTTATGAAAAACAGGCTTTGTTCACAATTTTTTAACAATCAGAAAAAGAGCTAAATAAATGTCCAAAGTGCTGCAAAACATGCCACTTTCAATTTGTAAGCAATCGGGCGTATATTTATAGTAAAAAGAAACTTCTCTCCGTTTTCCTTTTATATTCGGACTTAAACCAACGGTTTCACTTTTGAATTTTTTTCAAGGCCTTTCCCTCTTATAGAAAATTGATTTTTTCTGTGTTTTTGTGTGCTGAATTGCCTTTAGATTTGCACTGTTCAATCTTAGAAAACTTAATCAGTACAATTTAAAACGAAAGAAAATGAAAAAGAGAAATTTGTTTGTTCATGTGGTGTTAGTAGTTTTTACGATGATTTCTATTAACGTTTGGGCTGGTAACGAAGAATCTTTTAATTCGATTCATAAGATCTCCCCCGATCTAAATTTTAATCCCACTTCCAGCTTTCAGAAAAGTTGGGAAATTGCTTATGGTGAATCAAAAACACCTGTTCGTGTTTTCATGAAGGAAACTAAAAAAGGACAGGAATATCTGGTTCGTACCAAGTACTTCGAAGTGAAATATGTTAATGGTTCAGCTGGTTTTGGTGCCAGAGAGGTTAGTGAAGCAGATCGTACAGTTAGCGAAGCATTAAATGCTGCTGTATTAAATCAAATTCAGTTAAATAGCCAGAAATGTATTAGCTCAGAAGCAATTGGAAACGACAAGATTCTGGAAATGATCGCCAGCTATCTTCCTGATTTACTCAATGAACAGTACATCAGCATCCTGAATTAATCCGATAGATTTATATCGAGTAAGCCGCTTCAAGTAATTGAGGCGGCTTTTTTATTTAGTTTCGCCAATCCCTTCTTCCAAATCAATTATCTTTACCGAACCAGACCAGTCAGATTATGAAGAAGGTTTTGATCATCACGTATTATTGGCCGCCATCGGGTGGTGCAGGCGTTCAGCGGTGGCTGAAGTTTGCCAAATATTTGCCTGAATTTGGATGGCAACCCATTATTCTGACTGTCGATCCCGCATATGCCAGCTATCCGCAACTCGACGAAAGCCTTTCGAAAGAGGTTGGCTCCGATTGCCTGGTTTATACAACAAAAAGCTTCGAACTTTATAATTTATACAAACTGGTCTCCGGAAAGAAGGAAGTTCCGTACGGTGGATTCGCCAACGAATCGAAAGAAGGTTTGCTTCAGAAGTTCTCGAAATTCCTGCGGGGTAATTTTCTGTTGCCCGATCCGCGCAAAGGTTGGAACAAGTATGCCCTGAAAAAAGCTGCTGAACTGATTCGCGAATTCAAAATTGAGACGGTTGTAACCACCAGTCCGCCACATTCCACGCAACTCATTGGTCTTAAACTGAAACAAAAGTTCAACATCCGCTGGATTGCCGATTTGCGCGACCCGTGGACTGATATTTATTACTACAACCAGTTTAAGCATACTTCACTAGCTTTACGAATCGATAAAAACTACGAACGTAAAGTAGTTGAAAAGGCAGACGTGCTAATTACCGTAAGCGAAGACGTGAAACGGATTTTTGCTGAAAAAAGCAAATTACCGATTGCGTCAAAAACGGTTGTCATCCCCAACGGATTCGATGAGGACGATTTCAGGATAAACATTATTCCGACTGAAACCAGAAAGATAATTACTTATACCGGTACTATTTCTGAAGCTTACGACGTCGACAGTCTGCTTGAAGCTCTTTGCCTTTTGAGCGAAGATTCGAAATCTCAAATGCTTATTCGGTTTGTAGGCAAAGTTCCGTCTTCGGTTGTAAATAAGTTTAGAACAAGCGGACTTGAGGTAGAATTGTCTGGCTATGTCGATCACGCCAAATCCATCGAATATTTGTTCCGTTCTGACTTGCTTTTATTGGTTATCCCGAAAGTAATAAACAATCAGGGCATTCTCACCGGTAAATTTTTCGAATACCTTGCTTCGCAAAAACCAATTTTGGCCATTGGACCAACCGATGGCGATCTGGCTAAAATCATTCAGGAAACACAATGCGGAGAACTTTTTGATTATGAAGATTCAAAAGGAATGCTCCGATTTATTCAGGAAACATTGGTTCTTCCAAAAACCACAATCAAACCTGAACCAGCTAGCCAATACTCGCGCAAGGGACTGACACGAAAGATTATTAAATTATTTGAGGCTTAAAACAGGAAAGCATGACCAAAACTGTAATCATAAACCGGCCACTTTCTGATTTCGAAATCATTGAGGTGAAGCGATTGGCTGAAACCGGTTCAACCATATTTGCCCTTTCAGGAAATGAAATTGCTAATCTTACGCAGCAGATCACTCTGACTGCTGACGAAAAGCGGCAGGTGAACTACGAAACGATGGCCGAGGTGCTTCAATTTGGCGATGAGACATTTAACGACCAAACCCTCGCCGATCTGTTTCGGATCGATACGGCCAGCGTGTGGCACTACCACAAATTCAGGGTTTATTTTGCCGTTCGCAACCTCATGTATTTTCTGAAACCATTGGAGCAGCTTTTCATCTCTTTCGAGAATCACGTATGGTTTGTTTCTCCCGATGTAAAAACCTTAAAAAAGTTGTATCCTGAAGTCGATTTCCGGTTTCCTGTCGTAAAGCCTAAAATTAAATTCAACTTTGGAAACCTGCTCAGTTATTTGATTTTGGTTTCATATCGGTTTTTGCGCTACCTCATTTCCTCGCAGAAAAATCCCGAGTACTTGTTATACCTGACTGAAAAGTACTCAACAGTGATGGATAAAAATACACTGAAACCCAAGCCAGGCCATCATATTTTGGAATATCTTATTGCTGAACTGGACGACCGGTTCAGCTTGCTGACCGAAGTTTTGATGCCGAAGCCAAAAGGGAAGTCTGACTATTCCTATTCGGGTAAGCAGTTTAAAATGTCATCGAATCATCATCACAAGGTTTTTCTGGAAGGGTTCCTGATTTCGGGTTTCCTGAAAGGCAAGGTTCGGCAACAGACCAGAAATGGGCATCAGGCCATCCGCTTAGCCTATTCCAGGGCGCACGAAGCTCAACTTTCGCCTATTCAGAAACTGACTCTGGAGATTTTTCAGTCGCTCGATAAATCCTCCAGATATTATTTATTCCGCTATTTTGCCGCCCGCAACTTTTTCGATCATTCAGGAATAAAAGCGGTAATTGCTGCCGACGAAAATAGCCCGCTCACCAAATCAATTCTGGATGCTGCCCGTTTCTGTGGAATTAAAATCATTGGGCTGCAGCATGGAACGATGCACGATTTGCATCCCGCATATATTTATACTGAGAACGATCGTAAAAACCGGATCATGCCCGATTTGACACTGACCTGGGGAAAATATTGGGAAGAATTTCTGATCCGGAAGGGAAATTATCCGGTGGATTCGGTGGTATCGGTTGGGCAAATCCGCACCGATATTATTCCGGTTTTATTGACTGCCGAGAAGCAGAAAAAGGCCAAACCAACTGATATTATTGTCTTTGCATCGCAACCACAGCGCGATCCTGAGTTGAGATACCAAGCAGCTTATGATGTGTTTAAGGCTGCAAAACGGTTGCCAAAGTCGAAACTCATCGTTAAGCTTCATCCCCGCGAATTCGACGACTCAGACTACTACGAGGCAATTGCAAAAGAAGCCCGTTGCACCAACTACGTTTTGGATACCACTTCAGATCTTTACCAGCTTATTGCAAAATGCGATGTGTTAATCACTTGTTTTTCGACGGTGGGAACCGAAACCGTTTATTTCCATAAACCACTGGTTATTCTCGATCACCTGAAACAGGACATTATGGGATACGCTGCCGAAGGTGTAGCTTTTCACGCAACCGATTCGTTGAGCCTGACTACCATTCTTTCGGGGATCTTCCGCGGAACCCTGAAGATTGACCGTTCAAAATACGATTCGTTCATTCAGAAATATGCCTTCCGGATTGATGGTAAAGTGGCCGAAAGGTGTATTGAGGAGATTACTTCTGCAACGTAGCTTTCAGGTATTTCTGAATGGCAGTTTCAAGCAGATTCTCTTTTTCGAGCAACAATTCAACAAATTCACGAAAAGCGCCTTCGCCCCCTTTTCTTTTTAGCCGAATTTTGGCATACTTTTCCATGTAGTTGCAGGCGTTTGCCGGTATCGCACTAAACCCAACGGCTTTCAAAAGCATGGCATCATTCAGGTCGTCGCCAACATAGGCTACTTCCTGAAGTGAAATATGCATTTCTGCACAAAGTTTCTCAGCTACTTCCAGCTTATTTTTAACCCCAATAAATAAATGGTTTATTTTCAGTTTTTCGGCACGCCGCCACACGATCTTGGTGTTCTCGCCAGTAATAATTCCAAAAGGAATATCAAGTAATTGCAAAAAAACAACTCCTGCACTATCCGTTGTATTAAATTTTTTCAACTCGTTCCCTGTCTGGTCGTAGTACATTCCACCATCAGTCCAAACGCCGTCAATATCGGTCAATACTAATTTGATCTTCATTTCGTAAGCATTTCAGGATAAATAATTTCGTTTGCCGGAATCGAAACCAGCGCTTTTTTACCAATAATATTGTTCCGCTCAGCCCATTTAAAACCATCGCCCGGACTAAGCATGTGCAGATCTTCCTCAGTAATTTGCTCACCAACTCCAATCGTACGAGTTGTTGCAATGGAACGTTCCAGTTTTATTCGCGTAGCCTGAACTTTTTCACTTACGAACAACGCATTTTCTCCGATGGCATATTCCGTATTCCGGATGTCGCGCATCATACGCCAGATTCCTTCCGGCTCAAGCGAACCACGGTGATCTGTGCCTTTCATATTCCGGTCGAGCGTGATGTGCTTTTCGATGATTTCGGCACCCATTCCGACAGCAACGGCAGGCATCAAAATTCCAATGGAATGATCGGAATAGCCAATGGTATATTGCGGATAATGTTCTTTCAGAAATTGAATACTCAGCAAATTGATGTTTTGATATTCAGATGGATATTGCGATAAACAATGCAAAATGCTGATGTTCGAGTGGTATTTGGTAACGATTTCGAGCGCATCGTCGAGTTCTTTTTTGCCGGTCATTCCGGTTGAAAAGATTATTGGAATTTTAGTTTCGGCCATAGCTGCCAGAAGCGGCAGGTTGGTCAGGTCGCGCGATGCCACCTTTAATCGGTCGGGAGTGAATAGCCGCAACATCGAAAGGCATCCTTTGGCGCATAGGGTTTCGACAACCTCCAGCCCTTTTGATTTCGCATACCTGAACACTTCAAAATGCTGTTCATCGTTCAGCTCCAGAAAAGACCGGTGTTCTCCGTAGGTTTTCCCGAACGAATTTGGGTTTTCGTAGGGCCGGTGCATTTCGGAAGCCGAAAGCTCTTCATTCAGATCGCGGCGAGTCATTTTTACCGCATTCATTGGCTTCAGATTCTGGCCGAAAAGCTTGTCAATTACCGGTTCGGTTACTACGTCGATCAGCTTTTTAGCAATCTCGACTTCGCCATTGTGGTTCTGCCCAATTTCGCCAATGATATAGGTTGATTTTGTCATTTTTCAGGTTATTTCTGATTTTTCAGGATTTCCTTTTTCATCAGTTCCAGTATTTCCGGATGCTGGTCGAGCCAGCTAACGATTTCAGGAATGCCAAAATTAGGGTTTTCCTTGCTGATAGTTGCAAATATTTCTTTCTGAATTTCAAAATCTTCAGGAGTATCTAACGTCATCCGAACGTCGGTGCGCGAAAATACCAGCGGATCAGCCGGAATAAACTGCACATTGAACAACGCGGGATTGCCATAAATGAAGTTGGTAACATGTTCGTGGTATAGCTTTTCTGAAGTCAGTTGCTGAGCCTTTTTAAGTGCATCAAGACTTACAGCTTCAGTCCAGAACCCGAAATGGGTGAGGATGGATGGTTTGTTTCCGGCAAGTTGAAAACCCAGGTAATCTGCATTCGAATTGCTGAATTCAACGATCAGATTTTGCATTCCGGCCAAATCCAGAAACGGATTATCAGCACAAACCCGAATAATTTTGCTGAATCCAAACTGGCGAGCTGCCTGAATAAAACGATCCAATACATCATTTTCTGAACCTCTGAAAACCGGGACACCATGCTGCTCTGCCAATACACAAATCCGATCGTCGGAAGGATTAACAGTTGTTGCCAGCACCACCGGAACTCCCAGTTTTTTCACTTTTTCGAGCAGCAAATCCAAAATGGACTGCTCCTGATAAAAGGGCAGGATGACCTTTTCGGGCATTCGGGTAGAACCGGTTCGGGCTTGAAGGATAATTCCTAATTGAGACATGATTTAAATTCAGTTTCTGTTGCCTCAAAAGTACTGAAATGTTCTTTATAGATTTTTATCATTTAGCGCTTTTCAGATTAACTTTGACTTGTAATATTAAATGTGAATGCGTTATGGAAAAGATTAAAATTTCGACAGCCCAATTTGAAAATAGAAGTGGCGACAAAACTTACAACTTGGGAGTTATTGAGCGACTTTCTCAAAAGGCAGCAGGCGAAGGCGCCAATGTAATTGCTTTTCACGAATGCTCTATTACCGGCTATACTTTTGCAAGGCACCTTTCCAAAAAACAGATGCTTGATCTGGCTGAATTCATTCCGGAAGGCGAAAGCATTTTTAAACTTACGCAAATCGCAAAGGACAATAATATTGTGGTGTTGGCGGGACTTTTCGAGAAAGATAAAAATGATAATTTGTTCAAAGCCTATGTTTGTGTCGATAAAAATGGGTTGGTAGCCAAATTCAGAAAATTGCATCCGTTCATCAATCCATATTTAACGCCGGGCGACAGCTATTGCGTTTTCGATCTTTTGGGCTGGAAATGCGGTATTTTAATCTGTTACGACAACAATATCGTTGAAAATGTGCGGGCAACCAAATTACTTGGTGCAGACATTATTTTTATGCCTCACGTTACAATGTGCACGCCTTCAACCAGACCCGGAGCGGGTTTTGTCGATCCGAAACTTTGGGAGAATCGTGAAGCTGATCCAACTTCGTTGCGACTGGAGTTTGATGGCATGAAAGGGCGAAGCTGGCTTATGAAATGGCTTCCGGCACGAGCTTACGACAATGCCGTTTACGCAGTCTTTTCAAATCCAATCGGGATGGACGATGACCAACTGAAAAATGGGTGTTCCATGATTGTTGATCCTTTTGGAGATGTTATTGCCGAATGCCGATCGTTTGACGACAGTTTTGTAACCGCAACTTTTACTCCTGAAAAACTGATTCAGGCTGGTGGACATCGGTACATCCAGGCAAGGAGGCCTGAATTATACAGGGACGTTATTGGACAAGAACACAAGTCGGAACAAAAGGTTGTTTGGCTGAACCCTGACAAAAACCTTTAAAGCTAACGAATCCGCAGGTATTTCAGGAATTTATCGGCCATAAGGTTCAGATCATCCGAAATCCGGAACGCGTAACTCAGGCTGACAAACACCACGCTGATAGCAGTGCTGCGGATCAATAGGTCGATTACAAACTGATCAATTACCGGAATGATTTTACCAATTGCAAAAGCTACCAACCCGATGGCTACACATTTTAAATGAACCCGCCGGTATGGAAACAATTTCATGTTGCGCTGGAGGTAGAAGACACGTAAAAGCGATGCCCCTGCAACCGACAATAACGAACCCAATGCAGCGCCATTCATTCCCCAAAGTGGAATAAAAATCATGTAAAAGATAACCACCAAAACCACCAAAACGCCCATGGAGTAGGTTTGGATTTTGTATTTGTGCGAAGTACCAATAATCTGAACGCTAACTCCGGTTGAGGCAACAATCAGGTTCGAAAGGGCAATAAGAATAATCACCCACTCGCCTCCCCCATATTCAGGAGGTAAAATCTTGAAAATATTATGCAGGTTGGTAACCATCAGGATGAAAAGCAACAAGGCGGCAAACAACTGATTGATACTGCTTTTATAATAAATATCGTCGATGGTTTTCAGGTCGTTGTCTTTCCATGCATCGGCAATAATGGTGGAAGAGATTTTCCCAAGCGCTTTGCTCGGAATCAGAATAATGGTACCAAAGAAAAAGCTGATGGCATAAACACCGGTGACCGAAAGGTTGAAATATTCGTTCAGCATAATGGTGTCGATATTGAGCAATGCCACCGCACTCAATCCGCTGATTATTCCGTAGAAAGACAAACTGATCATTTCTTTCCGGAGTGGAGGTTTGATGAAAGGTAAGTTTGGTTGAAGGTTGAATTGCTTCCGGTAAATAAGCAAGCCAGCCAAATACACCGCCGGAAAACTCAACACAACAACAAACCCAAAAATATACTGCGAAAAATTGATCAGGTGAAAGAAATAGGCAATCAGCAAAAACAGGTTTCCAACCCGGTACAACAAATCGCTCAGGAAAGTTCCGGTAGTGGCATCGAAAAGCATTTTGTTGTACGAGTCCAGAATCAGGAAAAACATCCGGAAGAAAATGAGCGGAATCAGGTAATAAATGTATTTGACCAAAAGTGGCGATTTCTCCAGATTGCTTTCAATGATATATGGTTTCAGAACAAAGAAACTAATGAGGGAAATCGCGAAACCAACCAGGCCAACCGCCACAGATAGAAAAACAAAGCCGTTGTGATTTTTATCGGCGTCGCGGAAATAGGGAAACAAACGCTCAATTACTTTGGTGAAACCAAGGGTTGAGAATTGTGAATACAGCCCTGAAACGGCAACAAAAATAGCTGTAAGTCCGATCTGTTCCTGCGACATCAGCCGGGGCATAATCAGTGCAGTGGTAAAAAAACCAACCAAAACACCCAGGTACGAATACACCGAACCCCTGATTGTTTGCCTTTTAATTACGCCCATTTATTTTAGTTATTGACTTAAAAAGGTTTATTTTTGCTTCGCACGAAAATACGAATTTAAAAATTAGACCAATCAATAATATGGATACAAAAAACCTCCTTCGCAAATCAGGACCTTATATCCTTGCCATTGTGTTATTTCTGGTTATAAGCGTTATTTATTTCTCACCTGTTTTGGAAGGAAAGAGGCTGCAAAGCTCTGATGGCGCTCAGTTTAAGGGCATGTCGAAAGAGATTGTCGATTACCGCAATGCAACCGGCAAAGAAGCGCTTTGGTCGAACAACATGTTCTCCGGAATGCCTGCTTACCTGACTTCAACCATCTATTCGGGCGAACTAATTTCAAAAATCCAGAAGTCTGTTACTTCCATTTCGCAACCGGTTATGATTCTTACCCTGAGTTTTTCGTTCTTTTTTCTGCTTTGCATTTTGTTGGATATTGGCGTCTGGACTGCATTTGCAGCCAGTTTGGCATATGGATTTATGACTTTCACGTTTGTGGTTATGGTTACCGGTCACTTAACTAAAGCTCATGCATTAACTTATACATCGCTTGTGGTTGCCGGAATTTTGGTTGCCTTCAAGAAAAATAAAATTGGCGGAAGTCTAATGGCTGCCATAGGTTTGTCGCTGATGTTAAGCGCCAACCACCTGCAAATGACTTATTATGCCGCTATTCTGGCACTAATTCTTGGAATTACCTACTTGATATACGCCATCAAGGAAAAGACACTTCCCGATTTTACCAAAACTGCCGGATTTTTATTGATTGCCGTTTTATTTGCGGTAGGAACAAACTTTTCACGTTTATACACCACCTACGAATATGGAAAATTTTCGATCCGAAGCCAATCCGAATTAAGCCTGAATAATGAAAACAAATCGAGCGGACTCGATAAAAATTACATTCTGGATTACAGCTACGATTTGGGAGAAGCCATGACTGCGTTTATTCCGCGTTTCAAAGGAGGTGGCATGAGCGAACCGCTTAGTACAAGTTCAGAGACTTACAAGTTTTTGGCCGAAGCACAGGGAGCAGATAAAGCTAAAAAAATGGTGGAAAGTGGTTTGCCTATGTATTGGGGAAGTCAGCCTATTTCAGGAGCCCCGTTCTATTTTGGAGCTGTTTTGTGTTTTCTTTTTGTGCTCGGAATCTTTCTGGTGAAGGGCAAAGACAAATGGTGGTTGGTTGCAGTGTTCGTCTTTTCATTGCTGCTATCGCTCGGAAAAAATTTCTCGCTATTGACCAACCTGATGCTCGATCTTTTCCCCGGATACAACAAATTCAGGGATGTTAAAAACATTATTGTCATCGAGCAATTTGCCATGGCTTTGCTCGGTGCACTTGCCATCAAAGAGGTTTACCAGCGTAAAATTTCTTCGGAAGAATTTATGAAAGGCCTGAAATATGCCTTCGGAATTACTGGAGGATTGGCTTTGATATTTGCTGTAATTCCGGGTTTAGCTGGTTCTTTCTCCGGAAGTACTGATGCACAATATCTGCAAATGGGTTGGCCAAAACAGTTGGTCGACGCATTGATTTCCGACCGCCAATCTGCCCTTCGGATAGATGCTTTTCGCACTTTTGTATTTGTGTTGCTGGCCGCCGCTGGTTTGTGGGCCTATTGGAACAACAAAATTAAAGCGCAGTATGCAATTGTTTTATGGGTAGCCCTTGTGATGGTCGATATGTGGCCTGTTAACAAAAAGTACTTTAACAACGAAAATTTTACATCTAAAAAAGAAGTTGCCGTTCCGTTCCAGGAAATGCCGGTTGATAAGGAAATCAAGAAAGATAAAGATTTATACTATCGTGTCCTCAATCTACAAAATCCAATGGCCGATGCCCGCACTTCATTTTTCCATAAATCGCTGGGTGGTTACCATGGAGCAAAAATGAAACGCTACAACGAACTTTACAGTTATGCCATCGAACCTGAAATGCGCATGCTGATTGCCGGATTTGAAAAGCCGGAAGGTATCGATTCAGTGATGAATCATTTGTCGGTTATTAACATGCTCAATACCAAATATTTTATTTACGATTTAAATCAGCCACCACTGCCAAATAATCATGCGTTAGGAAATGCATGGTTCGTGAAATCAGCTAAAGTGGTTGACAGTGCCGATCAGGAAGTTACGGCAATCAAAAGTTTTGATCCAAAATCGACCGCAATCGTCAATAAAAGCTTCGAAAAAGATTTAAGCGGCTTTAGCTCCGGCTCAGGAGAAGGCGAAATTAAATTAACTGAATATCAGCCAAACTACCTGAAATACGAGGCTTCGGTGAACAGTGGGTCGCAGTTGGCTGTTTTCTCTGAAATCTACTATCCGAAAGGATGGAAAAGTTTTATCGACGGGAAGGAAACCCCGCATATTCAGGCTGACTTTGTGTTACGAGGTATGGTAATTCCGGCCGGGAAACATCAGGTTGAGTTTAAGTTTGAACCAAGTTCGTATTACCTGGGAAATAAGGTTTCGCTGGCTAGTTCAATTCTGCTACTGTTGGCAATTGGCGGATATTTGTTCTATAGTTTTAAAATAAAAAAATAAAAAAATGGCAGGCAATGTACAGCCTCAAAAGCTGAAAAAACGGATTTTCAAGTCTTACCTGACCACAACGATCAGCATTTCGATGGTTTTATTCCTGATCGGTATGCTCGGAGTTGTATTGCTTAATGCCGAGCGGCTTGCCAAATATGTTCGTGAAAACATAGGATTTACTTTGGTATTGAAAGATGACATTCAGGAAAATGAAATTGCTGATCTGCTGAAATCGCTAAAAACTGCGAATTTTGTAAAAGAGGCTGAATACATTGATAAAGCCACCGCTGCCGAAAGATTAAAGACTGAATTGGGCGAAGATTTTACCGGCTTCCTGGGATACAATCCTTTGCTGTCGTCAATCGACGTCAAGTTGCTGGCCGACTTTGCAACTCCGGAACAATTGGTTATTCTTGAAAAAAAGTTAATGGAATTTCCTCAGGTTAAGGAAGTTTCCTATCAGCACGATATGGTAAATATCATTAATGAGAATGTAAAAAAGATCGGATTCATCCTGGTTTTCTTCTCTGTTCTGTTGCTGGTTATATTTTTTGCACTTATTAATAACACTATTCGTATTTCAATTTATTCACAACGATTTATAATCAATACCATGTTGCTGGTCGGGGCGACAGACCGCTTCATCAGAGCTCCATTTATTCGGCAAAGTATAAAATACGGCTTGATTGGAGCATTCGCTGCTAACGTTTTGCTCTTTATTCTCATGATGTCGTACGCCTCCGAATTGACCGGAATTATTAATCTGGATGATTTTACGATTTTCGGATTTGTGTTTGTCACTGTTATGTTATTGGGAGTATTAATTTCATGGAGTTCTACCTATATGGCCGTTAATAAATTTATCAGGCTAAAGTTCGACGAATTGTTTTACTAGACTCTATTCTTGAAATTTAGAACTTTTCAGCTACCTTTACGCAAATTTTTACGACACTACGATGAAAGATTTAAACAATATGGAAGGATTTGCCTTAGGCAAAGAAAACCTGAAATTACTGATTATCGGCTTAGTAATTATTGTGATTGGTTTTCTCCTGATGACTGGGGGAAAAGCCAGTAATCCAACTGTTTTCAATCCTGAAATTTTTAGTTTCAGACGAATTACTTTAGCTCCTATGGTTGTTCTTTTTGGCTTTCTTTTCGAGATTTATGCCATCATGAAAAAACCAAAATAAGAGAAATAACAATCGGTTAACAAGGTATTTTAGACTCTGGCATCCTGTTATTGATGTTTTTGTTATATCTTGTTTTTCATACTGTTGCATTTTATTAGGGTGTGTTTTTTCTATACTTTCAGGAACAAAATATTGTAACTACTTCCAAACATCTTTATTTATCTGCAATTCCCCGGCGTTAGTTAAATCAATACTTGGTAAAGTACTGATCGAATCGCTATATTTGCGCCCTGAAAATCAGACCAGTTTTATTGATACAAATCACTAATTTTAAGCGTTTCACGATGGCCAAATCCATTGAAGAGTATGATTTTCAAAAAGGAGAAATACTTCTTTTTGACAAAGAATTGGATTGGACGTCATTTGATCTGGTCAGGAAACTCCGCAACTATCTTTGTCGTCAAACCGGAATTAAAAAGCTAAAGGTTGGTCATGCCGGAACACTCGATCCGAAAGCGACTGGCTTAATGATTGTTTGTACGGGGAAGGAAACTAAAAACATTGATCAGATTCAGGCTAAGGAAAAAGAATATGTTGCGACTATAAAGCTTGGAGCAACAACACCATCCTACGATTTGGAAACTGCAGAAAATGAGACGTTCCCGACTGATCATCTCACTCCTGAGCTTCTGAAAAGTACATTGGAAAACTTTATCGGAGAAATCGACCAGATTCCACCGCTGTTTAGCGCAGTGAAAATTGAAGGCAAAAGAGCTTACGAACATGCCCGGAAAGGCAGCGACATGGTACTGGCGCCTAAAAAAATTACAATCTCTGAACTGGAGTTGCTAAGTTTTTCAAAAGAAGAAATCAAGCTGAGGGTTGTTTGCAGCAAAGGAACCTATATCAGGGCGTTGGCCCGCGATTTGGGAGTTGCCCTTCAAAGCGGAGCTTATCTGGTGGGTTTAATCCGTACACGAATTGGTGATTTAAAATTAGAAGATGCTTGGAATGTGCAGAATTTTATAGAAAATTTCACACCAATTGAAACTAATTGAAAACTCGTCCGTAAAAGGGTGTTCTGTTAAGCAGGTAATTATTTAAGATTACCTAAATTGGAAATAAATTAATACAGATATATAATGAAACGAGCCAAGACTGAAAGCTTCTCAAGAATGAGTTTGGCTTTTCTGGTGAGTTCCAGATTACAATTAAAAAAAACAAATTAAAGACATATGAAATTATCAAAGTTTAAATACGATTTACCTGAAGAATTGATAGCCTTGCATCCGGCTCCAAACAGAGATGAGTCAAAATTATTGGTTTTGAATCGTGCAACTGGCAAAATTGAGCACCGGATTTTTAAGGATATTGTTGAATATTTTGGAGATGATGATGTGTTGATTTTTAACGACACTAAAGTATTTCCTGCCCGTTTGTACGGAAACAAAGAAAAAACAGGTGCCGAGATTGAAGTTTTCCTGCTTCGCGAGTTAAACCGCGAACAACGTCTTTGGGATGTATTGGTTGATCCGGCCCGCAAAATCCGTATTGGTAATAAATTGTATTTCGGCGAAGATGACCTGTTAGTTGCTGAAGTAATCGACAACACAACATCGAGAGGACGTACCTTGAGATTTTTGTTTGACGGCCCTTACGACGAATTTAAGAAAACGCTATACGGACTGGGAGAAACACCGCTTCCAAAATTCATTAAACGTACCGTTCAACCAGAAGATAAAGATCGTTATCAGACCATTTTTGCAAAGAATGAAGGTGCTGTGGCTGCTCCAACTGCCGGACTTCATTTCAGCCGCGAGCTGATGAAGCGCATGGAAATTAATGGCGTTAAATTCAGCTATGTTACACTGCACGTTGGACTCGGAAATTTCCGGAGTGTTGATGTTGAAGATTTGACCAAGCATAAAATGGACTCTGAGCAAATCTGGATTTCGGAAGAAGCTTGTCAGGTTGTAAATGCAGCCAGGGATGCCAAGAAAAATATATGTGCTGTTGGAACAACGGTAATGCGTACCATCGAAAGTTCAGTATCGACTCAGGGACATTTAAAACCCTACGAAGGATGGACCAACAAATTTATTTTCCCTCCATACGAATTTAGTGTGGCTAACCGGATGATTACCAATTTCCATTTACCACTTTCTACACTTCAGATGATGGTTGCCGGTTTTGCCGGATACGACAACCTGATGAAAGCTTACAAAGAAGCAATCAAAGAAAAATACCGTTTCGGAACTTATGGCGATGCCATGCTGATTCTGTAGTATTTCTTTTTCAAAATAGAAAATCCCCGGAAACTTTATTTTTTCCGGGGATTTTTGTTTCTACGAAATTGTGCAATAAAAAATCCCGTCTCTTTCCGGAGCCGGGATTCGTATTTTTGGATGTATTCTCTTACTAATTTGCTGATTCAAACTGCTTCAGGAAACGGACATCGTTTTCAAAGAAATGGCGAATATCTTTGATTCCGTATTTCAGCATGGTGATACGCTCGATACCCATTCCGAATGCGAAACCGGTGTATTTTTTACTGTCGATGTTGCAAGCCTCCAAAACATTCGGGTCAACCATTCCGCAGCCCAAAATTTCGAGCCAGCCAGTGTATTTACACACGTTGCAACCTTCGCCACCGCAAATCGAGCAGCTTACATCCATTTCGGCCGATGGTTCGGTAAATGGGAAGTAAGATGGACGTAAACGTATCTGCGATTTTTCGCCGAAAAGCTCACGGGCAAAATACAGCAAAGTTTGTTTCAGGTCGGCAAATGAAACGTTTTCGTCTACATACAAACCCTCAATCTGATGAAATATACAGTGTGATCGGGCAGAAATGGCTTCGTTGCGGAATACTCGTCCGGGGAAAATAGCACGGATTGGCGGCTGAGTTTTTTCCATCACACGGATTTGTACACTCGAAGTGTGCGTGCGAAGCAGTACGTCCGGGTCTTTTTCAATGAAGAACGTGTCCTGCATGTCGCGGGCCGGGTGTTCCGGCGGAAAATTCAGGGCAGAGAATACGTGCCAGTCATCTTCAATTTCAGGACCTTCAGCAATGGTGAAACCCAGGCGAGTGAAGATGTCAATCATTTCGTTTTTTACAATTGAAAGGGGGTGACGACTTCCCAATTTGAGAGGTTCTCCGGGCATCGTCAGGTCAATGCCTGATTCGCCTTGGTCGGCAGCCTCGAAGTTATCTTTCAGTTCGTTGATTTTGTTGGTAGCAAACTCTTTCAGTTCGTTGATGGCTTGCCCAACTTCCTTTTTAATTTCAGCGGGAACATCTTTGAACTCATTAAAAAGTTGGCCAACCAATCCTTTTTTACTGATATATTTAATACGTAGCTCTTCAACCTCTTCCTTGGCCGAAACCGAAGCTTGCTCAATTTCAGCTTTTAGCGCTTTTATTTTTTCTAACATTTCGTTCATGCTAATAAATTGATCGGCAAAGATAATGATTCAACAATTAATGTGAACCAAATCTTCAGGAATACTGATTTTTTGAAACGCACGGCGACTTAACGTCACCAACAGTTTCGACCACTGGCTCAATGCGCGGACTTTATAAAATAGTTATTTTGAATTTGATGTCTTTTTGTGGACGATCATACATATCTGTTGGTTGTTTGGCAATATTGTCAACAACATCCATTCCTTCAATTACTTCACCAAAAACAGTGTACCCATTATCCAGCGAAGGATAGCCGCCAACAGTGGTGTAGGCTTTTCGTTGTTCTTCCGTGAATTTGAGTGATGGCAAGTTAGCTTCTTCTGCTAATACTTCCTCTTTTAATGCGTTGTAGCGAGCCATTAATTCATCCTGCTTCCCTTCCGCACCAAGTTTATTCAATTCGGGTTCAACCGATTTGATTTTTGCCTGTAACATGCTCATTTTTCGCGATTCTTCCATCTTCATTTGCATGGTATCCAACTCTTCTGGCCTGAACATCTTTCCCTGAAGGATATAAAACTGTGAGGCAGACGATCGTCTCTCCGGATTTGTATCATCTCCCTGGCGTGCGGCAGCCAAAACACCTCTGCGGTGAAAGAATTTGGGATTAATTTCTGCAGGAATGGTGTAGCCTAAATCTCCGCTGCCAAGTTGCTTTCCGGGTTCTGCATTTTTTGAATCCGGATCACCACCCTGAATCATAAAACCTTGAATGACCCGATGGAAAAGCAAATCAGTGTATATACCATCTTTGGTCAATTTAATAAAGTTATCTCGGTGAAGAGGTGTTTCGTCGTAAAGTTTGATTTTGATGTTTCCGAATTCAGTTTCGATTTGAACGATCGTTTCTTTGCTTTTTGTGGAAACTCCACACGACAGGTTTACAAATAAACCGGCAAATACCATGAATAAAGCTAATTTCTTCATCTGATTACTTTTTGATATGCTATGTTTAAATACGATCCATAAAATCACACCCGAAGCAAAGATAATTAATCGTTCACATTGCGATATCCTTTTTTGTGGCTCACTTCGAAATTTAATGTTGAATGAAAATTCGTGTTTTTGTTGTATTTTGGCTTATAGTAATTTTGGAGCACAGGCCATGGAAAAACTTACAATTGATGATTATTCGTTTCTGGAAAGATTAAAACTTTCGCATGTTGAAGCCATATTCAATGCCATCGATCAGAATCGGAAATTTCTGAGAAAATGGCTCCCATTTGTCGATTTTACACAGAAAATTACCGATACTGAGCGGTTTGTTCGTTCGATTATTGAAAAGGTATCATCTAACCGCGATGAGGTTTATGTCATTTGGTACAAACATGAATTCGCGGGGTTGATCGGGTTTAAGGATATCGATCGGATTAACGATAAAATTGAGATCGGCTATTGGCTAATCGAAAAAATGACTGGTAAAGGAATTGCTACTGCCGCTGCACGAAAAATGGTAAATCTTGCTTTCCGGAATATGGATATGAACCGGATTGTGATTCGTTGTGGCGTTGGGAATGACAAGAGTTCTGCAATTCCTCGCCGGCTTGGATTCTCGCTTGAAGGAATTGAACGGAATGGAGAACGGCACAACCACACCTATATTGATTTGGAAGTCTTTAGTTTGCTTAAACAAGAATGGGCGATGACTTTATTCTAACCTCCAAATGTTGAAACGTTAAATTAATGCAACATCGGTAATGTAGATTAATATCGCACAGGAAACGATGGAATACATTATTAACTTGGCAGTTATGCCTGTTTGTAGATTCCGGATGTTATAAAAAGGATAAAGTTGTCGTTTTTGACTTAAATGATCGATTGGTCGAATGTTTTATTTCTTACTTTTGCGCGGTTCAATCTAAATCATCGCTGTAATTATATGATTTAGTGTTAAAGCAGAAGACTATGGAAAACAAAACAAATCAGCGAACCTTGTATAAGGTGCTAAGGAAAACAGGAGTACGCCGTGATCGTATTAAACTTGAGGCTTCTTTTACTGATGATTTAAATTTTGATCAGGTCGATTGGGCTCTTTTTGTATTTTATCTTGAAGGACTGTTCAAGATTCAGCTCGAAGACCAAGAGATTACAAAATTGTCGTTAGTAAATGATACTCTGGAAATTGTAAACAAAAGAACTAAGGTTGAATATTCATAACAGGTTCAACTTATTTTTTAAATGTATTGTTATTGAAAAGGTATTCGGGCAACCGGATACCTTTTTTAATGCACATAATCTGTTTTGCAATCTAAGTTTGAGGATGAAATCAGTTTTAATTCATAAAACAGTATAGCAAAAAAACATCCGTTCATTTGCTATATCATACCATTCGTAATGAATATCGACCATTTCAGAAAATTCATCGAATAAAATGGTTGAAATGATTTTCAAGACTATAATTTTGGAAAAGTATTCAACGAAAATCAATTCGCGCTTATATATCAACATTGTGCAATTTCACCTCAAGAGCACAAAAGGAAAGTCAATCGTTTTTTGGTTGACTTTTTTCATTTTACCATTTTGAATCTTCTGTACTATTTAAACTTTTAACTTACTTTTGTCGAAAATTAAAGCTATGCTAAAGTTTAAACGGATTCTACTTAAGCTGAGTGGTGAATCACTCATGGGTGAACAACAATATGGAATTGATCAGCAACGGCTGACTGATTATGCTGAACAAATCAAGGAAATTACAGATCTTGGAGTACAGGTTGGAATTGTTATCGGAGGAGGAAACATCTTTCGGGGCCTGAATGGCGCTACCAAAGGCTTTGACCGTGTAAAGGGCGACCAGATGGGGATGCTGGCCACCGTAATTAATAGTTTGGCACTCAATTCAGCACTTCTGGGAGTGGGATGTAAGTCAAAAGTTTTGACGGCAATCCGGATGGAACCCATTGGCGAGTTCTATTCTAAAGACAGGGCAATCGAGCTGCTGGAAAAGGGCGAGGTCGCTATTTTTTCAGCTGGTACCGGAAATCCTTATTTTACAACTGATACTGGTTCTTCGCTTCGTGGAATTGAAATTGAAGCTGATGTTATGTTGAAAGGAACACGTGTAGATGGAATATATACCGCTGATCCGGAGAAAGATTCAACTGCCACACGTTTTGAAAGAATATCCTTTGACGAGGTACATCAACGAGATCTAAAAGTGATGGATCTGACCGCAACTGCCATGTGTAAAGAAAACAATCTGCCAATTATTGTTTTCAACATGGATATTAAAGGAAATTTGAAGAAAGTTTTGGAAGGCCAAAACATTGGTACATATGTTTTTAGATCGTAGAAAATATTTTTTTTAGATAAGAAGAAATATAAATTTTAAAGTAATTTAATTTTTTCTATATTTGTTGCCAGCACTTTTAATAAACGAAAAGAGTTAGTTCATATGCAGGAAGAGGTTCAAATGATTTTGGATATTTGCAGGGAAAGAATGGAACACGCGATTACCCATCTTGACAAAGAGTTGGTTCATATTCGCGCCGGAAAAGCTTCTCCGCGAATGCTGGACTCAGTTATGGTTGAATATTATGGAAGTATGGTGCCGGTTGCACAAGTATCAAATATCAATACACCAGATGCCAGAACAATTGCTATTCAACCTTGGGAAAAAACAATGATTCGTCCCATTGAGAAAGCAATCATTAATTCAAATCTGGGATTTAATCCTGATAATAATGGTGAGTTTATTCGCATAAACGTACCTGCGCCAACCGAACAACGCCGTAAAGACATGGTGAAAACCGTGAACCATGAAGGCGAGGTTGCAAAAGTTAGTTTGCGAAGTGCCCGGAAGGATGCCAACGACAATTTGAAAAAACTGTTAAAGGATGGCCTTTCCGAAGATCTTGAAAAAGATGCTGAAGATAAAGTTCAAGGTATGGTTAATGACTTCAGCAAAAAAATAGACAAAATGCTCGATGAAAAGAATGTCGAGATTTTAACGATATAATTGTTTCTAGTTTTCTGTTTTCTGAACATTGTTTAATTGTTTTCATGGCTTTGAGGCGGCTTGTTGAAGCCGTCTCAATTTTTTTTATCAGGTTCTGATATTCAGATAGGATTAGCTTCTTCTCAATTCATTTACTTTTCCCATAAACAGTTTTATCTGCTCTTCCGAAATGGAATTTTCCCATTTCCCTTCGAATTTGAATTCGGAGCCAACAATAAAAGCATCAGCAAAATCCCAGTAGTTTTCAATGTTTGAGATAGTTATTCCGGAGCCAATAATTATTGGCAGGCTGGTGTTCTGATAAGCTGTTTTTACATCGTCAATCAGAGCTGCTTTTCCGGTTGAACTTCCAGTAATGATAATTCCATCACTCCTGAAATAGCTTGCAGTTTCAACGTGTTCTTTGATGCTGATGTCGGCAGTAATGGCATGAGACGAATGTTTCTTTTGTACATCGGTAAAAATCTGGATGTGTTCCGCCCCGATCATTTTTCGGTACCGAAGCAACTCGCCTGCGCAACTTTCCATGTAACCTTCGTCGGCCACATGTGCAAAAACGAAACCTTCAGCTCTAATAAAATCTAATCCGGAAGCCAGTGCAACAGCCAGCGCTTCTTTGTTCGCTCCTGCCAGAATTTGGATGCCTATCGGGAGTTGAATTATTTTGCGCAATTCAATTGCAACAGAAGTCATGCAAGCCACAATCTCGGACCCTACATTCTTCTTCAGGTAAGGTACATCATGCATGTTTTCAATCAAAATGGCATTAACGCCGGCATTTTGCAATTTTGTTGCCTCTTCAATAGCTGTGCCTATTATAGATTGTATCGGTTTTGAGTGAGCGGGAGTTCCCGGCAAAGCATCAACATGAACCATTCCGATAATCCATTTTCTACCTTTGAGTTGAATATTTCTTGTTTCCATGCATTAAAATTACTGGTTTTCTGTCAGAGAGTCCAAAATCTTAGGTTAATTTTAACTTCGAACCCGTGTACCTTGCTCGTTTCGTTTTTAGTTAATAATTTCAGAAGGTGATTGTTGAATGAGAAATATTAGATTTAATTTCCTAATATTTAATTTCAGAATAAACATAAATAGCTGTATATGAAAAAGATATTTGCTGTAATGTTTGGGATAGCCGCTTTTTTATCAGTCGTTGCTCAAAATGACAAGATCAACACTTTATCAGAAAAGGAGAAAAAAGAAGAGTGGCGATTGCTGTTTAACGGAAGAAATCTGGATGGGTGGAGAACTTTCCAGGGAAAAGAGATTTCAGGATGGAAGGTGATTGACGGCGTTTTAAATAATTCTGGTGTTGGAAGCGATCATGGTGGCGATATTATTACCAGGGAAAAGTTTCAGAACTTTGAATTGTCGCTCGAATGGAAGATTACGCCTCAAAGTAACAGCGGAATCTTTTATCACGTAAACGAAAAAATTGGAACGGCAATCTATGAATCGGGTCCTGAATATCAGCTGATCGATGATAAAGGCTGGCCCGATAAATTACGCGACGATCAATATTCAGGAGCAAATTACGGCATGCACGCCCCAAAGAATGCGATTGTTAAGGATGTGAATGATTGGAATCAGGCTCGTATTATTGTTGATGGCGCCCATGTGCAGCATTACCTGAATGGGGTAAAAGTTGTTGACTATCAGTTGTGGGACAATGACTGGAAGTTGCTCAAAGAGAATGGAAAATGGAAGGATTATCCATATTATGGAATGGCACGAAAAGGGCAAATCGGATTACAGGATCACGGCGGTTTGGCTCAATTTAGAAACATGAAAATCAAAATAATAAAATAGCACATGATTGGAATGGTAGATTACCACATGCATTCGGTCCTTTCTGACGGGCAGAATTCATACGAGGAGATGATTCGAACGGCGATTTCTAAGGGTTTGGATGAGATTGGTTTTAGCGATCATATTTGTCTTAAACCGGTTGATTGGGCCATTCGAATGGAAGATATTCCGGTAATGACCAGGCAGATACTTGACCTTAAAGAGGAATACAAAGACCAGATTCAAATCAGGTATGGCATTGAAGTGGATTATTTCCCCGGCCACGAGGTTGAACTGAAGGAATTGATTGAAAGCATTCCGGTCGATTATGTAATCGGATCAGTTCATTTTATTGGAAACTGGAATTTTGATGTCGATCAGTCGTTATACGGAAAATGGTCAAACGATAAGCTTTATGAGAAATATTTTGCTCTGGTTCAGAAGGCTGCTCAATCCGGATTATTTGATACGATTGGACATATTGATATTATCAAGAAATTTAGGGTTTATCCGGAAACCAATCAGGACAAACTTTTTGAAGATACGATCAGGATAATTAAAGAACACAATCTGGTTGTTGAATTAAATACGGGAGGGATGGATCGTCCGTGTGCAGAATTTACACCGGGGCCACGACTACTTGAAATGTGTTATCAACACCACATTCCGGTTACCCTGGCATCTGATGCTCACCGGGCCGAACAAATTGCCCGGCATTACGAGAGTGCCACCGCACTGCTTTCGCATATAGGTTACACCGAAATTATTGGCTTCAACAAACGTATCCGACGAATTATCCGGCTGTAGAATTTGCTCTTAGTTACTCTCCAAAATTCTGAAAATTTCATCAAGGCGCGGAGTCAGAATGATCTCGGTTCTCCGGTTCTTTTGTCGTGCCTCCTGAGTATTGGCCTCGTCAATCGGGAAAAACTCACCGCGTCCGGCCGAAGTAATCCGTTTCGGTTCAACAGCTTTATTTTTCAGCAGAATACGGGTAACCGCAGTGGCGCGCATTACGCTCAAATCCCAATTGTCTTTAACCATGCCAGTTCCACGCATTGGGACATTATCGGTATGCCCTTCAACCAACACATTGATGTCCGGATTTTGCCCCAGCACTTCAGCAAGATTCGAAAGCGCCTGCTGTCCTTTGGGGTCAACATCCCACTGACCTGTTTTAAATAAAAGTTGCTCATCAAGCGAAACGTAAACTTTCCCGTTTTTCTCCTGAATAGTCAATCCTTTGTTATTGAATCCGAGTAAAGCATCCATTACTTTTTGCCTGAGTTGTTTTACAGCGTCATCTTTTTGTTTGAGCGCTTCTTCAAGTTCTTTCAAGCGTAGGCTGCGCTGTTCAAGCTCAGTTTGTGCCGATTTCAGAATATCTTCACGCTTTTGCAAATCAGTTTGTGCTTCCTGAAGTTTTCCCATCAGGCGGGAAATTTCTTCCGAACTTCCGGCTTTCAGGCTGTTGAGTTGGTTTTCGAGGTCGACATTGAATTGTTTAAGCCGTTGATTGGATGAATTTGAGCTTTCTAGATTTTGGGAAGTTTCTTTCAGTTTTGCAGAAAGCTCTTCGATATCTTTGATTTGTTTGTCGAGCTTGCTCTGAAGCTCAATATTTTTTACATTCAATGCCTGATTTTGCTCTTTCAGTGTTTGTACTGTTTTTTCACTTTCCTGAAAATTTCCGTTCAACTGGTTGTATTTCTTGGTTGATACACAGGACATAAGAAAGAAAAAGGCGAACACATATAATAATTTATGCATGGCTTGTGTTTTTAGTCTTGTAAATATAGAACTTTGCAAAGTCTTTGACAAGCAATTGGCGTTCGGTACATTTTAGCCAATTCAGGGATTACCAGATTTTTTAATCTCTGATTAAAGTCAAAACAGGTTGGGAGTGACAATTGTTTTTGAACTTTTGGCTATAAGCGAAGCAAACATTACTGGTCATTAGTCGTATATTTGGATTCAAAATAGAAAATTGATGGTTGAAAATACAGGAAGTCTATTGGATCAGATCACAGATCCATCGGAATTGAGAAAGCTGAACGTTGAAGAATTACCCCAGGTTTGTCAGGAATTAAGGGACTTTATTATTGAGGTGGTTTCAACCAATCCTGGACATTTTGGAGCTAGCCTTGGTGTTGTTGAACTAACCGTAGCACTTCATTATGTGTTTAAAACGCCTTACGATTTACTGGTTTGGGACGTTGGGCATCAGGCTTATGGACATAAAATACTTACCGGCAGAAAGGATGTTTTTCATACGAACCGCAAATACAAAGGCATCAGCGGATTCCCGAAACCTACCGAAAGTATTTACGATACTTTTGGCGTTGGCCATTCAAGTACCTCCATTTCTGCCGCTCTGGGTATGGCGGTTGCAGCTCAACTGAAAGGCGAAAAAGACCGGAAAATTGTTGCTGTAATCGGCGATGGGGCAATTACCGGTGGGATGGCTTTCGAGGGCCTGAACAACGCTGCTGTCAACAAATCAGATTTGCTTGTTATCCTGAACGATAACAATATGGCCATCGACCCCAATGTTGGCGGGCTGAGTAATTATCTCCTGAATATTTCAAAATCGCAAACATACAACAGACTCAAAAAGGATATTTGGGAAGGTCTCGGGAAACTCAACGGCTTTGGTCCAAAAGCCCGGCGAGTGGTTCAGAAAACGGAAAATGCAATAAAAAGCATGTTGCTGAAACAGTCGAATCTGTTTGAAGGATTAGGGTTTCGCTATTTTGGCCCGGTTGATGGGCACAACGTGGAATATTTAGCTGAAGTTCTTGAAAGCCTGAGTAATATTCCCGGCCCAAAACTTTTGCATGTTATTACTAAAAAGGGGAAGGGATTCAAGCAGGCTGAACTAAATCAGACCGAATATCATGCTCCCGGAAAATTTGATAAAGTTACCGGTGAATTACTTGATTGTGAATGTAAGGTAAATAAGCCACCGAAGTTCCAGAACGTGTTTGGCCATACCATCATTGAACTGGCGGAAAAGAATGATCGCATTGTCGGTATCACGCCTGCCATGCCCACCGGTTGTTCGCTCAATATGATGATGGAAAAGATGCCTCACCGCACTTTCGATGTGGGGATTGCCGAACAACATGCTGTAACGTTTGCTGCTGGGTTGGCCATACAGGGGATGCTTCCGTTCTGCAATATCTATTCCACGTTTATGCAACGGGCTTACGATCAGGTCATTCACGATGTTGCCATACAAAATCTGCAAGTCGTATTTTGTCTCGACCGTGGAGGACTTGTTGGGGCCGATGGCGCTACCCATCATGGGGTATTCGATTTGGCTTATATGCGATCTATTCCCAACATGATTGTTTCGGCTCCAATGGATGAACTAGAATTGCGGAATTTGATGTTTACAGCCCAGAATGAAAATCATGGCCCATTCTCCATCCGATATCCGCGCGGTTGCGGTTGCGTTGTTGATTGGAACAGACCCATGGAAGCCATTCCGGTTGGTCAAAGCAGGCAGCTATCAGAAGGTACTGATCTGGCAATACTGACGATTGGAACTGTCGGAATTCAAGCCAGCAGGGTTGTAAAAATGCTTCTGAAAGATGGAATTTCGGCATCGCATTACGACATGAGGTTTGTGAAACCATTGGATGAAGAAGCTCTTCATTCTATTTTCAAGAAATATAACCATGTACTTACCATTGAAGATGGAGTTTTGCAAGGAGGATTTGGTAGTGCTGTATTGGAATTTATGGCCGATCATCAATACAACATTCCTGTGAAAAGATTAGGAATTCCGAATAAGTTTATCGATCATGGTACAACAGATGAGCTCTATCGTGATTACGGACTTGATCAGCAAGGGATTTATAAATCGGCTAAGGCGTTTATTCATAAAGATTAGAATTGTAATATACTTTTTGAAAAGCGAGTGCGTTTATCTTTCAAATATCTAAATCATACTAACCTTGGATTTTTATTTTAGGAAACGTCGCTGGAAAATTTTACTTCTGTTGCTTGCAGTTGTAATTGGTGTTGGAGCATTTTACTATACCAATTGGCTGGTTAAAAGTATGGCTAAAGAAGAACGCAAAAGTGTTGAGTTATGGGCCGAAGCAACCCAAAAACTGGTCAGTGCCGATATCAACTCCAATCAGGACATCACCTTTCTCAACGATATTATCATTCGCAATACATCAATTCCAATTATTATTACTGACAGTCTGGATCGAATTGGAGACTCAAGAAACATATCCTTTTCAGAAAAAAATAAGGACAAGGTATTGTTAAGGGAATTGCATAAAATGAAAGAGGAGAATGAACCGATTATCATTACAATTTCTGAAACACAGAAGCAATATCTCTATTATGGAGATTCCATTTTGCTTGAAAACCTGAAGTACTATCCAGTCGTTCAATTTGGGGTTATCTTTTTGTTTATTCTGGTAGCCTATCTGGCATTCAATTCTTCGCGAAATTCGGAACAAAATCAGGTGTGGGTTGGTATGTCAAAGGAAACTGCTCACCAGTTAGGAACGCCAATTTCATCGTTAATGGCCTGGGTTGAACTATTAAAAATGCAAAATATTGATGAAAAACTGATTCAGGAATTTGAGAAGGACACCGAGCGGCTGCAAAAGATAACCGAACGGTTCTCGAAGATTGGATCAATTCCGGAGCTTACCAGAACTGACGTTGGTGAAACCATTAGATCGACAGTTGAATACCTTAAAACACGCTCGTCGGGCAAAGTAAAATTCATCCTCGATTTTGATCCGGACAAAAAATATGAAGCTCCATTAAATTCATCCTTATTCAGTTGGGTGATCGAAAATCTTTGTAAAAATGCAATAGATGCCATGAACAATTCAGGAACAATTCAGGTTTCCATCATGGAAAAAGCTGATCAGCTATCTATTGAGGTTTCTGATACCGGAAAAGGAATTTCGAAAGCCTATTTTAAGACTGTATTTCAACCAGGTTTTACAACAAAGAAAAGAGGTTGGGGTCTTGGGCTGTCCCTGGCAAAAAGGATCGTTGAAAATTATCATAAGGGAAAGATTTTCCTGAAACAATCTGAGATCAACAAAGGAACAACCTTCAAGATCGTATTGAATAAGGGATAACTTATTAACAATCCCTGACTGAAGCAATTAATTGATAATTAATCATTTCAGAAGCAGAAATCTTTTTCAGGAGAAACGATGTTAAAAAAATCAATATATTTTCCGTGTTTGTATATTTTTTATACTTTTGCAAAACTTTTTTCAGGCAATGAGCGGTCAATCATTCTATAGCATTGCATTCAAAGGGCTTTCACAAGGGAAGCATATTTTTGAATACGAAATAGATGACAAATTCTTTTTAGAATTTGGAGGCGGTGTTGTCGATGATGGTAAGGTAAACGTTCGTATTACTCTTGAAAAACAGAGTTCGCTGATGATCTTGTGGTTTGATGTGGATGGAACTGTGAATGTTCAATGCGACCGTTGTCTGGAAATGTACGATCAGCCGATCAGCGGTTCAGAGCGAATTTTCATTAAATTTGGCGAAAAGGAGTTTGTTGAAGGCGATGACGTAATTTGGGTAAGTACAAACGATTATCAATTGAACGTAGCTCAATTGATTTATGAGTTTATTTGCCTGGCTATTCCGATCAAAAGAGTTCATCCTGACGATGAAAACGGAAACACAACTTGTGATCCGGCGATGATCGAAAAGTTAGGAAAATATGTTGTCAGAGAAGACGAGGAAAACAAGTCGATCTGGAATGATTTAAAAAAATTATTAGATAACGAATAAAGATTAAGTTAAGATGGCACATCCAAAACACAGGGTATCAAAAACCCGCAGAGACAAAAGAAGAACACATTACAAAGCTACACCAGCAACATTGGCAGCTTGTTCAAATTGTGGTACAACTGTTAAATATCATACTGTATGTCCTGAATGTGGATATTACAGAGGTAAGTTGGCAATCGAAAAAGACGTTACAGTTTAATAACTACCCTATTATGATCAGAGGAACCCTGTTCTTCTGATCTTTTTTATGCTCTCCTGATTTAATATTCGAACAATTTAATTAATTGTTTTAAAAGGAGTTAGGTGAATTATTTGCCTGATTTTTCTTTGCTGTTCAGTTTTTTCATCCTAACTTGCGCCGCAATTAATATTCCAAATATTACAGTTTGATTAGGGTCTCTTCTAAATTTTTGGAAGAGTCTTTTTTGATAGATTTAAAATTTTCAATATGGATAAAATTCGTGCTGCAATTACGGGCATTGGAGCATTTTTACCCGAGTATCGTTTAACCAACGAAGAATTAAGTACATGGGTAGAGACTTCTGATGAATGGATTATGCAGCGTATCGGCATCAAGGAACGCCGGATCATGAAAGAAGAAGGATTAGCCACCTCGGATATGGGAGCCGCTGCAGTAAAGCAATTGCTCGAAAAAACAGGAACTAAGCCAGAAGAAATTGAATTATTAATTTGTGCCACCATAACTCCGGACAGTCCGCTTCCGGCATCTGCAAATTTAATTAATTACAAGGCTGGATTAATTAATGCATGGGGTTTTGACCTTAATGCGGCATGTTCAGGATTTGTTTTTGCATTGACTACGGGCGCCAAATTTATTGAAAGTGGACAATATAAGAAGGTGATTGTTTTAGGCGCAGATATGATGTCTGCGATTACTAATTATAAAGACCGTACAACTTGTCCATTATTTGGAGACGGAGCCGCGGCTGTACTACTTGAACCTACGGCCGAAGACCTGGGAGTGATTGATCATATTAATCGCGTTGATGGCTCCGGAAGTCAGTTCCTTCAGATTAAAAGTGGAGGTTCATTACGTCCAGCATCGAACGAAACTGTTTATAACGAAGAACATTTTGTAACTCAGGAAGGACAGTCGGTATTTAAATCAGCAGTCTCAAACATGGCTGACGTTGCAGTAGAAATGATGGAAAAACATCACATCTCTGAAAATGATTTGGCATGGTTTGTTCCCCATCAGGCGAATATGAGAATTATTGATGCAGTTGGTCGCCGCATGGGAATTGATAAGGAACGAGTGATGGTGAATATTCAGAAATACGGAAATACCACTGCTGCGACAATTCCACTTTGTTTATACGATTACGAAAGCCAGTTACGAAAGGGTGATAACATCATTCTGGCTGCTTTTGGAGCTGGTTTTACATGGGGTAGTATATACCTGAAATGGGCTTACGATCCGAAATAGAGCATATCATCTAAGCATATATTAATCAATCTGATCATGGGAAAACTCATTGTAAAAAGTCACGAGGAATTTGGAAAACTTGTTGGTCAGGAACTGGGTATTTCCGAATATTTGACCATTACTCAGGATCAAATCAATAAGTTTGCCGATGCAACACTTGACCATCAATGGATTCATGTGGATGAGGAAAGGGTTAAGACTGAAGGTGCATTTGGAAGTACCATTGCACATGGATATTTAACACTATCGCTATTGCCATACATGTGGGATCAGATCATTCAGGTTGAAAACATCAAAATGTTGGTCAATTACGGAATTGATAGTTTTAAATTTAATCAACCCGTATTGGTGAACAGCAGAATCAGGACCCGTGTTGTTTTGCGTTCGGTTGCGAACCTTAGAGGTATTACCAAAATACAGCTTGATATCTGCATGGAAATAGAAGGAAACAAGAAACCTGCCTTCGAAGGAATCATGACATTCCTTTATCATTTTATATAGTCTTAGAGCAAAATTACATCATAAAACAAAAAACGTGTTTCCGGAGAGAAACACGTTTTTTGTTTGTGCCAGCCTTTTTTTATTACTTCAGTTAGCGATCTAAGGTCAGCTTTTGTATATTTGGAATTCGTTCAAAAAAAACAAAGCATGGCTAAAGAAAACAATGTAATTAATCTGCAGGTTATTAATCTGATCGCCAAAGGCACACAAATTACCGGAGATCTGACTTCTGACGGCGACCTTCGGGTTGACGGTGAAATTACCGGAAATCTCGACACGAAAGGTAGATTGGTTATTGGCGCTTCAGGAAAGATCGAAGGAGAAATCAGATGCAAAAGCTCTGAAATTGCCGGAACCCATAAAGGTAAGTTGTTTGTAGCCGAGTTACTCTCATTAAAAGCCTCGTCATCTGTTACAGGTGATATTGTTACCGGGAAATTATCGATTGAACCCGGAGCGTATTTTTCGGGTACTTGTACCATGAATGATGAAAACACCAATTAATGATTCCGAATAAATATCAGAAACCCAAGAAAAAATTTGATGATTTTATTCGATATTCCAGCCTGGCTTTTGAAATGATAGTCATTATGGGTATTGGAACGTGGTCGGGAATACTGATTGATGAGTGGCTCGAATTGGGATTTCCAGTGTTTACTTTAGTTCTGATGATATTGTCGGTTGTCGGTGCAATATATCATGCCATCCGGAAATTCATTTAGTTACATTTTATCGTTTTTGAAAAAATTAGAATTATTATTTATTTGATCAGCCAGGGATGAAACGATTCATTTTACAATCTACTATTTTGACAATCATTGTCTTCATTTTGGGAGCGGTCGTTTATTCGACATTCCTGCAACAATATTACCGGCTAATATTACCTTTTACGGTCCTCTTTTTTTATTTCGTCACAAACCTAGTTCATGCTTATTTGTTAAAGATTGCTGTTAAATCAGGTTCACGATTTACATCGCAATATATGGCGGTTAGCTTTCTGAAAATGTTTTTTTACCTGGCCGTAGCAATTCTTTATGCACTTTTAAACGGAGCATATGCTAAGATATTTTTAGGCAATTTTCTGGTATTATATGCCATTTATACTGCTTTTGAAGTGCTTCAAATTTCGAAGTTTGTCAGGCAAAAAAATAGTTAATCACTCTTTCTTTCGAAGATTGGTTTTAATCACATAAAAAATTAAATTTGTTGCCATCTGAACACAATGAGAAAAAAAATGATACAAATCATACGACCTTTATTCATTATCATTTTAGCATTTTTTATCGGGACTGGATTTGTTCAGGCTACTGAAGAACCGGAGAAAACTGCGGAAGCTTCGCATTCAGAAGGCTTTAATCCTGGTAAATTTGTCATTGAACATGTCTCTGATGCTTTTGAATGGCACATTGCTACTTTTGGAGAAACACACATCAGCGTTCCATTGCCCATTATTTTATACAGCTCAGATAAAGGATGGAACTTTTTCATGTCTTCAAAATTTCATCATGGGCGCGAAACCTACAATGGTTTCAGGATTGAACATGAAGGAAAGAACGAAGGGAAAATTGTTGAAGTAAACGAACAGGGAGAAGTTATTGATTTACCGATTGATTTGTCGATTACCAAAACTGTAGCGGGAATCTTTGTAAGTGTAATTGTTCTGTTGCTTATTTTTCTGAATATTGCCAAAACAGCAAAGAAACGTGTAAACAAAGCTCCCACCGGAATGCAGAACTTGTTTGAACCGGTTATTCTTTTTGTGCGCGACGATGTGGCCAAACCTGCAATTGGTGAGAAAAAATATGAACGATTCATGCCTTTCCTGTTAACTGTTTTTTTCTTTATCCTGATTAACAACTTGCTAGGATTGATTCCCATTTTCCCATTTGGCGCCAATGTTACCGGAAACATTGCTGTTACCTTGGTTTTGGCATTGTTTACTTTCTTTATCACCACATTTAGTACGAATATACATTACTGGAAAGAAATATATAATCCTGATGTGCCTTGGTGGTTAAAGTTTCCAATACCGCTTATGCCAATCGTTGAACTTACCGGAGTCATTACCAAACCATTTGTATTAATGGTTCGTCTCTTTGCAAACATGCTGGCTGGTCACTTAATTGTGACCGTATTTGTGTCTTTGATTTTCATTTTTAACGTTAAAATGGGCATCGAAGCAGGTTTGGGCGTTTCTTTTCTTTCAGTTGCGTTCTCCGTTTTTATTTTATTGCTCGATGTGCTTGTATCATTCATTCAGGCATATGTATTTACATTACTGTCAGCCCTTTATTTTGGGATGGCATCACCCGAACATCATTAGTTTTTATTATATAATTTAAACAATTTGCATTATGACTTCATTATTCATCTTATTAGCAGATGCAGCAACTTTAGCAGTAGGACCAATGGGCGCTGCTGTTGGAGCTGGCTTGGCCGCTATTGGAGCAGGTATTGGTATCGGTAAAATAGGTGCCAGTGCAATGGAAGCAATTGCTCGTCAGCCAGAAGCTGTTGGCGATATCCGTTCGAACATGATTGTTTCGGCAGCATTGATCGAAGGTGTTGCATTCTTTGCCGTTATCATCTGTGCTCTGGTAATTTTCATTTAAGAAATTTTTGATTTGTGACCCGCTCCTGGGATTGCCGGGAGTTTGGGTTGCTACTAACCAACAATCACATCACTATGGGATTTGTAACACCGGATTACGGTACAATATTTTGGATGCTCATCATTTTCGGGATAGTTCTGTTCATCCTGAAGAAATTTGCATGGGTACCTATTTTGAAAGCATTGAAAGATCGTGAAAAATCGATTTCTGATGCCCTGAATTCAGCCGAAAAAGCCAGAAAAGATGTTGCCGGGTTAAAAGCCAGTAACGATCAGATTATTACCGAGGCCAGAAGGGAAAAAGACATTATCCTGAAGGAAGCACGTGATATCAAGGATAAAATCATTGCCGATGCAAAAAATCAGGCAAATGCTGAAGCCCAAAAGAGCATTGAATATGCCAAGCAACAAATTGATGCTGAGAAAACGGCAGCTATAAATGATATCAAAAAGCAAGTTGCTGAATTATCGGTGATGATTGCTGAAAAAGTAATAAAGAAGCAACTTGACAATCCTAAAGAACAGGAAGTTTTGGTTCAGGATATGTTAAAAGATCTGAAGTTGAAATAATTGTATGGACCAAAGTAAAATCAACGTTCGGTACGCTAAGGCATTTTTTATACTTGCAAAAGAAAAGGGTTTGACCTTGGAACTTCGCAAGGATGCCGGATTAATCGCCTCTGTTTGTGATACAAGCAGCGACTTTATCCTTATGCTCGATAGTCCGGTGGTAAAAACCTCACAGAAAGTAGAAGCCCTCAAGCGTATTTTTACAGGAAAAGTAAATGAGTTGTCGCTGAATTTTCTGCTTTTAATCACCGAAAACAAGCGCGAAAACTATATCCCCGGAATTTTCAGAAATCTGGAAGATTTATACCGACATGAAGAAGGAATAAAAACGGCCGTATTGACCAGCGCCATGCCTTTAAATGAGAATTTGGTACTTCAGGTTCAGAAAATTCTGGAAACTGAATTCAACGCCAAAGTTGAACTGAGCCAAAAAGTGGATCAAAAGTTAATTGGAGGCTTTGTAATACGCGTTGATGACAAACAATACGACGCAAGTCTGTCGACACAATTGAAAAAAATCAGGGAGCAACTGCTCCACACCGAATTGAAATAGAATAACGAAAGAATAAAAATAGAAATAAGATGGCAAATATAAAACCTGCTGAAGTTTCAGAAATACTCAGGCAACAACTGGAAGGCTTTAAAAGTCAGGCCGAACTAGAAGAAGTAGGAACTGTACTTCAGGTTGGAGATGGAATTGCACGTATTTACGGTCTTTCGAATGTTGAATCGAATGAAATGATTGAATTCGACTCGGGCGTAAAAGGGATCGTATTAAATCTTGAAGAAGATAATGTCGGTGCCGTAATTTTAGGTCTGACCAAGGAAATCAAAGAAGGTGATACCGTGAAAAGGCTTCGCCGGACTGCTTCAATTGAAGTGGGTGAAGGATTGCTTGGCAGGGTTATCAATACGCTGGGCGAACCAATCGACGGCAAAGGAGTTATTACCGGCGAAAAATTTGTATTGCCTTTGGAACGAAAAGCTCCCGGGGTAATCTTCAGACAGCCGGTTTCGAAACCACTTCAAACAGGATTAAAAGCCATCGATGCCATGATTCCCATTGGACGTGGCCAGCGCGAATTGATTATTGGCGACCGCCAGACGGGGAAAACCGCTGTGGCCATTGATGCCATTATTAATCAGCGCGAGAACTTTGAAAAAGGAACTCCGGTATATTGTATCTATGTGGCCATTGGGCAGAAGGGCTCGACTGTAGCCAATTTGGCTTCAACCCTCGAAAGGCATGGTGCGATGGCTTATACCGTAATCGTATCGGCTACGGCATCCGATCCGGCTGCGCTTCAATATTATGCACCTTATTCAGGAGCAGCTATTGGCGAATTTTTCCGCGACACTGGCCGCGATGCCCTGATTATTTACGATGACCTTTCGAAGCAAGCGGTTTCGTATCGCGAAGTTTCACTGTTGCTGCGTCGTCCTCCAGGCCGCGAAGCTTATCCGGGTGATGTATTTTATCTTCACTCCCGCTTACTCGAAAGAGCTGCGCGCATTATCGTTTCAGACGAAATGGCAGCTAAAATGAACGACTTACCCGAATGTCTGAAAGGCATGGTAAAAGGTGGAGGTTCGTTGACTGCGCTTCCGATTATTGAAACCCAGGCAGGCGACGTGTCAGCTTATATTCCGACTAACGTAATTTCAATTACCGATGGTCAGATTTTCCTCGAATCAAACTTGTTTAACTCCGGAGTTCGCCCGGCGATCAACGTGGGTATTTCGGTTTCGCGTGTTGGGGGAAATGCCCAGATTAAAGGCATGAAAAAGATTGCCGGAACCCTGAAACTGGACCAGGCTCAGTTCCGCGAACTGGAAGCTTTCTCGAAATTCGGTTCCGATCTGGATGCCGCTACCATGCGCGTTCTGGATAAAGGTCGCAAAAACGTGGAAATCCTGAAACAGCAACAATACGCCCCAATGAAGATTGAGCATCAGATTGCCATTATCTATTGCGGAGTAAAAGAATTGTTGCGCGATGTTCCGGTTGAAAAAGTGAAAGCTTTTGAACGCGATTTTCTTGAACTGATGGAAATGCAGTATCGCAGTGTACTTGACCAGCTGAGAGCAGGCGCTCTTTCTGATAACGAAACAAAGGTGATTGAAAAAGTAGCTGCCGAAGTAGCTGAGAGATATTCGGAATAAACATTCGTGACTGAAAACACAACTATTGAATGGCTAATTTAAAAGAAATACGAACCCGGATAACATCTGTAAAAACCACCAGGCAGGTTACCAGTGCTATGAAAATGGTATCGGCAGCCAAATTGAAGAAGGCCCAGGATGCTATTTTACAGATTCGTCCGTATGCTGAAAAGCTTTCCGACTTACTTTCGTCGTTAAGTTCGGCATTGGATAATACTGCGGATTCGGTTTTTACTGTTCAGCGTAATCCTGAAAAGGTTTTGATTGTTTTGATTAGTTCTAACCGGGGTCTTTGTGGTGGATTTAACTCATACATTACCAAAAAGGCCATCCTTTTGGCAAAAACAAAATACAAAAATCAGCTGAATGCCGGAAAGCTCGACTTTATTGTCATCGGTAAACAGGCTGGTAAGATTCTTCGCTCGTACCAGATTAAGATTCAGGGAGAAAAAAATTACCTGTTCGATAATCTGACTTTCGATCATGTTTCGGTTGAGGTGAAAGCAATCATGGCCGATTATGTGAATGGGAAATACGACCGGGTTGAACTGGTTTACAACAAATTCGTAAATGCCGCTTATCAGGAGCTCGTAAGTGAACAGTTCTTACCTGTATTGCCAGCTGTTTCCGATAATCAAAAACGAAATAATACCAACTATATTTACGAACCTTCGCTTGAAAAAATTGTAGCCGAATTAATTCCAAGGTCGCTAACCATACAATTCTATAAAGCTTTGCTCGATTCGCATGCCGCCGAACATGGCGCCCGAATGACAGCCATGCACAAAGCGACCGACAACGCTTCGGAACTGATCAACGAACTTACCCTGACCTTTAATAAAGCCCGCCAGGCTTCTGTTACCAATGCCATTCTGGAAGTAACCAATGCGGCAGAGGCATTAAACGGATAAAAGATATTTGCATAAAATGAAAATCCCGGTCATTTAAATGATCGGGATTTTTTGATTTATGAAGGGATTTAAAATCCTTTGCGAAGAGGCGCCAATTGTAAATTGGCCCTAGGAGCCTGTCGGACTTATACATTTATTAGGGTTCTTTTACGGCCCCCTATCTGAGACCTAACGTGAAATATACGATTCTCAGAGCCTTAAACCCGTAAGTCACTCCTAGCGGTGATTTACTTGAACTATTACTTTATTATTTCAATTGGTTTATCATTTTCCTTTGTCCACTTTAATTCTCCGTTATACCATAGCTTTTTAGAATAGGTATTTCCATTAACCATTTCATACTCTAATTTAATGGTATCAATAGTAGACTTACTTAGTTGCAAATATACTATTGGCTGATTATTTACAGTAAATTCATCAATTCCAAAGTCTACCAAATAAATAAAATAACCCCATTCAGATGAGAAATCAACTTTATTGTTTTGGACTATAACTTTATTTCCGTTTAAATCAAGCTTATAAACTAAGAAATCATCAATCGAAAAATGGTTTGGGGTATTTGTATCCAGAAGATTTTGCCCAGCTTTATTTTTCAGAATAATTACGTGCTGTGTCTCAACGTCAATTTTTTTTTCGACCACTTCTCTGCTACATGCCATTCCTATAAAAATGCTTAAAATTAACAATATTCGTTTCATGACTTTTCGTTTTAAAGGTTTAAGGTTGTATACTAATTATGCATTGTTGCCCACTATTAAAGTTATAATTAGAAGGACTGAAATCTGTGTATAAAAACCACCGCGCCATCGAGAGGCCCCGCTGGCGCGGATTTGTAATCCGCGCCTTTGCTACTCAATCAATATAATTTCCAGCATCCCTTTTTCGCCGGCATAATCAGAGGCACTACCATATATGCAACGTTCTGGTCTTGTGGCACAGATTATTACATGACACGGATTACAAACCCCTGCCAGCGAGGGTTATCTTACCATTCAGTTTTATCAGATGCTAGATTTGTCTCAAATTCAGATATAAGTTTTTCAACTTGCTTTATGATCGAATTTGATAAGCTATCACTAATTTTTTCAGCGTACTTTTTTCCACTTTTCAAAGAATTCATATTTTTCAAAAAATTCTCTAAAGGAACTTCTGAGGTTGTTCCTTGTGCATTAGTACTTACTTTAAAATCGGTAATGATGACCTTTAGTTTTCCTTCCTTAAACATCGTTGTTACATTATACAATATTGTATAAGTCATGGGTATATTTGAAACCATAAAGTCCGCGGGAAAACTTCCATTGTCATAGATTTCTTGATTCTCAATATCAATTATAAAACTATTATCGGCATGTTTTTTAATTAAAAAAAGTTTTGTTGAATCATAAATAAATTTTGCTGCTTTACCCTCAATACTAAGGATTTTGTCAAAACCATATTTCCCAGATTTCTCCAATATAGGAATTTGGCTTGTTACTTGGGAAACTGCCAACCCAGAAATTAGAAATAAATAAATAAATGTAATATTCAGTTTCATGTTGTAATTCCTATTTAAATTAAGTTAATACTAACCGTTGAATACAAGACATTTGGTGGATTATTGTAACAATTTTTCGTGTTCAAAATGGAGCGCGTTTAATCTCTCATTCAATTGGCGTAATTCTGACTTTAATTTTATTAATTCTTCAGTATCTACTTTATCTTTTGTTGAAAGGTTAATGTTTAATATTGTCAGATAAATTGTCGTACACATAAAAAACACATTAAGAACAAAAGAAATATTGTCTTTAATTTTATCAATTATTTGATTAAATCTCAGTTGTCTAAAAGACTTAAATTTCCACCCTTTGTCAGTTAGTCTATAAACAGATTGTCTTTTTAAGTCAATCAGCCCTAGTTCAGCTAATCCGTCAATAACTATAATGTCTGAGCTAAAATCAAATAATTTCATTAGCCCTTTTTCTTGAAATTGGATATTAGTCAATAGACCACCATTGTCTTTTATTGCCTTAAGAAATATTACGGCAATTTTTTGATGTGCTTTTATCATGTGCCTGTCTCACTTGAAATTAATGTTAACTAGTAACTATCCTCAAATATACCGTACTTTTCTGAGCTTCCGATTATAGTAAGCTGTTATATCCACCATGCTCCTCTCGATATTCCAATATTATTCAGCATGGCTGGTGTCTATTTACAATTTGCATTGGTCTTGCAACAGCAGAGCACATTCCCTAAAAACAGACCTCATCTCCTAAATTAAGGCAAAGTTCCCAAAATTTAGGAGACAGGGGTCAAAATTTAGGCAACATTGCCTAATTTTAAGCAACATTGCCTAAAATCAGACAATGACCGTCTGATTTTAGGCAATTAGGTCGAAAAACTGGCAATGGCTGCTGCCGCTACCCATTACTCCTATTCATCTTTTTTGATTGGCCGTCCAGGGAAACGAGCGCTCAAATCGTCGTAAATGGTTTGTGCACCGGGCACTCCGGCTTTGGCTGCCCCTTTAATGTAGTTGTAGTAGGCCAGGGCGGCTACATACGCTTCGCTGCCCGATAAGAGCATCGTGTCCTGAAGCATGTCGATGGTTGGCATCACCGACTGCAAGATTTGCCTGATGGTGTCGTAGCCTTTCAGGTCAACCTCCATTTCGGCTACATTGACATAGGGAGGCATGGGTGTTCCCGGAACTTTAAGGTATTCCAGGGCTTTGGTAACAAACGCATACGATTTATCGCCCATTTTGGGAAGTTCCTTGCTTTCTTCCGGAGTAAGATTTACAAGTGAAGGGGCCAAAATAGCGCTGGCTTGAGCATAAAATTGTTTGGACTGTTCCACCGTTTCAGGAAGAATTGCCAATGAAATTTGATTAGAATTACTCATGTGAATTGATTTTTGAATTTTTTGAAACATTGTATTTGGAACCATCCGATGAGGATTAATTCCTCCTACAAGTTACAAAATCAATAGATTAGCAACACTATTTTTTCTGAATTATTATATGAAGTAGCCGAAATTCGTGATGAATGGCTCGTTTTGATAAATGAACAGCCCTTTTTTGCACGAAGGATTTAAAAACACCAATGGGGGCAAGGATTACAAATCCGCGCCAGCAAGGTGATTACAAATCTGAGCCAGCGAGGCGATTGAAAATTTTGGTATCCTAAATAAAGGTAATGACGAGCGTAAGGATCAGGAAACCGACCATGAATCCGGCATAAACCTGCGATTGGGTATGTTTCCCTAGAATGAGGCGTGAAGTTGCAACTAATCCGGCGGCCAAAATGAGCAGCGATAAAAGGAAAACCGGGTTTTCGTTAAGCCTGAACGACAGACCTAAAATACCGCCAACCAAACCTCCAATGGCTGCAGCATGTGCGCTGATTTTCCACCTCATTGAAATTGGAAGTAGTGCAATCTGGACCAGGACTGCCCCGACCAATAAAACATTGTAAATGGGAAAAACAGGCAACCGTTTAAGCATTTGATATCCGAGATAATACGAAATGGCACTGAATATCATAGATAACACCCGATCGGTATTTTTCTCCATGCTCAAATCAAACTTTGGATTTAACGACAGGATGAAAATGCTAATGGCCGGTAAAACGCAGGTTGACAAGAAAACGATCAGGAGCATGTATTTCTTAACGTTCCAGGGTAAAATTGAGAAGTAAAAGTCGGAATTAAAGAGTAGTAAAAAGCCGAAAGTTGGAATGAGCAAAGGATGAAAAACGATAGATGTGACACGGGCTATCTGTATTAGAATTTTATTGCTGTTCATTTATTCAATTGATTAACGATTGTTGATTAACGATTGCCGAATAACGATTGTTGATTATAGATTGAACAAATCCTTCGTTAATCGTTAATCTCAAATCTGTGATCGTCAATCTTTTTATAGTTCTTTTCTCATACGGGCCACCGGAATGCCAAGTTGTTCACGGTATTTAGCAACTGTTCGGCGGGCAACCAGATACGATTTTTCTTTCAGGATTAAAGCCAGTTTTTCGTCGGTAACTGGGTGCCGCTTATCTTCATTATCAACACATTCAGCCAGAATTTTTTTAATCTCACGTGTCGAAACTTCCTCACCGGTATCGGTTTGCAACCCTTCGGAGAAGAAGTATTTCAACGGATAAATACCAAAATGGGTCTGGATATATTTGCTGTTCGAAACGCGCGAAATGGTCGAGATATCGAGCCCGGTTAAATCGGCAATGTCTTTCAGAATCATTGGTTTTAGTTTGGTCTCGTCGCCATCCTGAAAAAACTCCTTCTGAAATTTAATGATTTCGCTCATCGTAACATACAGCGTATTGTGGCGCTGACGTATAGCATCGATAAACCATTTAGCCGAGTCCAGTTTCTGTTTCATGAACGTCATGGCCTCTTTCTTATCTTTCGATGCACCAACCTTATTCCCCGAATAAGATTTCATCAAGTCGATATAAGTGCTGTTTAGCTGAAGGTCGGGAACGTTTTTCTGGTTCAGGCTCAGGTTAAGCTCACCTTCCAGGTTGTCGAGCAAAAAGTCAGGAACAATAACCTGGTTCGATTTACCCATTGGGTTGCTGTAAGAGCTTCCCGGTTTCGGATTTAATTTCAGGATTTCGTCAATGGCCTGCTTCAGTTCTTCTTCCGTAATCTCGTATTTCTTCAGAATCTTGTCGTAATGCTTTTTTGTAAATTCTTCAAAATTATCCTGAATAATCCGGGCTGAAAGACTAGTTGAACCTTTGCCCTTTTTTCGCATAATCTGAAGGAGCAAACATTCCTGAAGATCGCGGGCTCCGATGCCCGGCGGATCAAAATCCTGAATAATACTGAGGTAACGTTTCAGGTCCTCCAGTTTGACCTCAACATTAAGGTGAAACGCCAGATCATCAGAAATGGAGAGTAAATCGCGACGCAGGTATCCATCTTCATCAATATTCCCAATGATGTATTCTGCTATTAACTCTTCTTCTTCCTTAAGGTTCGTAAGCCCTAGTTGCTCAATCAGTGAGTCGTGAAAGCTAACTCCTGAAGAGTATGGCATATCAACCTGCTTGTCGTCTTTCGAATAATTGTTGGCAGCTAAACGGTAACTCGGAATATCTTCATCATTGAGGTAATCATCCAGCGAAAATTCGTCATCCGACTGAGAATCATCCGAATCTGTATCATCATAAGTCTCATTCGAATCGTCACCCTCAATCAGCTCCAGAATCGGATTTTCTTCTAATTCGCTTTTTATTCGTTGTTCGAGTTGCATCGTAGGAATCTCCAACAGCTTGATAACCTGTATCTGCTGTGGAGAAAGCTTTTGTAGTAACCGCTGCTGTAGACTTAATCTCTGATCTGCCATTCCGAATCAACTTTCCCCAAAATTAAGATTTTTAATCGAATCGTACATCTCCTGATTTCAAAAAGAGAAATTTGGCGTTTAATACAAATCAGGCAACTCAAACGAATAAACTAATATTCTGCTATTTACAAAGTCAAATTTTAGTATTATAAGAAAAACAGTTAGTTCGCTGAGCTCGAATTACTCTTCTTTTCTTTATAAAAGGGCAGGTATTCATGATCCTGATATATGTTCCTATTCCTGAAAAGGAAGAAGCACATTCCGAAAGTTATCCCTGAAAAATCGGAAGTTTTTGGGGCAATCATCGAAAGCAAATTATCCATTCCGATGTAATACTGGCCTGACTCGCCATTGTAAAGAAGAGCGAATGGCATGTTGAAGTAAGATTTTCCAAGTACTGCGAAACCAGTACTTACAGAAATATTTTTTTTAATATCATAAATGCCAGTTACAGAAACACTGTTTAAACTCATTGATTTATAACTTATAAACCTATTCACCACACTGAGATTTAGTTTAGGATTGATCCGGTATTTTAATCCCATATAAAAATTAACCGGCAACTGGGTCGAATAGGATGATTCATCAATTTTTATCTTATAAAGTTCATTAAAATCTGTTGTTTCGTTAGAGAAGCCGCCATTTTTGGTTACTGTATTGCCATCGCTCAAAACAATGAATTCAGCAGGAAATTTATACAGACCATTGAAGGTCATTCGGTTCAGGTTACTCTTCCAATTTATTTTACCTACATCTACCACGCTGGCGGAAAACATCAAATCAGGAGTAATTTTATACGTTAGTCCGATGTCGAAGCCTGTTCCAATATTTTTTGAATTTGTCAGGTATTTACCAATTGAAAAATTAGCTGTTGATTCAACAGAACTCAAAAGCCCTTCTTCGTCAGTGATAATATTCATTGGAAATGACAGTTGAAGCTGATTCTGAAGTTGAAGATAAATATCGTTACTGCTTTTAACAACTTCTCCCTGTACATCGGAAGAAACGGAAAATTTCCCGAAATATATTTTGGCACGAAGCCCAACCGACAACTTATCTTTTACGATCTCTCGGGCATAACCAAGGCTGTATTCGCGATAATGTAAGGCAAGTGCCGGAAACACCTGAGGAGTATTAATCAATATCGACTGTGAGGAAGAATTCGTTAAAAATTCAGAAAACTCGCCTTTTAAATCCGTCAGAAGCTGCATATTTTCCTTAAGACGAAAGTCAAACGACCCGTGAACAGAATTGTAACCAACGTTTATAATCGTATTCTCCATTCGCTGGTAAAAAAGGTCAAGTTTGATCATGCTGTTGAAGACCTCCTTATAATCATCATTGGTTTGTTCGCCATTAAGAATCTTCAGAAGCATATTCTTAATAACAAGTTGATTATTGTAGCCAACATTCATTCCGGTTAGTGGGAAAATACCCAATGTATATTGGCTTTGTGATGTTAAAAAGGCCGGGTTAAAACCGGGTGAATTAATTTGATTCTCCATCGGATAAAAAACCATGTTCGTTTGAGCCTTCCCATGTAAAACCGAAAGGATCAAATAAGCCAGAATTAAAAATACTTGTTTACTTTTTCGTTTAAACTTCATACATCAGTTTATTCTTCCCGTTTTGACGATTCGAATTATCAAAACCTCCTACTGGCTTAATCCGACATTTCATTGCCCGGCAAATATCATAAATTTATGCAAAACTAAAACAGTTGCCAATTACAATTTGTTCCAAATAGAAAGGAACAAGTATCCTTATCAGATAAATAAAGGTGATGAAACAAAACCTTCACACGTTTTGATGATTGGAAAAAATGAGGCTGCCACACTAAATAATTCTATATACAAATCATGAATTAGCTGCTATACTGTTGGGAATCGAAAAGAAGAACCTGCTCCCCTTTCCTGGTTCACTCTCTACGCCAATCCGGCCTCCGTGCTTATCTATAAATTCTTTACAAAGCAACAATCCCAGGCCAGTTCCTTTCTCCTTTTGGGTACCCAACGTGGAGTAGTTTTCTTCAATCCGGAACAATTTACCGATTGATTCACTGTTCATCCCTACTCCACTATCTAATACTGATATCACTAACTCATCAGACAATTGTTCGGTTGAAATAACAATTTTACCTCCTGTATCCGTAAATTTTATGGCATTCGAAATAAGGTTCCTCAATATAGTGCTAATCATGTCCTTGTCGGCAAAAACAAGAAGATTATCAGGCATTTCAGAATAGACGGTGATTGATTTCTGCAAAGCCGAAGCAATTAATAGTGCTTTTGTTTGGTTGATCAATTCAACGATATCAATACTTCCAGGATCAAATAACATTCGGCCTGTTTGTGATCGCGACCATTCCAAAAGGTTCATCAGCAAATCCATTGCATGCAGCGAAGAATTCTGAATTATTCCGGCATATTTTTCGATCGAAGCATAGTCTCTTTCCTGCATCTGCCGCGACAAAAGAGAACTGAACCCGATGATACTATTGAACGGACTTTTAAGGTCGTGGGCGATAATGGAAAAGAACTTGTCTTTGGTCGCGTTGAGTTCGCGTAAACGGGCTTCCCTTTCTTGCAGGGCCTTCTCTGCCAGTTTACGATCGGTAATGTCGATATCAAAGCAAAATAACTCGGAGTTTTTCCCCGGCGCCTCAACAACTGCATGACTGGAATATACCGCTACACGCGATCCATCGCTGCGCATGAGCGACAACTCTGAAGGTGGAATAGGCTCTCTTGTTTCAGCCATTTGCTTAACAGCCTGCTTCACGTCTTCCCGCATTCCCGGTGGAATAATCAAATCCAATAGATTTCGACCAATCGCTTCTTCTTCGGTATAGCCATATAATCGTTCAGAAGCCTTATTCCAATATTGAGTTGTACCATCGGGAGCATAACCCTGTACTGATACCGACGACACGTTTTGCAGTAAGCTTCGAAACCGTTCTTCGCTTTCACGAATTAATTCTTCCGCTCTTCTTTGTTCGCTGATATCCTGAAATGACCCCTGTATTTTAAATATTTTTCCATGCGTATCACGAACTGCTTCACCAATGGTCCTTACCCAAATGCGGTTGCCTTTGGCAGTTATCAGCTCCAATTCTTTATCAAAAGGAATTCCATTTTTTGCACAATCAGCAACTGCACTTGCAATTACACCTTGCCATTCCGAAGCATAAAAATTAACACCCTCATCGAGTACCGGCGAATATCCGACAGGCATTTCATGAATGCTGGCAACTTCGTCTGACCAAGTCACTTTATTGTCGGTAATGTTTATACTCCAGCCACCAAATTTGGCTGTTTCTCCGGCTATTCGAAGAAGCGAATAATTTGCATTTAACTCTTCTTCTGCCTGCTTGCGTTTAGTGATGTCGTGCGAAACAACCATTCCGGCAATGATCTTGCCTTTCTTATTCTTAACTGGTAAAATATTTACAGAATAGAAACTGTCTTTGAATTCTGAAATTAAATTTTCAGTCGAAATTCCTTGTAATGCGTTACTATAAATGGGTGCCAGTCGTGCTGCTCGTTCTTCAGATAAAACCTCCCACAGGGTTTTGCCTTCGATCAATTCTGTGGTAAATCCAAAATCAGGATGCAAAGAGCCTTCAACTAAAATATAACGAAGTTGATGGTCAAAAAGAAAGACTGTTGTTCCAGGAAGGTTTCTTACCAAAAGACGATACATTTTTTTACTCTCACGTAATGATTCTTCCGCCTGTTTTCGTTCGGTAATATCAACCGCAGTTACAAGGCATTTATGTTCATCCTCGCTAACCATCCCTTCGAGATGAAGAAAACTACGAGGTTTTTCCGAAATTGCCAGGCTTATTTCGCAGGTTTGTTTTATTCTGGTTGCAAAACATTTTTGCAAAAATTCTGTAAATATTGGAAGTGTATCGGGTGTGATGAAGTGATTTAAGCTTCTGGTTATAAGACCGGACCTTTCTTTTCCAAGCATTTTAGCTCCGCTAAGGTTTAACTGCGAAATGATGCTGTCGGGCCTGACCGTAAAGTATCCAGTAGGGGCAAAATCATAAAGCGCAGTTGCAGTTGCAGCTTTTTCAACCGCTTGCTGCAATTCTTCATTTTGCATTTCCAGTTCAATCTGATAAATCTGCAATTCCTGAATGAGTTTTTGCATCTCAGCTTCAGTTGAACTTTGCTTAGAGTAGCCAACCGGTGGATTTGCTTCTCCTGAATGTAATTTTTCAATTACCGCCTCAGCTTTTTGTCGGAGTGAAGAATCTTCTGGTAATGTTTTTTCCTTTTTCATCTTTATCTTTAGAATAAAATAGAAACATCATTCTTCGTATTGTTTATCCACAAACAGACTACTAACAACTTCACAACCAGCCATCACAGGGTATTATTCCATTCCCGGACGCTTACGTTTTTGGAATCGTAAAATAAAACTTGCTTCCTTTGCCGGCTTCACTTTCAACCCAGATTTTACCACCATGTTTCTCAATAAACTCCTTGCATAAAATCAGCCCCAAACCAGTTCCCCGTTCATTCTTTGTTCCCAGGGTTGTTTGGTTTTCGGCAATCCGGAATAATTTTTCAATATTTTCATTTTTTATACCCACTCCGTTATCACTTATCGCTATTTCCACTTTGTCTTTCTTCGATTCGGCTGAAATCGTAATCTGACCCTGAGGATGTGTAAATTTGATCGCATTCGAAATAAGGTTTCTCAAAACAGCGCCAATCATCGCTTTATCAGCAAATATCAGCATATTCCGTGGTAATTCCTTGAAAATGGTAATTGATTTTAGTCGGACAGAATCGTCGAATAATTCGGTAACCTCGTTAATCAATGACACTATTTCAAAGTATTCAGGCGAGAACTCCATTCTACCGGTTTGTAATCGCGACCACTCCAATAGATTCATCAGCAAATCATAAACCAGAGTCGAGGATTTATGTATGATTTCGGCATATTCTTCAATTCCTTCATAATTCTTTTCCTGAATTTGCTCAACAAGTAAATTGCTTAAACCCAGAATGCTGTTAAACGGGTTTTTCAAGTCGTGCGAAATAATGGAGAAAAACTTATCCTTCGTAGCATTGAGTTCGCGCAAATGGGTTTCGTTTTCTTTTAACGCATTTTCGGCCTGCTTCCGTTCGGTGATGTCGATTGTATAACCTGCCAACAAGGTTTTATTGCCTAGTTTGATGGGATATTTAATGGTTATGTAATATCTTCCGTTTAACTCTTCGTCGAGCTGGATCAAATGGTCATTCGATGCCACTTCCCAATCGTCGGCGGTTATTTTACCGGCAAATTCAGGGGGAAAGAGTTCATGCATGTTTTTTCCTACCATTTCCGATGCCGCGATTCCAACCATATCGATAAAATTCTCGCTTGCTTTTAAAACTCTGCTTTCATTTGGGGTAACCTCTTTGATAAAGGTGTAAATGGGTGAATGCAAAATAAATTTTGAAAGAAGGTCGTTGCTGTCCGACAGCGCTTCATCTCTTTTTACGCGTTCGGTGATGTCTTGAATGATACCGAATACAATTCCCATTTCCTGATCGAAATAGGCCTCGGATTCAATATCCCGGATTTCCCCGGTATCTACTTTCCTGATTTTGAATTCGACATGATAAGGTTGATTCTCTTCAATTAGATTTTTTAGGGCGAGGTCGAGCGTTTGCCGGTACTCGGGTAGCGGAATATCCTTAATATATTGCATTTCGAATTTATCCATCTCAATGCCATAAATCCTGGCTGCTCCCTCTGAAGTAATTACGGTTTCTGAATCCAGATGTAATTCCCAGTTTCCCGACCCGGAAGCCAGCTCGGCCCGTTTCAATCGCAATTCACTTGTACTTATTGCGTTTTCGGCGCGCTTGCGGTTACTTATGTCGTGCACGATGGAGTGAAGCAAAACCTTTCCCTTGACTTCAATGTGACTGCTAAATACCTCGACATCACGAATGGAACCGTCCGACAACCGGTGGACAAACTCAAAATAATTCTGATTACTTGTTTTGGCCCTCCCCATCGCTTGCATGATCTCTTCAGGAGAAAATGCATTGATCTCCTGAATCTTCATTTGCTTGAGCCGTTCTTTTGGCCAACCGTAAAAAGTTTCGGCAGCACGATTTGCGTCTATGATGTATCCGGTATCCGGATCGATAATTAATTTCACCGCTGTGTGATGCTCGAAAATGTTTCGGAATAGTTCTTCGCTTTCCCCAGGCGCGTCTTCCATTTTCCGGCGCGTTTCATTTTCAGCCTTCAGCTCATTGAGCAATTTCAGGGTTTCGGTGTGGATCAGCTCCAACTCCTGGGTTCGTTCGGCCACCAATTGCGATAAGCGATCATTCTCATTGCGTTTCTGAGTGCCAAATTCTTTTATTTTTACCATTACCCTAATCTGGGCAACAAGTTCGGTTTCATCAATAGGTTTGTAAAGAAAGGCTTCACCGCCAGCATCGAGCGCCGAAATACTGTTTTCCTTCAGATCTAAAAGAAAGACCACTGGAATATCGCGCGTACGTTCGTCCAACTTCAGGCGATTGCATACTTCAAAGCCATCCATATCAGGCATACTAACACCTAGCAAGATGACATCAGGATCAGTGGAAATGGCCAATTCGATCCCTTTTTCTCCTGATAAAGCGGTATCGAAATCCAAATCAGGAAAAGAATCTTTAATGATGATTCCAAGTGTGATCAGGTTGTCGTTGTTGTCGTCTATAGCTAATATTCTCGTCATATATCCTGCTATTTAGGTTGTAGTTAAGCCTATTGGTATGGTAAAATAAAAAGTTGAGCCTTTCTCCTGGACTGATTCTATCCAGATTTCTCCGCCCATGATTTCAACCAGACTTTTGGAAATGGCCAGTCCCAATCCATTACCTCCATATTTTCGGGAGTTAGAAGATTCAACCTGCCTGAACCGTTCAAATATTTCGTCATGGAATTCTTCCGGAATGCCAATCCCAGTGTCGCTGACATGAAATTGAATATAGTCTCCGGTTACTTTAATTCCAATTTCAACATATCCTTCTTTGGTAAATTTGATGGCATTGCCTACCAGATTGACCAAAACCTGCCTCAAACGGTTCTCATCACTCCTGATCCAGATTTCTTCTTTCGGATTCAGTGGGTCAATCCTCAATTCAATACCCTTATCCTGAGCAGCTAGTGAGTATTCTTTCAGAAGTTTAGAAATCAGTTTCTGAACAACGAACTGTAATTTGTTGACAATTACCTGGCCTGCTTCAATCTTTGAAAAATCCATGATGTCGCTGATAATGGTAAGCAGCGAATTCCCGCTGTTAATGATAATTTTCGCAAATTCGGTCTGTTGGCCAGTATCAAAATCAGGATCAGCCATCAATTCAGAAAACCCAATTATACTATTCAACGGAGTGCGGATTTCATGGCTCATGTTGGCCAGAAATGCCGACTTCAAACGGTCTGATTCCTGGGCTTTTGTCAATGCTGTATTTAATTCCTGCTCCACTCTTTTCCGTTCGATGGAGATGCAAATCTGATGGGAAACAAATTCAAGCATCAGTTTGTCTTTTTCGTTGAAAGCCTCAGGATTGTCATAACTCTGGACCACAATTGCCCCGATTACCTTTTTGTTTACCGAAAGTGGAACCCCCATCCAAATTTTGGACGCAATCCCCACAATTTCTATTTCTCCGGTTTCGCACAATTTCTGGATATCAGCTTCATGAGCCAGTAAAGACTTCTGGTGTTTTATGATGTAGCCGGTGAGCGACTTTTCAGCAGGCCAGTGGTTAATATTGTCCTTATCCCCTTTTTCGTAAAGAGTTGACAACATATTGGTCGATTCATCATAAAAGGCGATGAAAAAGTTGGTTGAGTCAAGTAACCTAGCAAGTTCATTGCTTATAATTTCAATCAACTCGGTTAAATTACTGGTCGAAAGTGTCGCATTCGAGATGGTATAAAGTACTTGCTGAACCTTATTGGCACGCATCTTTTCGGTAATGTCAATCTGGGTTCCCCACATTCGAACCAACCTATTGTTTTCAACAATTCCCATTGAATTATTGATGAAATACCTTGACTGGTTTACTGAATCATTTTCTTCGGTTATTTCATCTTCAATCCGGTATCCGTTTTGCACAAATTTTCGCATTACTTCGCGGTTCACCGGATTGTAACGATCCTGGTGAAAATCAAGATGACCTTTCCCAATCATCTCATTTTGATTGCTTATGCCGTATAGTTTTAGTAAGGCATCATTACATTCGGCGATGAACATGTGGTCGTAAATAAAATCAACTTGTTCTTCAACAGGCAAATTTATATCCATAGGATGATCACATTCGAACCGGTAAACTCCTTCTGAAACCTGAGAGATAAATTGCCGGTATCGATCTTCACTTTCCTTGAGCGCCATTTCGGCCTGTTTACGTTCGGTAATGTCTCGGTCAATTCCAAGCACCAACTCATGCCCACCTATATTGATAATACTTGAGGATGTCTCAATCGGAAAGATATGACCATCTTTATGAAGATGAGAGATCTCCCTATGAATAATGCCATCCCGTTTCAGAATATTATAATAGGTAGTACGATTCTCAGGTGTTCCATTTACCCCATTGAGCAAATCGATGGACTGACCAATCATTTCCTCGCGTGTATATCCGTTCATCTGACATGAGGCTTCGTTGCAATCGACAATTGGCCACGTGATGGTTTCATGGTGTGGGTCGATTAACACAATGGCATCCGGCGAGGCATTAAACAAACCCTTGAATAATTGTACGCTTTCCGTCAACGCTTCTTCACCCTGCTTACGTTCGGTGATGTCGGTAATAATTCCATACCAAAGTGTACTTCCGTCTTCCAGCAATTCGGGCTTGGCATCACACATTCTCCAGCGCAGTCCCTGCTTTGGCAGTATAACCCTGAATTCGCTGTGGTAAAACGTTTGGTTTCGGGCCGATTCTGTGATCGTCTCAACAATATCATTGTAATCATCGGGATGAAGCCGGGTAAAGACAGGTGAAGCATCTTCGCGGACTTCCTCAGGCGTGACCTCATAAATGTCGTACATCCCAGCACTTGAGAACGGAAAAGCAGAGCGTCCGTCAGGATATAAGCGATACTTGTAAACTACACCAGGAACCTGCGCTGCCAGTTTTTCAAGCATATCATGACTCTTCTGGAGTTCTTCATCCACATGTTTGCGCTCCGAGATATCCAAAACAAGTCCGGAAACAATATGGGGTTTCCCTTCCGAATCTCTTTTGGTAACCGAACCAACATCATAAAACCATTTATATTCTCCTGAAATCGTTTTTATACGGTATTCAACCTCATATTTCTCCAAAGACCCATCAAGGTGCGACCTCATTGCATCCATTGTTCGCTCCTGATCTTCCGGATGAACCAAGGCCATAAAATCGGTGTAATATTTAAACTTTTCAGTTGGATACCCTAACATCTCAGCTTTTCGCCTTTCGAAAGTAACCTGACCGGTTGTCATGTCCATTTCCCACCAGGACATGTTTGCCACATTCATTGCAAGTTCCAGTCTGGCAACATTTTCATGCAATTTATCCTCCGCCCTCTTTCGGTCGGTAATGTTCCTGATAATCGTTTGAATGGCGGGTTTACCCATATACAGAATCGGAATACCAATAACCTCAACATCAATAATCTCATCGTTCAACGTTATAAATTTCTCTTCCGAAAATCGTGAAGGCTGACCAGTCGAATAAATTTCCTTAATCCGGCCCAAGGAAACATTTCGAAAATCGGGGTGAACATAGTCCATCAGCGGTCTCTCAGTCAATTGTTCAAACGAATCGGCACCTACCGTTTTTAAGGCAGCAGCGTTTGCAAATACGAACTGTCCACCCTCATGAATAATAACTGCATCGGGCAAAAGATCGACCATGATCCTGTATTTCTCTTCGCTTTCGCTCAATGCTTTTTCTACTTTTATCCGCTCCGAAATGTCGCGAACAACTCCCTCAGTACAAGAAATATGACCATCTTCTCCATAAAGAAACTGAACATTCATCGAAATCCAAAACGGTGAGCCATCGCTTTTTCGTCCCTGGCAAACGTAGTCTTCAGTACGTCCGGCTGAACGCAACAACGAAAGCAGTACAGAGCGTTCGTTGTTGTCGAAATAGAGATTATCTGCTGACTGACCGATTAGTTCATCGGGCGATGGATAACCATACATTTTTACTGTTGAAGGACTTGCAATAGTAAGGCGCCCGGATAAGTCAGTCTGAAAGTAGGCATCCTGAAGGTTTTCAAATATACCTTTTAACTGCACCTGGGTTTGAACAAGTTCTCTGGTTCGTTCTTCGACCAGCTTTTCCACCCGTTCCTTTTCAGCTCGTTTTTGTTCGTTCGCCGCCTTTATTTTGACGATGACCATGATCTGCGCCGTGAGTTCGGTTTGGTCGATAGGTTTATACAGAAATCCTTCGGCCCCGGCTTCAAGGGCTTTTATCCGATTTCCCCTATCTCCATTTAAATCGGTTAGAAAAACCACCGGAATATCGCGTACCCGTTCGTCCAATTTCAAAAGGCGACAAACTTCAAATCCATCCATTCCTGGCCTGATAATATTCAGGAGAATCACATCCGGATTATGGGTAATGGCTAGGTCAATTCCTTTGGGGCCTTCTAATGCAGTGATCACAACCGCTCCGGAGAACACATCGTTAATGATCGCTTTTAGGTTAATGAGGTTATCGTTGGTCTCGCCAATCGCGAGGATTTTTGGCATAATGCTTTCCTTTTTAATTAGGTTGATTCGTTTTCCTGAAAGCCCTAATTTACTAATTAATTGGTCGAAAAAAAGAGTACGGAAATTATTCAAGAACACATACCAACGCATCCATTTATCACTATTTTTGTAAGTAATTAAGATCAACCATTTTGCTATTGATGGAAGCTCACATCTACATAGTAACTCTTCTAAAAACCTACCGGCGATTATTCAGTTGCCTGATGTTCTACAATTAAACCCCAAGGAAGTAGGAAAAAGGATGGGTCATTGGGAAAATTAATGTCCTGATTTTGTGTCTTTTTCTTGTTGTTTTTCCTCTTCCCTCTTTTCTTATTTTATTAAAGAAGTTTTGAGATTCATTCATAACTCATAATTCCAGAATCCATGTTTGAAAAAATAACCCAACATACTGAGTCTCCGTTGCGGACTGCCGCCGCTGAAGGCAATTTCTACGAACCCAAAACAAATCCCATCGGTCCGGGAATGAACGAACGCATCCAGAAACTCCGGAAACTGAGCGTTGAGGCCGAACCTTCCTTATCCATCGAACGCGCCCTGCACGAAACAGCATTCTACAAGGAAAACTTCGGAAAAATGTCGATTCCGGTTTTGCGTGCTGCCAATTATTTGGATCATTGCCAAAAGAAAGCGATCTACATTGGCGAAGGAGAGCTTATTGTGGGCGAACGCGGGCCCAAACCCAAATGCGTACCCACTTTTCCTGAACTGACATGCCACAGTGTCGAGGACCTGAATGTACTCAACACCCGCGAATTGCAGCGTTACACCATCAGTCAGGAAGATATTGATACCTATGTCCGCGAGGTAATTCCATACTGGGCCGGGAAAACCCAGCGTGAGCGAATCTTCAGCCATGTTCCGCAGGAATGGCGACTGGCATACGAAGCCGGAATGTTCACCGAATTTATGGAACAGCGTGCTCCGGGTCACACCACTTTAGATGGGAAAATCTATCGCAAAGGGATGTTGGATTACAAACGCGAGATTGCCGCCAACCTGGCTTCGCTCGATTACCTGAACGATCCGGAGGCTACCGACAAATCGGAAGAATGGAAAGCAATGGACATTTCGTGCGATGCCGTCATCCTTTTTGCAGAACGTCATGCCGCTTTCGCTGAAGAAATGGCCGCTTCCGAAACCGACCAAACCCGAAAAGCCGAACTCCTGAAAATTGCAGAAGTTTGCCGCTGGGTTCCGGCCAATGCGCCGCGCAACCTATGGGAAGCCATTCAGATGTACTGGTTTGTTCACCTCGGAACCATTACCGAACTGAACGGCTGGGACGCCATGAATCCGGGACATTTCGATCAGCACCTGACTCCCTTTTACAACAAAGGATTGGCTGATGGAACACTCACCCGCGAACAGGCCAAAGAACTGATCTCGTGTTTCTGGATAAAGGTTAATAACCACCCGGCGCCTCCTAAAGTGGGAATCACTGCCCGTGAAAGCGGAACTTACAACGACTTTACCAACATCAACATTGGCGGCATCAAAAACGATGGCAGCGACGGAACCAGCGAAGTTTCGTACATCATGCTCGAAGTGGTTGAAGAACTGCATATTCTTCAGCCAGGAAGTTCAGTGCACATCAGCGCCAAAACTCCGGATAAGTTTCTCCACGCGGCAACGCGGGTAATTCGTCAGGGACATGGTTATCCGTCGGTTTTTAATCCTGATGTGTATGTTCAGGAATTGATGCGACAGGGAAAATCGCTCACCGATGCCCGCGAAGGTGGTTGCAGCGGCTGTATCGAAGTAGGCGCTTTCGGGAAAGAAGCCTATTTGCTCACCGGCTACCTCAATGTTCCTAAAATCATAGAAGTTACTTTAAACAACGGCATCAATCCGGTGACCGGAATTCGGGTTGGTCCCGAAACCGGCGATCCACGCACGTTCAAAACCTATGACGAACTTTATGCTGCGTTCCTGAAACAGCTCGATTTTGTCGTTGATCTGAAAATGCGCGTGAGCAATTACATCGACCGCATGTTTGCCAAATATGCACCGGCGCCCTTCCTTTCGGTAGTTACCGACGATTGTGTGAGCCGTGGAAAAGACTATTACGATGGCGGTCCCCGCTACAACACCAGCTATATTCAATGCTGCGGATTGGGAACCGTGACAGACAGTTTGGCTGCGCTCAAAAAACATGTGTTCGAAGACAAGACCTTCAGCATGGATCGGGTTTTAAAAGCTGTTCTGAACGATTTTAAAGGCGAAGAAGTTTTGCGTCAAACCATCATGAACCGCACGCCGTTCTTCGGAAACGACGACGACTATGCCGATTCGATTGCTGTGAAAGTGTACGACGATTTGGTTGCAGCCATCGACGGCAAGCCAAACATCAAACCCGGTGGAAAATATCACCTGAATATGCTTTCGACCACCTGTCATGTTTATTTCGGAAAAGTAATGGGAGCAACACCCAACGGGCGTCTGGCTGGCAAATCCATTTCCGACGGGACATCACCATCACACGGCGCTGACACGCACGGACCTTCTGCGGTCATCAAATCGCTGACCAAATTCGATCATGTGAAATCGGGCGGAACCCTGTTGAACCAGCGCTTTTTACCCAGTTTGCTGAAAAAAGAGGAAGACGTCAAAAAATTAGGCCACCTCATCCGGAGTTATTTTACGTTGGGAGGTCACCACATTCAGTTCAATATTGTGGATACCGCCACTTTGCTGGCAGCGCAGGCTTGTCCGTCGGATTACAAAGACCTGATGGTGCGTATGGCCGGTTACAGCGACTATTTCAACGACATGAATGCCGACCTTCAGCAGGAAGTGATTGAGCGCACCGAAAATGATGGATTCTGATATACCAATTATCCCTGACAGGGTTTCAAACCCTGTCAGGGATATGACTACAAAAAAATGAATCAACCTTTTATCTTCGATATTAAGCGTTACGCCATCAACGATGGTCCGGGCATCCGGATTGTCATTTTCCTGAAAGGCTGTAACCTGAACTGCGCCTGGTGCCACAATCCGGAAAGTATCTCGACTGAAACCGAACGGATGTATGCGCCTTCGAAATGTATCAAATGTGGAACCTGCGTGATAGCCTGTCCCGAAAAAGCGATTACGTTGACTCTGGATGGAATCATAACCAATGCAGAACTCTGCAACATGACTGGCCGATGTCCTGAAGTTTGTCCGACCAAAGCCATTGAAATGTCAGGAACACACATTTCGGTTAATGAAATCATGAACGAAATAGAGAAAGAACGGGTTTTCTTTGATCAGTCGGGCGGCGGGGTTACTTTTTCGGGCGGTGAACCTTTGCTGCAATCCCAGGTTCTGATCGAATTACTTGATGAATGTGGCAAGCGCGGAATCCACCGGGCGGTTGATACGGCAGGCCTTGCCAATACCGAAATCATTCTGGCTGTTGCCAAACGCACTGACCTTTTTCTTTACGATCTGAAATTGATGGACTCCGAAAAACATCGGGAATGGGTTGGAGTTCCGAACGAAAAGATTCTGGAGAACCTGAAGATACTGGCCGAAATCGGAGTGAAAATGATCATTCGGATTCCGCTGATTGGCGGAGTGAACGACGATGTCGAGAATATGGAAGCAACCGCCCGTTTTGTTGCTGAACTTTCAGGAGAAAAGAAAGAAGTTAACCTTCTACCCTACCATAAAATTGCCCAAACGAAGTATCAAAAATTAGGTCGGCCGGAAGAATTTCTGCTGCTGGAAGAACCAACAAAAGAAACGCAATTAAATGCAATTGCCATTTTTCAAGAATACGGAATAAAGGCAAGTATTGGGGGATAATAAAAAAGCCCCCGTATAAAACGAAGGCTTTGATATTCTATAATTGTATTGACCTTTCCGATTAGGTTGTTTTGTCTTTACCCCAAACCGACACAATTACAGCTCCTAAAATTGAAGCTATAAAGGTCATAACCGCCATGTCAGCCACCATTGCACCAATACTATTATACATGGTAGTCATCGAATAAAACGACAGATCAATGGTTACCCCAAATAGCAATCCGAATAAAGCGCCGGTTTTTAATCCATCCACCCATCCGGAAGCTCCGGACCAATTTAGCATTAATGTTAAAAATAAAGCATAAACAAGGTTCGACAGAATCATTGCCCACCAAACCATATCGGTTGATGGCCTGTTCATACACTGATTATAATTGGCCAAACTAAAATCGGCCATCAGAATTCCGTAAACCAGCCATCCGAGGAAAAAGTAGGCAATACCTCCAAAAATAGTTCCTTTTAAAATCTTAGTTTCCATATAAATAAGTTTAGAAGTTGTAATATTGACCATACGATATTTTTCATAAAATGATTCTAACACAAGACTTATTTTTGCGGCTTATATTACGTATTTAAAGGTATTGTGAGAAACTTCAGAAAATCTGATATTGCCAGCTTTTCAAAATAGAAAACACTTAATGTTCCATCACGTACTTATACCGTTGTTAGCTGCGGTTTTTCTGGCTATTAACATGGGAGGAACAAGCATTTCGCCTTCTTTTTCAGCAGCTTATGGATCAAATGTTATCCGAAAATCGATGATTCCGGGACTTTTTGGAATTATGGTTTTTATAGGTGCCATGGTTGCAGGCAAAGCGACCTCCGCCACTTTGGGAAAAGATTTGATTCCTCCGTCTTATATGAGTTGGGAGCTGGTCACCATTATTCTGGGTTCTGTCGGAATCACCTTGTTCATTGCCAATCTGGTAGGAATCCCACAATCAAACGTCCAAACCACTGTTTTTGCAATTTCGGCACCGGCAACCTATTTCCATCAGTTTAATACAGACAAAGTGTTTTTCGAGATTGTGCCAACTTGGTTTATTGCGCCACTCCTCTCGTTTACCATTTGTTATCTCTTCGGAAAATACGTTTATACACCAATCCGGAAAAAAGGCTACCTCACATACGGTCAACTTTCGCAACATCCGGTGGTCAAAGCAATTATTGTAATCATGTCGTTGTATGTTGCTTTTTCCATCGGATCAAATAATGTTGCCAATGCAGTGGGGCCAATCGCGTCGATGATGTCGCACGAATTACAACTTCCATTTGATGGAAACGGATTTTCGATTATCATGATTCTTACCACGCTGGTTGTGGCTCCCAACTTTGCCATCGGCGCTTCAATTCTGGGAAGCAAAGGTTTGGAGAATACCGGGAAAGGAATTTTTCTGTTCGGACCTTTCGAGGCGATTATTATTTCGTTTGTAACCGCCAGTATTTTGCTTATTTCATCCGTCACACGCGGAATACCAACATCGTTGATTCAATTGAATGCCGCTGCAATCATCGGGATTGGCGTTGCCCGGATGGGAGCTAAAAATATCTTCCGGAAAACATCGGTCAACCAATTTTTCGTGATGTGGATCATTGCCCCGGTCATCGCTTTTTCGCTTTCTCTTTTGCTGACTTATTTAGCTGATTATCTGGGGTATCTATCGTAACCAGACTATTTCATTTTCGCTTTCAATTCGATCAATTTCAACGCATTCTCCAGATCTTCAGGCGAACGCATTTCAATAGAAATAGCGCGGAGCTTCCCGTACCTTTTGGCATTTCTGAATTGTTCCTTTATGTTATCTGGAAGCGTACTTCCCTCAATAACCGGTTCAGCTTTATCGCCAAGCCAAAAACTTATCCGGAATGTATCTTTGATGATACCCACCCAGTAAAGCGTCTTTTTCTTCCGGAGGGCGCGGTACAGCCAGCTTTTGCCATCGTTGTAAAACCGCCATTCTTCGGTGATGTCGAAATGGTTTTCGTAGAGATGTTCAATCAGCTGTTCCCAGTAAACACTATTTTCGCCAATGATCGAAAAGATCAGTTCTTCGGTTGGCTGTACGTTTGGGTCGGTCAATACGATGGGTTCCATAAGATTCAGGTTAAATGATGGTTTTCCAAAAGCATTACGAAGTTACAAAGTTTAGTCATGCGGAGTTTCTAAACGAGCCAAAAATTCGTCCAAACATAAAACCAACGTCCCCTTGTCGTTTCTGGCACTCAGACCTAGGGGAGAAAAAACCTTAGGAATTCGGAAAAACGTCATCGATGCCGACCAATAGTTTTTTATACCTTTGACTGTTTCATTAGACCCGGCATTAAACCAAACCAACTCATAAAATCATGAAGACAGAAAGAAATTCGAAGTTCTTTTTTCTGCTTTTGGCCGTCCTCATTTCCTTTCAGGGGGCAGTGGCGCAAAAGCCCATACGTCTGGCCGTGGCCGGAATGACTCACGGTCACATCGCGTTTATTATGGGACGACCCGACAAGGGCGATTTCCAGTTGGTCGGCTTTTACGAGCCCAACCACGAACTGGCCCTGAAATTATCGGAACGCTACAAGTTTTCTCCCGATCTGATTTATTCCGATTTAGCTAAAATGCTCGACGCCGTAAAACCCGAAGCCGTAGTCGCATTCGGTTCCATTTTCGATCACCTCGCAGTGGTCGAAGCCTGCGCCCCGCGCGGCATCCATGTGATGGTCGAAAAACCGCTCGCAGTAAACATGAAACACGCCACCCGAATGGCCGAACTGGCTCAAAAGAATAAAATTCACCTGCTTACCGATTACGAAACGTCGTGGTATCCCACCACCGCCAAATCGCTAAAAATGGTGAATGACGAAGATTTTGTTGGTACGATGCGAAAAGTTGTGATTCACGACGGCCATCAGGGACCGAAAGAAATTGGCTGCGACAAGGTATTTCTCGATTGGCTCACCGATCCGGTACTGAACGGAGGTGGCGCCATTGTTGATTTTGGCTGCTACGGTGCCAACCTGATGACTGCCCTAACCAAAGGCGAGAAAGCCGTTTCGGTTACCGCTGTCTCCCGCCAGTTTAAGCCTGAAGTTTACCCCAAAGTTGACGACGACGCAACAATCATTGTGGCCTATCCGCAATCGCAATGCATCATTCAGGCATCGTGGAACTGGCCTTTCAGCCGGAAAGACATGGAAATTTATGGCGACAAGGGGAACATCCTTACCATCGACAACCACGACATGCGTATCCGTGACAAAGGAATGGCCGCCGAAAAAACAGAGCATATCACCTCATCCGACGTGGCCGTTTACGAAGATCCGTTCGCCTATTTCGCCGATGTTCTTCACGGAAAAATCACCCTTCCGCCCTTCGGACTTTATTCACTCGAAAACAATGTACAGGTGGTCAAAATTCTGGATGCTGCCCGCGAATCGGCCAAAACCGGAAAAACGGTTTTTCTGAATGACTGAACAGTTTTCGACAAAACATTAAAAAGTAACCAATCAGGAAGGATCTAAAACCTACCGAACCATAAAGACAAACCGCTGGATATCAAAGGAAGTTATTCAGGCAAAATAAAGCCTGACAAAAAATAATTGCAGAAAGGGGTTTAATTGCTGTGCAATCAGCTCACTGAAGTTGTATTACGGTAAATTAAACACACTCTAAAAAATGACTATGAAGAAAATGAGTACCAAATCAGTTTCAGGATTTCGGAATTTTTGTAAAGCTGGCTTGCTGGCATTAGGTTGCTTGCTTAGCGCAGCCCCAATCCTATCAGGACAAAACAAGCCGGTTGCGACCTACCAAAATCCGGTTATCCCCGGTGATATTCCTGATCCGACGGTAATTCGCGTGGGAGAAATGTATTATGCCGCCGGAACAACTTCGGATTTTGCCCCAAACTATCCGATTTACGAATCAACAGATCTGGTCAACTGGAAACAAATTGGCTCTATTTTTAACGAACAACCAGCATGGACTTCGGATAGTTTTTGGGCTCCCGAACTGTACTATTTCAACGAAACTTTTTACGTTTACTACACAGCCAAACGAAAAGGCGACAGAGTTTCATGCATAGGCGTAGCAACGACTAAAGACCTTCGGAAGGGCTTCACTGACCATGGAATCATTGTCGATTGGGGCAAGGAAGCCATCGATGCATTTATTTTTCAGGATGATGACCAGAAACGGTACATCAGCTGGAAAGCTTACGGATTAAACAAAGAGCGACCTATTGAAATCCTGGCATCCGAATTAAGCGCCGATGGGCTTTCGTTGGTTGGCGAGCATTTCAGCCTGACCCGTTTCGACCAGGGCTGGAAAGGTAATGGCGATGAAGGCCAATGCCTCGTTAAACACCACGGATACTATTATTTATTGTATTCGGTGGGCGGTTGCTGCGATAACCGATGCGACTACCGGGTGATGGTTTCGCGTTCGAAAAACCTGAAAACCGGATGGGAACAGTTTCCGGAGCCTATTCTGCAAGGCAGCGAGGTATGGAAATGCACCGGACACGGAACATTAGTGGCCACTCCCGACAACCGCTGGTTTTACTTGTACCACTCCTACAACGCCACCGATTTCGAATACATTGGCCGCCAGGGTTTGCTCGACGAACTGGTGTGGGACGAAACCTCCGGCTGGCCTCGTTTTAAAAACGGGAATACACCTTCAATAACCGCAGAAATGCCTTTCATGAACACAGCGCAGGTTCGCGACTCGGTTTATTCCGACGATTTTTCGACCAATAAAAATCTGATGTTTTGGCAATGGGATTTGAATAACCCAAAACCTGAGATCAGCATCAGAAAGGGATTGCTCATGCTTTCCACCAATCAGGATGGACTTGCATTTGCCGGACTGAGCCCCAAAACCGGAAGCTATTCGTTTGAAGCCGAACTGGCCGGACAAACATCCACACAAAGCGGAATTGGTATATACGGAAACTCGAAAAACCTGCTGGCATTCACATCCAGTCCATCAAAACTGATTCTTTTTCAACTGAAAAAAGGAAACAAAGAAACGTTGGCTGAAATTACGGTTCCTAAAAATGCGGTGGTTTCGCTCAAGATCAAAGCCCTGCATGGTCGCATTTACGAGTTCTTTTACACCACCGATCAGAAAAACTGGCTTCCGGTGAAAATACAAAACGATTATTCTGTCGATGGTAATTTTCTTCCACAGTGGGGTGTCGCCATGCGTACCGGCCTTATTATTGATGGGAAAGAGGGAGATTTGGGTGCATTCTCTTCCGTAAAAATGAGTTATAAATACTGAACAAACATTAAAACCAACTAAACCAATAATCATGAGAATTATTCCTTCTGTCCGTTCGTTCGGGCTTGCACTGATGCTTCTGGGGCTGGCCAGCGGGGTTTCCGCCCAGAAACAGGCAGTTGACTTTGTCAATCCGTACATGGGAAACATCAGTCACCTGCTGGTGCCCACTTTCCCGACGATTCACCTGCCAAACAGTATCATGCGGGTTTATCCCGAACGGGGCGACTACACAGGCGACCTTTTGCATGGCCTGCCATTGGTGGTAACCAGCCATCGCGGAAGTTCGGCCTTTAACCTGAGTCCGTTTCAGGGTGACGAGAAAGACCTGAAGCCGGTCGTTCAGTACAGCTACGATCAGGAAAAACTAAGCCCGTATTCGTATTCGGTTTACCTCGACGAGCAGCAAACCGATGTGCATTTTGGGCTTTCGCACCAATCAGCGATATACGAAATTGAATTTAGCAAGGATAGTCCGGCTTACCTGATACTGAACTCGCGCAACGGATCGATGAAATGGGATGGTGTGGCGATTTCCGGATTTCAGTCAATCGAAAATAATACACGCGTTTATCTTTATCTGAAACCAGAACAATCTCCGGAAACGGCTTCTGTCTTAAAAAATTCAGGATTGACCAGCGACAAAGAAGCCTCAGGAAAAAATGCCTGTCTGGTGCTGAAATACGGAAAAGGAGCAAAATCAATTCGGTTGCGTTATGGCATTTCTTTTATCGACGAAACTCAGGCACGCAAAAACATGGAACGCGAACTGGGAAATGCTAACCTCAAAACGGTTCAGGAAAATGGCCGCAAAGTATGGAACGAAGCATTGGGGAAAATTGCAGTGAGCGGAAATACAGACAACGCGAAAACCATTTTCTACACTTCGCTGTACCGCACCTTTGAGCGACCAGTCTGCATTTCGGAAGACGGCCGCTATTACAGCGCGTTCGACGGGAAAGTGCATTCCGACAATGGTATTCCGTTTTTCACCGACGACTGGATTTGGGATTCGTACCGCGCCCACCATCCTTTACGTATTTTGCTCGATCCGAAAAAAGAAGAAAATATTCTGCATTCGTTTGTCGAAATGTCGGGACAAATGGACCACAACTGGTGGCCTACTTTTCCTGAAATCACGGGCGATAGCCGCCGAATGAACTCGAACCACGGCGTAGCTTCGGTGATTGATGCTTACAGCAAAGGCCTGCGCGGTTTCGACCTCGAAAAAGCTTATCTGGCCTGCAAAGGCGCAATTATGGAAAAAACGCTGGCTCCCTGGTCGGGTAAACCTGCCGGAAAGCTGGACGAGTTTTATAAAACCAATGGATACATTCCGGCGCTGAAAGACGGTGAAAAGGAAACCATTGCAGAAGTGCACGGATTCGAAAAACGACAGCCGATTGCGGTTACCCTCGGAACTTCATACGACCAATGGTGTCTATCGCAAATTGCCAAAGAGTTGGGGAAAACCGACGATTACAAGTATTTCATGAAATGTGCGTCCAACTACCGGAACGTGTTTAATGCCAAAACAGGCTTTTTTCACCCGAAAGACAGTGAAGGCAAATTCATTGAACCATTCGATTATGTTTTTTCAGGCGGCATGGGCGCACGCGAATTTTATGGCGAAAACAATGCCTGGATTTATCGCTGGGATGTTCAGCACAATGTCGCCGATTTGATTAGCCTGATGGGCGGACGCGAAAAGTTTATTTCAAACCTCGACGATATGTTTTCTCAACCTTTGGGAAAAGGCAAATATTCGTTCTATGCCCAACTTCCCGACCACACCGGAAATGTGGGCCAGTTCTCAATGGCCAACGAACCATCGCTGCACATTCCGTATTTATACAATTATGCCGGTCAGCCCTGGAAAACCCAGAAACGCATTCGTACTCTGCTCGACCAGTGGTTTCGCAACGACCTGATGGGTGTTCCTGGTGACGAGGATGGTGGCGGCATGACTTCTTTTGTAGTTTTCTCGTACATGGGATTTTACCCGGTTACCCCCGGGATACCGGTCTATAACATTGGCAGTCCGCAGTTCGATAAGGTGAAAATGGATTTGGGTAACGGCAAATTCTTTGAGGTGGAAGCCATCAACAATTCGACTGAAAATAAATACATCCAATCGGCTACCTTAAACGGCAAACCTTGGAACAAAGCATGGTTCACACATGCTGAATTGATTTCAGGAGGAAAACTGGTACTCCAGATGGGCCCAAAAGCCAACCTCAACTGGGGAAGTTCGGTTAATGACGCTCCGCCTTCAGCAGAAAAAATGGAATAGAGTTTTATTTATGTTCTGAACATTTACATCTTTTCAACATTAAAGCTATTCAATATGAAAACCTGGTCTAAATCAATCGCTTTAGCAATGTTGCTGTTTTTTGTATCAGCATCATTCGCTGGATTCAGTCAAACTGTCAAATCTGATACCTCGTGGGGATTTTCCGGATTCACCAAACCAAAAGAAAATCCGCTCCTTGGAGCCGATTCCACCAAAACATTTTTCTGTCCGGTGAAGAAAACCCAAATAAAGTGGCAGCGGGCCGATGTGTTTAATCCTGCAGCCATTGTTCATGATGGAAAAGTATTTCTTCTGACTCGCTGCGAAGACAATCCAAAGGCACATTTGGGCGGCCGGACTTCACGCATCGGATTGGCATCGAGCACCGATGGAATTCATTTTGAGTATTATCCAACTCCGGTTTTGTATCCGGATAACGACGAATTTGCCAAATACGACCACATGGGCGGATGCGAAGATCCACGCGTGGTTCAAACCGAAGAGGGTTTGTTTGTGATGTTATATACCAGTTGGAATTACGATACCCCACGCCTGTCGGTAGCCACATCGAAAGATTTGATTCACTGGGAAAAGAAAGGCCCTGCCTTCACTAAAGCATACAACGGAAAATTCCTGAATATGGCCAGTAAATCAGGTTCGATTGTGACCCAGATGAAAAACGGAAAACAGACTGTAGCCAAATTCAACGGCAAGTATTACCTGCTGTGGGGCGAAAACCTGGTGAACCTGGCAGTTTCGGATAACCTGATCGATTGGTATCCAAACATCGATGAAAAAGGTAATCTCCGGAAAATAATTTCGCCACGCGATGGCTATTTCGACAGCGCACTGACCGAATGCGGACCACCGGCTTTACTCACCGATAAAGGCATCTTGCTATTATACAATGGTAAAAATTCGGATGGAAATAATGCCGATCCGAATTTGCCCAAAGGAACTTATTCCGTTGGCCAGGTATTGCTTGATGCCACCAATCCGGAGAAGGTTTTGGAGCGCGCTGAATCGAATATTCTGAAACCAACCTTGCCTCACGAGCAAACAGGCCAGTATAAAGCGGGAACAGTGTTCGGCGAAGGACTGGTTTTCTATAAAGGAAAATGGTTTTTATACTATGGGACAGCAGACTCCTACATCGGCGTAGCGGTGACTGATGTAAAATTGTAAAAACCTAAACTCTAAAAATCCGATAAAATCTCATCTAACGAGGAAATTTTATCGGATTTGTTTTTTCTACTCCCTTACGCAACTAAACCGAACTTTTGACTCCGTGTCATGCCGAACTTGTTTCGGCATCCCTTCGCTGATGAGACCCCGAAATAAATTCGGGGTGACCTTACTCCAGCTCTCCCTTTCAGGCATGGAAAACAAGCACCGGAGTTTTGGTGTGTAAAAGTAATTTGCGTGCGATACCCGGGTTAAACAAGCGGGTAAGGATATTCCGGCGGTGTGTTGTCAGTGCCAGTGCGTCAATCTGGTTATCCTGAATAAAATGATCAATTGCATCAGGTAAATTTTTACCATGAACCAACTTGCAATCAAAAGCTGCATAAGGATACTTTTCGCTCAAAGCTTCCCGCATTCCTTCAAGCATGGCTTCATCCAAATCACCATTGTTTCCTTGATTGACATGCATACAAATCACTTTGCATTCAAATGGGTTCACCAGTTTAATCAACCGGTCCATAGCAATGAAATCGTGCGATTCGAAGTTGGTGGCATAAACAACTGTTTTAAAATGTTTCAGCCAGTCGACAGGAGCTTTTTCAGGAATAGCCAGAACCGGAACTTTGGTATTAAAAATCACCGCGGCAGTAGTTGTACCGAGAAGATCGGCTGATTTGGCATCTTCGCCCCTGATGCCCATAACCACCATTTGTGGCGGATGGATCTGAATGTAGGATAATATATCGTCGTCGGCTTCGCCAATTTTCACAATGTATTCGGGCTTTGCCTTTTTCCAGCGGTCGGGTTCGATAATAGCAGTCAATCGGCTTAGAAATGCCTCAAACTTTTTGCTGGTTTCTTTTTCGGTCATTTCATAATTCAGGAACAAGGCCGAGTCGTACACAATAACATCTGAATAAGGTATAGTTAAAAACTCCGGACGGGGACTTGAATGATAAATGACCATCTTCGATTCGAGCTTTTCAGCAATATCGAAACCAACCAATGCTGCCTTTAACGAATAGTCAGAAAAATCGACCGGAATCAAAACATAGTTCTCACGTTTCTTCAAATCTTCAATTACCTTTCCCAGCATCCTTTCCAGAATGGGAAAAGCTTGTCTGGCATCTTTCTCCAAAATACGGACCCGAACTCCGGTATCTATAGCATCCTGAAGAAAATCGACGTTTTCAAGAAAACAATCAATGTCTTCAGACTCGAGTAAAGATCGTAATATTTCAGCCTTTGAATACGGTAGTGAAGCGAGGGTAATCAGTTTATCGTCCATAGCATATGGATTAGAGGTTATCTTTTGCTCATTGATTCGAGAAATCTAACTTCAGGGTTACCAAATCTTCTCACTTTTTTAACTTCTATTATCTGTTTTTCGCCAAATCAGAAATCCAATCAAATTTACTGCGCTAATTATTCAATCGATTGCATTTTTATTACCTTTCTAGCCCTAAATCGAACTATACCTACGAATGAACTTAAGAGCTTTTCTTCTTTTAACATTATTAACTTGCCTTTCCATCTTCCCAACTTATTCAGCCGGAAAGCTTGTCATTTCAGAATTTCTGGCTGTCAACAGCACCATCCTGCAAGATGAAGACCAGGAATTTTCTGACTGGATCGAAATTCAAAATACAGGAGAATCAAGCGAAAGCCTAAAAGGATACTACCTGAAGGACAATCCGCTTAACCTGACCAAATGGAAAATTCCTGACATCAACCTGGACGCCGGAAAATTCGTCATCGTATTTGCTTCGGAAAAGAACAAGGTCGATCCGGCGAAGACACTGCACACGAATTTCAAACTTTCCGGTTCGGGTGAGTTCCTTGCCTTGGTCAGTCCCGATGGAAAAACAATCATCAGCGCTTTTTCTCCTCAATATCCTGCCCAGGAAGAAGATGCTTCGTACGGATTTTACAATGGGCAGGCAGTCTTTTTCGATCAGCCGACACCGGGAGCCGCAAATGTACAGGGAGGTAAAGTTCAACTACCAGTTTTCAGCAAATCGCGCGGATACTATTCCCAGTCCTTTTTGGTTACACTGCAAACACCCGATCCTGAAGCCAAAATTTATTACACCACCGACGGAATCCGCCCTTCGGCACAAAAAGGAACTTTATACCAGGAACCTATCCGGATACAAACAACGACTCCACTAAGCGCTGTTGCCGTTAAAGGTGCAGAAACCAGTGCTGTGATTACCAACACCTACTTTTTTACCGATAGCATCCTGAAACAGACCAATCGCCCCAAAGGCTATCCGCAAGAATGGGGCAACTTCGAAACCATTCCGGGTGTTGCTCCGGCTGATTACGAAATGGATCCGGAGGTTTGCGAAAACCCCACCTACCGGCCACAAGTGATTGCTGCTTTTCAAGACTTACCAAGCATTTCGGTTGTGACTGATCCAGATAATTTGTTTTCGCACAGCATTGATCCCGAAACCGGAGGAATTTACATTTACACCTGCTCCACCGGAGTTGGTGTCGGCGCAGGTTGGGAGCGCCCGGCTTCGGCTGAATATTACGATCCGAAAACCCAGAGCTGGTTTCAGGTGAATTGCGCCCTTCAACTGCATGGTGGAGCAAGTCGCGTTTCGGAGAAAACGCCCAAACATTCTTTCCGCCTGGAGTTTAAAAGCGAATATGGCCCATCGAAGCTCGACTTTCCGCTTTTCAGTGAACCTGATGCCACAACTCAGTTTAACTCACTAATTCTTCGTGCTAACTATGGATACACCTGGCTGCATTCCAGTGCAACCGAGCGAAAAGCGCCCAAGTACGTTCAGGACAGTTGGGGAAAAGACACGCAACTCGCGATGGGGCATCATTCGGCGCACAACAAATTCGTCCATTTGTTCCTGAACGGAATGTACTGGGGAATGTATAATGTGAGTGAGCGTTTAGACGAAGATTTTATGGGAACTTACCTGAAAGGAAAGGCTACAGACTTTGATGTTGTTAAAGATTATGCTGAAGTAACTTCAGGAGACTTAAACGCCTGGAATAAGATGATGGCCATGGCCAATGCCGGACTTCAGGATTTGACTGCATACCAGAAAATCCGGGGAAACAATCCGGATGGAACAAAGAGTTCTGTTTTGGAACCTTACCTGGATGTGGAAAATCTGATCGACTACATGCTGATGAACTTTTATGCCGGAAACAACGACTGGGACCACCACAACTGGGCAGCAGCGCGAAATAAAATTGAGCCGGCAAAAGGATTCAAGTTTTTTAGTTGGGATGCCGAACATCTTTTTACCACCACCACACTCGATGTCACCAACGAAAACAATGCAAACTGCCCGAGCCGGATATTTACCAAACTGAAGGATAATGCCGAGTTCAGGGTGCTTTTATCAGATCGTATTCAAAAGTTATTTTTTGACGGTGGGCTGCTTACTCCGGAATCGGTTGCCGAGCGATATCTGGCAAGGGCAAAAGAAATAGAAAAAGCCATCTGGGGCGAATCGGCTCGTTGGGGCGATTACCGCCGCGATGTTCATGCGCGCGATGCAGATAACGATTTGTACACTCCGGATAAATACTGGGTAAAAACACGTGATTGGCTAACCAAAACATATTTTCCGCCGCGAACCAGCCTTGTTGTCAATCAGCTCCGGATGTCGGGTTTGTATCCCTGGATAGATGCGCCTCAATTTACAGAAGAAGGTGGAGCAATTACGAACGAAATTGATCTGGGAATGTACTCACCGAGTGGGACTATTTATTATACCGTGAATGGAATCGACCCGCGAGCTGTTGGAGGTGAAGTTGCCACAAACGGAATTTATACTTACAACTCACCAGTTAAAATAAACGGGAACGGAACAGTAAAAGCCCGGGTAAAAGACGGGACTCGCTGGTCGGCCCTGACTGAAGCAACCTTTAGCTTTCCGGATTCCACGCTTGTATTGACTGCGGGATTTGGCTCGAAAGATGGAAACGGTAATTTTCCGAATCCGTTTAAGCACGAAACCAATATTTATTTCAATCTCGACAAAGAATCACAGGTGTCGATTTCCATTTTTACGTTGCAGGGAAAATTAATCGAAACCATTTTTGATGGAAAACTTGGTCGCGGAACTCAATACCAAAACTGGACACCCCGAAATATGGAAAGGGGAATTTACCTGTATAAAGTTCAAACCGATGACAAAACCGATTCAGGAAAGATGGTTTATTTGAAATGAAAAAAGCCTGTCCTTTCGGACAAGCCTTTCAATTAACTAAACCATAAACCCCAAAACCTATTTTCTTAGATAAACCTTATAACCCCATTTATCCAATTTTACGCTTGTATCTTTCTCCAATGTTTTTAGTTCTCCTGAAAAATATTCCTGATAATCGCCTGCCTGCGAAAGTTGAATTGTTGCCTCAACCGGTTCGGCAGATAAGTTGAAGATGGCCAATACCTGATTGTTGTCATTCTCGCGTGTGAAGGCCAAAACCTTTTCGGGCGATGAAGTCTTGACGAGCGACATCGGTCCACCGGCAGCGCCGTTTCCAAGCGCCGGATTGTTGTGCTTCAGGCTGGTCAGCAACTGATAAAACTTCTGCATCTCCAGGTTACTCCAGTTGATGGTATCTTTTTCGAAGAACAGCAAGCGCTTTTTAAGACCTGCTTCCTGACCGCTGTAAAGCAGCGGAATACCTTCCAGTGTAAATGTCAGCGTGGCAAATGTTTTCACCGCTTCGCCCATACGTTCGTATTCACTTCCGGCCCAGCTATTTTCGTCGTGATTGGTAATAAACTGCATAGGGAAAGCTCCCTTTGCATATTTGCTTACCGAATCGGTATAATATTTCTGAATGTCGGCAGCCGATTTTTTGCCTTGAGCCACTTCATTCAGGATGTGATGCAGCTTCCAGGTATAGTTCGATACGAATGCTTTTTTGAGAAAGTCGGGATGATCCTCATCTTCAGCCAGCATATAAACCGGTTTGATGGAATCGAGCGAAGCTGTTGCTGCTTCCCAGAAATCCTGAGGAACTCCCCAAGCCACATCGCAGCGGAACCCGTCGATGTTGGTTTCCTTCACCCAATAATCCATGGCATCAATCATAGCCCGACGCATCGGTTTCGAATCGAAATTCAGGTCAGCAATGTCAGACCAGTCCGGATTTGGTGGAATTACATTGCCCAGAGAATCTTGGGTGTACCATTCTTTGTGGTCAGTTATCCACTGATTATCCCAGCCGGTGTGGTTGGCCACCCAGTCGATGATCACCTTGAATCCCAATTCGTGAGCTTTATTTACAAGATTCTTGAAATCATCCAATGTCCCGAATTCTGGATTGATTCCTTTGTAATCTTTCACCGCATAATACGAGCCCAGACTTCCTTTCCTGTTTTTCTCCGAAATGGGATGAATCGGCATAATCCATAAAATATCGACGCCCAATTCTTTCAGTCGTGGCAGGTGAGTTTCAAAAGCTTTGAATGTTCCTTCAGGTGTGTATTGACGAATATTCACCTCGTACAGTACTGAATTTTTAGTCCATTCCGGAACATGCGTTTTTACTTCCGGGGATTTTGTTGCTGGTTGGCACGAGTACAAAGCCAAAGCCAGTAATGGAAGATAGAACAGGTTTTTAATTTTATTCATAATAAGATGTTGAAAATGTTGTCGTTGTTGTAATTGTTACGAGTTTCGGGATACGAGTTACGTGTTTTTACCCGCAACTCGTATCTCGCAACTCGTAACAGAGATTTTACTTCATCTCAATAATCATAGCCGACATGGCAGGTACTTTCAGGTTTTTCAGATCAGCAATTGTAGTTCCTGAAATGACTTCTTTCCCTGAAGTACAATTAGTCATTACCTCGCTGAAACGACCGGTGTCAATAGTTTTTTCCTGAGCATTTTTATTCAGCACAACCATCACTTTTCCGGATTGGTTGTACCGGAAATACACGTAAATGCCATTTTCAGGGGCAAAATGTTTCAGCTCTCCGAATTGAACGGAGGCATTTGTTTTCCTCCAGTTCAGCACCTTCCGGATATATTCCTGCGCCTGTTTTTGTTTGTCGGTCAGACCAGTTCCAATAAAAGCATTCACCTGATCGCCTGCCCATCCTCCCGGAAAATCGGAACGGATAACCCCATGTTCTTCGGTTCCCGGATTCGACATCAGAATTTCGGTTCCATAGAAAAGCTGAGGAATTCCGCGGGTTGTGGCATAATAGGCAATTCCCATTTTCAACAAATCGACGTTTTCTCCCAGTTGGGTATAAAATCTCGACATATCGTGATTATCAGGAAAAATAACCAGTTTTTCAGGATCTGCGAACTGAAAGTCGTTGGAGAGGGCTTCGTACAAAGTCACCAATCCCCCACCCCATGTTTCAGGATTTTTCAGGCTTTGAACAACCGCATTGTTCAGCGGAAAGTCCATTAAACCGGGAAGGTTTGAAACGTATCCATCCTGATTATGCTTGCCTTTTTGCCAGTAAGCTACAGTCGCCGGATTCATCGACCACTCTTCTCCAACCATGTAAAAATCAGGATATTCTTCCAGCATCCGGTTAGTCCATTCGGCCATGGCAAATTTGTCAGGATAAGGATAAGTGTCCATTCTAATTCCATCCAACCCAACATATTCTGTCCACCAAATGCTGTTCTGAATGAGATAATTCAGCAGGAACGGATTACGCTGGTTCATGTCGGGCATCGAAGGAACAAACCATCCGTCGGACATGGCTTTTTTGTCGGCTTCCGAGGCATGTGGGTCTTGATTTACCGTGCGACGGTGAGTCGTAATTTTATATTCCGGATAAAAGTTCAGCCAGTCGGCCGATGGCATGTCGTTCATCCACCAATGTTCGGAACCAATATGGTTGAAAATCATATCCATCATCAGTTTCATGCCTTTCTGGTGGATCGCTTTTCCCAATTCGCGGTATTCTTCGTTGCTTCCGTAACGAGGATCAACGCTGTAAAAATCGGTGGTCGAATAGCCGTGGTACGAAACCTGGGTCATGTTATTTTCGAGTACCGGGTTGAGCCAAACTGACGTAAAGCCCATGCCAGACAAATAATCCAGACTGTTTTTTATTCCCTGAATGTCGCCACCATGACGACCATTCATGTGTGTACGATTGGGCAATTCTTTCATTCCAACTACCGCGTCGTTCTGCGGATTTCCGTTGACGAAACGGTCAGGCGTAATCAGGTATATCACGTCCGAACCATCAAAACCTTTTCGGTTGGCCGAATTGGGTTCCCGGTTTTTTAATTCGTAGGTATAACTCACCAGTTCCTTTTTGTTTTTTCTGAATTGAATCTGGAATGATCCGGCTTTGGCTTCCGGAGAAATGCTTAAATCAATAAACACGTAGTTTGGATTTTCCTGACGGCTGATGGTTTGAATTTTCACGCCTGGATAATTCAAGCTGATTTCAGTTGTGGCAATTTCATGTCCGTGAATCATCAACTGAACAGTTGGATTTTTCATGCCTACCCACCAAAAGGTCGGTTCGACGCGGTCAACATTCAGCGCAAAAGTTGAAATGCTGAATGCAATCGAAATAATAAATATTGATAGTTTTTTCATGATAAATTATTGTGACTGGTTAGTAATCGTTAACTCATTTTTAGCAAGCAGATGGTACTGAATTCCAAGGACAACCAATTCGATCTCGATTTTAGAATGGTTGACCAATCGGAAATCTGATCTGTTCATGATAAATTCGAGATGCGCTCCCCTGAAATTCAGGCGAAAAGAATACGAATTCCATCCATCGGGAATAAACGGATTGAAGCTCAATTGACCTTTTTGAATGCGCATTCCGCCAAAACCCTGAACAAAAGCCATCCACGTTCCACCCATACTGGTAACGTGCAGGCCGTCGCAAGTATCGTTGTTGTAATCGTCCAAATCGAGCCGGGCAGTGCGCAAATACATTTCGTAAGCTTTTCCCTGCCGGCCAATGGATGCCGCCAGAATGGAATGAATGCAGCATGAAAGCGATGATTCATGCACCGTAAGCGGTTCATAAAAATCAAAATGACGCTCAATGCTTTCCCGGTCGAAGTTGTCTTCGAACCAGAAAATGCTCTGTAAAGTATCAGCTTGCTTAATATATGGCGAGCGCAAGATCCGATCCCATGACCATTTTTGATTAATCGGCCGATCTTCGGGTTTTAACTCACTCGCCGGAATTAGTTCCTTATCGAGAAAACCATCCTGCTGAAGGTAAATTTTGCGTGTAAAATCGAACGGGAAATACATGTCTTTAATAATCATTTTCCAACGCGAAGTTTCGTTCAACTCCTTCAACTTATGCTTTTTAACCAAATCCTCGAACAGAATTGAATGCTCCTTCTTCAGGAAATCAATGGCTTCGAGCGTATATTTTAAGGTCCACACAGCCATATAACTTGTGTGGAAGTTGTTGTTCACATTGTTTTCGTATTCGTTGGGTCCGGTAACGCCCAGCAATACAAATTTCTTCTTCTCTTCCGACCAGTTCACGCGCTGGCTCCAGAAGCGCGACAAGGCAAGCAACACTTCGAACCCGTATGGTGCGAGGTATTCTTTATCGCCCGTATAGCTGATATAATTATAGATTCCGTAGGCAATAGCCCCGTTGCGGTGAATTTCTTCAAAGGTAATTTCCCATTCGTTATGGCATTCTTCGCCATTTATTGTTACCATCGGAAACAGGGCTGCACCATCGGTAAAACCGAGCTTTTCAGCATTTTCGATGGCTTTTTTCAGATGCTTGTAACGATACAACAACAGTTTTTTCGATACCATTTGCGGTGCCGTTCCAAGTGTAAACGGAAGACAATAAGCCTCGGTATCCCAATAGGTTACACCACCATATTTTTCACCTGTGAATCCTTTGGGTCCGATGTTCAGCCGTTCGTCGTCACCCAAATAGGTTTGGTTCAGCTGGAAAATATTAAATCGGATTCCTTGCTGGGCGGCCACATCGCCTTCGATGCGAATGTCGCTCGTTTCCCAACGTTTCGCCCAGGCCCTTTCCTGATCGGCAAAAAGTTTGTCGAATCCTTTGTCGGAAGCTCTTTTCAGCGTTTTTTCGGTTGCTTCCTGAAGTTTATTTTTGGAGTGATTGAGCGTTGACACAATGGCTGCATATTTCTCGATGCAAACCTCTTCTCCCTTGGTTACCCAAACTTTAAAATCAGCTCCGATATATTTTTCTTTTTCGATGTTTCTCGTCTCAACAGCAATCGATTCCTGATTCAGTTTTACTTTGAAATTCATTCCGGTAGAAACCTGAAAGGCTGTCTTTTTGGTCTCCACACAAACAAACCCGTTACAGCCATCCATTTTCTGAGCAATGCCAATCCAGAAGTTCTCGTCGTAGTTCGAATCCTCGTTAACCACATCACCGTCGATGTATGGCTGAAATGAAATTTCGCCTGAAAAATTAAGCGCTTTTACCGAGTACCGGATGGCGCCAATTTCCTGATCGGCAATACTTAAAAATCGACGGGAATGGACCTCAAGTTGTTTTCCTGACGATAATTCGGCAACGAAATGGCGCGTCAACAAACCCGATTTCATATCGAGGTCACGGTAAAACAAGTTGATTTTTGCTGTGTTTAAATCCAACTCTTCGCCATCCACCGAAACATTAATTCCAATCCAGTTGGTGGCATTCAGGATTTTGGCAAAATATTTAGGGTAGCCATTCTTCCACCAGCCCACACGGGTTTTGTCAGGATAATAAACACCGGCAACATAACTTCCGCGAAGGGTGTCTCCGGTATATTTTTCTTCGAAGTTGGCCCGCTGTCCGGTTCTGCCGTTGCCAATGCTGAGCAAACTTTCGGTAATGCGGTTATCTTCTTTGTGAAATCCCTTCTCGATGATCTTCCACTCGTTATGTATGATGTAGTTTTTCATATAATCTAATTTCAATCGAAGTTCTACAAGTTGTTTATAGTCACATTGACCATATAGGTTTTTCCAGTGTGCCCTATGTGTCTATATGGTTTTCAATTGTCATTTCTCCAAATGCACGTTTCAATTTCTCGACAGTAAATCCGTCGAAACCCGGAATAACCAGATCCGCAAAACCCAATGTTTCGGGATCGCCAATACCAACCGAATACATGTTGGCATTTTGCGCGGCCTCAATTCCGGCAATGGCATCTTCAAATACCACACAGTTCTCGGGTAAAACGCCCAGTTTTTCAGCCCCTTTCAGAAATACTTCCGGATTTGGTTTGGCTTCCGAGATGGAATTGCCATCCACTATCGCGTCAAACATTCCGGAGAGTTGAATACGTTCCAGAATTATCGGAGCATTTTTGCTTGCCGAGCCCAATGCTATTCCGATTCCAGCAGTTCTTAATTCCTGAAGAAAGTTCTCAACTCCGGGCAAGGTTTCTTCTGATGTCATCTTTTCGATGTAACTCACATAAAGCGTGTTCTTCTTTTCGGCCATCGCCAGTTTTTCGGATTCTGAGAACTGTAACCCTCCAATTTCGAGGAGGATATCAAGCGACTGCATCCGGCTAACGCCTTTCAACCGCTCATTATCTTCAAGGGTAAATTCAAAACCCAACTCTTCGGCCAAGGCCTTCCACGCAATAAAATGGTACATGGCTGTATCAACCACTACCCCATCCAAATCAAACAGACAAGCTTCAATCATTATTTTTTTGAATTATAAATCCCTTTTAAGCGTATATTCCATTTCGTCCGAAACAGGATCACCTCATTGTTGATCAAATACCACGGACGATTTTTCTTAGTTTTATTCCATCTACAAAGATTTCGCTCCTGCCGGAGCTAAAAACCTTTTCCTTTCTTCGTTTTCCTTTTTCCTTATTTCTGATCAACGTCATCAACAAACATTACACTCGCAGCAGCAATCAGTAGGGAAGCGCCACCCAAAATAAGAGCATAAATGGCATGACCGTGAAACAGTACTTTGGTGAAAAATCCAAGAATACTGGCAGCCAGAATCTGCGGAATCACAATGAAAAAGTTAAAAATTCCCATGTAGGTTCCCATCTTCTGTGCGGGCAGCGATCCGGTAAGAATGGCGTATGGCATCGATAAAATGCTGGCCCAGGCAAATCCCACACCCAACATCGAAACGACAAGCATATGCGGATCTTTAACCACGTAAAACGAAGCCAGTCCGATTCCACCACAAACCAGAGCAATGGCATGTGCCATTTTCCGGCTGGTCCATTTGGCCAACACCGGAAGCAAGAATGCTACAACTGCAGCAAAACCGTTGTAAGTGGCGAACAGGACCCCGACCCAATTGGCTCCTTCGTTATACAAAGCCGAAGCCGTATCGCTGGTTCCGTAGATGTGACTGGTGACTGCCGACGTGGAATAAATCCACATGGCAAAGAGCGCAAACCATGAAAAGAACTGTACAATTGCCAGCTGTTTCATGGTTTTGGGCATGTTCATCAAATCAGTCATTACTTCAACAAGACCGCTTTGAACCAAGCCTTGCCGGGTGTACCAGGCAGAAATCAGCAAAATAAGTCCGAAAGCGCCAAGGCCAACCGAAAGCACATACAATTCTTTTTCCCAACCCATTTGTTGAATGAGCAGACTTCCAAGAATTCCGGTAATCAGAAAAATTAAACCATTCCGGATAAAACCAGGAAGCAGATTGGCTGATGAAGTTACAGGTGTTTCAAAAGCTTTTAACGACTGTTTTTTCTCCGCCTCAAATTCGTTGAGTTCATCGGGCGAATACTCTTTGGTTGAGAAAACGGTCCAAAGGACTGCAAGTAGAAAAATAGCCCCTCCAAGGTAAAACGAAAGCTTTACCGACTGCGGAATCCGCTCTCCAGCTACCACTTCGTTCGATACATTAAACCAGTTAGTAAAAACCCAGGGAAGAGCCGAAGCAACAACCGCACCTGTACCAATGAAGAAGCTCTGCATGGCAAACCCGGTTGTCCGTTGCTCGCTGGGTAGCATGTCGCCAACAAATGCACGGAAAGGTTCCATCGAAACATTAATCGAAGCATCCATCATCCAGAGCAATCCGGCGGCAATCCACAAAGTGGGCGAATTGGGCATAACAAGCAGTGCCAACGATGCAAGAATAGCTCCAACCAAAAAAAATGGACGACGCCGTCCGAAACGGTTCCAGGTTTTGTCGCTCATGTGGCCAATAATTGGCTGAATGATTAAACCGGTTACCGGGGCGGCAATCCAAAGAATCGGGATGTCGTCAACCTTGGCACCAAGGGTTTCGAATATTCTGCTGACATTGGCATTTTGCAAAGCAAAGCCAAACTGTATACCCAGAAAACCAAAACTCATGTTCCAGATTTGCCAAAAACTTAAAGCAGGTTTTTTCTTCATTTGATTAATTTTAAGATTCAAGACACAAGATAACAGATACTAGACACACAACCGGAATGTTTCAGAAAAATGAAAGATTTGCGGTGTATGCAATGTGCACCTTTAAATTTGGATTAAAATTTTGAATCAAAACCCAAAAAGCATCATCTAATGTTTGGAATTAGTTGTCGCAAGCCTGAAACTCATTTCAGGTAGCCAAATGAAGTATGTTTGGAATTAACAGAAAACGGAATTAACGTTACAAATATAAAGAAGCTTTTTTGGATATTCCAAATTTAAAATTCTCCAGATGCCTTATCTGACAGGCAAAACAGAGGTTTAGAAGGTAAAAAACCGCATTGCAAACGTTTGCAGAAAGGTGAAAATTTTTCTATTTTAAACTGAAATTATTCCTTAACCGAACTACCCCGTACAATCAAATCAGCTTTCAGGACCTTTATTTCCGGAACATATTCTGCTTCGTCGGATAATATCCGGTGAAAAAGCATATCTGCAGCAGTGGTTCCCATTTCGTAGCCATGCTGATCGACTGAGGACAAATGTGGATCGGTTACTCCTGATAAATATCCATCGCTAAATCCAACAATCGAAACATCGTCAGGAACAATATATCCTCTTTTCATGATGGTTTGCATGGCGCCAATGGCCGTCATGTCGTTCACCGCAAAGATTCCATCCGGAATAATTCCGGCATCCAGCATTTCGCCCACCGTATTTCTGGCTTTTTCGAAGGTATCGGCTTCAATGATCAGCCGATTGTCGATAGGCAAACCTGCTTCAGTCAGGGCATTTATATAACCCTGAAGGCGATCCCGTCCGATGACCAGTCCTTGAGGACCGGCAAAATGGGCAATCCGCTTCCGTCCGTTTTCAATAAGGTGGCGGGTTGCATTGTATGAAGCATCAATATCGTCAGTAATAATCTGATCTGCATCAATCCCCGGAGCAATGCGGTCAAAAAATACCAGTGGGATTCCGCCTTCCTGCAAGTTCACAAAATGATCGAACGAATTGGTTTCCTTTGAAATTGAGATTAATATTCCATCAACTCGGTGCGAAAGCAACGCATTGGCATTGGCTACTTCACGGGCAAATTTTTCGTTCGACTGGCAAATAATAACTGTATACCCTTTTTGTGAAGCAACATCTTCAATCCCACTGATTACTGAAGAGAAAAAATAATGGACGATTTCGGGAATAATAATACCAATGGTGTTGCTACGGCTATTCTTCAAACTTAAAGCCACTGCATTGGGCTGGTATTTCAGCTTGCTGGCAAGTTCGTTAACTGCCTTCTTGGTATCGGTATTAATATCCGGATGATCCTTCAGCGCCCGGGATACAGTGGAAGGCGAAATACCCAATATTCGAGCAATATCCTTAATTGTAATCTGATTGCTTCGCATTATGTCGGCAATTTATTTGGTCTTTTTTCAGAATTCTAACCTTAAAGATAAGGTTTTATTTCTATGTTCAAAATGTTAATTCAAATGCTTTTAATGCTCCAAAAGCTACCCACCAGTTACTACCTGTTTTATAACACTCTCAATGCAAACGACACCGCAAACGATTGCAGAAAAAGGATTATAACATTTTTTAACAATCAATTTACAGATGCGTTACTTTGGCCACGGAATTAATTTTTTATGAAGTATTTAACGGAAAACACAAACGAAATTGACAAAAAATTGGAAAAATGAATCTAAAAATGAGTATTTGAACCAATAATTATTAAAACATGAGGATTATTCGCAAAAACCTAAATGTATTAATATTGATGCTTTCGCTTTTGCTTGGAAACTTTGCAATGGCTCAACAATCAGTATTAACTGGTAAGGTGACCGATAGCTCATCGGGAGAAACTTTACCGGGTGTTTCTATTGTGGTGAAAGGAACTACTAACGGAACCATCACTAATATGGATGGAGTCTTTACCCTTGGCGTAAATAAGGGTGATGTCGTTCAATTTTCTTTTGTCGGTTATAAGTCACAGGAGATTGTAGCTAACGGACAAAAAAATCTATCAATCGCATTGGTTATTGACAATGCGGAATTGGATGAAGTAGTTGTAATCGGTTATGGACAAGTAAAAAAATCGGATGCTACCGGTGCTGTAAGTACTGTTAGCTCAAAAGATTTCAACAAAGGGGGAGTTTCATCTCCGCAAGACCTGATTGTTGGTAAAAGTGCCGGTACAGTTATTACCTCTGCAGGTGGAGCTCCCGGAAGTGGCGCTACCATTCGTATCCGTGGAGGTTCTTCTATGTCGGCCAGCAACGATCCGTTGATTATCATCGATGGATTTCCAATTAGTAACTCTGGAATTTCAGGATTGGCAAACCCATTGTCAACGATCAATCCAAACGACATCGAAACTTTCACTGTTTTGAAAGATGCATCAGCGACCGCTATTTACGGATCGAGAGCTTCAAACGGGGTTATTTTGATTACAACCAAAAAAGGAGTTGTTGGCAAACCACTGCAAATCGAGTATAACGCAACAATGTCGGTAAACACTATTCCTGCCTATATGGATGTAATGTCTGGTGACGAATTGCGTTCAATGGCTTACGATCTGGCTTCGAAAAGCGCAGTTGGACTAAGCATGAATAGCTTGAGCCGTTTGGGAACACAAAACACCAACTGGCAAAAAGAAATTTATCAAACCTCACTCTCACAAGATCATAACATCAATATTAGCGGTGGAATGAAAACCATGCCTTATCGTGTCTCTATTGGATACGCAAATCAGGATGGTATTTTGAAAACGACCAATATGGAGCGTTCAACATTGACTGTTGGAGTTGATCCTGTGTTTTTTGATAAACACCTCAAAGTAAGTGTTAACCTTAAAGGAAGTTACACCAAACAAAATTTCGGCGACCAGGGAGCTGTTGGTTCTGCTGTTGCTTATGATCCAACACAACCTGTAAGGAATGGCAATACCAAATTTGGTGGATATACCACATGGATCAATCTTTCAGATGTATTACCTGATGGTACCATGAATCCAAACGGCAGTCCAAATCCAATTGGCGTAGCTAACCCGGTAGCAATGCTGAATCAAACAGATAACAGATCAACCGTTCAGAGAAGTCTGGGAAATGTGCAGTTGGATTATAAATTTCATTTTCTTCCTGAATTGAGAGCAAATATGAACCTTGGTTATGATTATTTCACAACCACCGGACATAACAATGCAAGCAATGATGCTGCTTTTACTTACAGAAACGGTATTGGCCGCCTGAACGACTATGATCAGACCGGGAAAACACAACTTTTGGATTTCTACCTGAACTATGTGAAAGAAATCCCATCGATTAAAAGTAAAGTTGACGTAACCGGCGGCTACTCATGGCAATATTTTTATAAAGATGGATCATCATTTGTCCGCAATGGAGACGGCACACAAGTTTCTGTCGATCGTAAGACTTCTAAATTTATTAACGAAAACTATTTGGTATCCTTTTTTGGTCGTTTGAATTACACCTTAATGGATCGCTATTTGGTAACATTTACATTACGCGATGACGGATCATCCCGTTTTTCAAAAGACAATAGATGGGGACTTTTCCCTGCCGCAGCATTTGCGTGGAAAATTAATGACGAATCGTTCCTGAAAGATGTTTCTGCAGTATCTGACCTGAAATTAAGATTAGGTTGGGGTATCACCGGTCAGCAAGATATAGGTAACGATTACCCTTATCTTCCAGTTTATCGCGGTAGCACTGCAACAGCTCAATACCAGCTTGGGAATACGTTCTACAATACCTTACGCCCAAATCCATACGATGCAAACATTAAATGGGAGCAAACTACTACCTATAATGTTGGATTAGACTTTGGCTTCCTGAAAAACCGGATTACCGGTACAATCGATGCTTACAAGCGCGATACCAAGGATTTATTGAATTTCATCCCAATTGCTGCCGGAAGCAACTTTTCGAACTTCCTGACAACAAATGTTGGAAATCTTGAAAACAAAGGGGTTGAACTTTCATTAAATGCCGTAGTCATTTCTAAAAAAGATTTGAGCTGGAATCTTGGATTCAATGCTGCTTACAATGAAAATAAAATCACCAAGCTGACTAAAACTGACGATCCGAATTATACAGGTGTTGATGTTGGTCTGATCGGCGGAGGTGTTGGAAACTTCATTCAAAATCAACGTGTTGGATTCCCTTCTAACTCATTCTTTGTATTCCAGCAGGTTTATGGTTCGGATGGTATGCCAATCGAAGGACTTTATGTGGATCGCACAGGCAATGGTGGAACAATTACCAGCAACAACCTGAATAAATACCACTATAAAAAACCCGCTCCTGATGTTACTATCGGGATCAATTCGCGGGTTGGCTATAAACAATTCGACTTCTCATTTTCAGGAAGAGCCAGCATTGGCAACTATGTTTATAACAATGTTGCATCTGGTGCACTGTACTCAACCGTTTACAACCAGTCCGGATTCTTTAATAACATTCCAAAACAGGTTAATAACGCGAAGTTTACAAACACACAATATTTCTCTGACTTCTACATTGAGAATGCTTCATTCTTCAAAATGGATAATATGAGTGTCGGATACAATTTTGAAAAGAAACTGAGAGCACGCTTAAGCTTTACAGTACAAAATGTATTTACGATCACCAAATACAACGGACTTGATCCAGAGGTTGATGGTGGTATCGACAACAATTTCTATCCCCGTCCGAGAGTCTTTGTACTTGGCGTAAATCTTACATTCTAACTTTTATTAAGAATACGACATGAAAAACAAAAATATAAAATCATTAGCTGTTGTCTTTGTCGCACTGATGTTTACCTCTTGTGTCAAAGATCTGGATGTTACTCCAAGAGATCCAAATATCATAACATCCCTTACCGTTTATAGTACTCCGGCTGCCTACAAGGAAGGATTAGCAAAATTGTATGCTACTTTCGCAGTAAGCGGTCAGCAAGGTCCTTCCGGACAACCCGATATCGCCGGGATTGATGAAGGTTTCGGAAATTACCTCCGTCAATACTGGAATGCACAGGAATTACCAACCGACGAGGCTGTTATGGCCTGGAACGATGCTTCAATCAAAGACTTCCATTGGCAAACCTGGGCTCCGAATGATGTATTTGTTTCTGCTATCTATTCCAGAATCATGTACACCGTGGCGCTTTGCAACGAATACATCAGGGCAACAGCCGATAATACCGACGCCGATATTAAAAAATATCATGCTGAAGCAAGGTTTATTCGCGCACTGGCTTATTCTCATGCCATCGATTTATTTGGAAATCCTCCATTTGTTACCGAAGCTGATGCACCGGGAGCATTTTTCCCGAAGCAAACAACCCGCGCCGAATTATTTACCTACATTGAAAGTGAGTTGAAAGCCATTGAAAATGATTTGGGAGCTTCAAGATTTGAATATGCAAGAGCCGATCAGGGATCCGCATGGACTCTTTTAGCCAAGCTTTACCTTAACGCAAAAGTGTATATCGGTCAGGATAAGAATACTGAATGTATCACTTATTGCAATAAAGTAATTGCAGCCGGTTATACTTTATCTCCAAAATACGCGAATAATTTCACCGCTGACAATAACCTCAGCGCCGAAATGATTTTCCCTATCACTTCTGATGGCCAGCACACACAAACCTACGGTGGAATGACATATCTGGTACATGCACAGATTGGTGGAAGTATGCCTCCTGCTCAGTTTGGTGTTGGTGGTGGCTGGGGTGGAATCCGTACCACAAAAGCGTTGGTTAACAAATTTGCCGATAACACCGGAGCTACCGATAAACGTGCCATGTTCTGGTCGGCTGGTCAAAAGCTTGAGATTAACGATATTGGCCAGTTTACTGATGGATGGGCTATTACCAAATTCTCAAACCTTACATCAACAGGAGCTGCAGCGCCTCACGCTCATCCCGACTTTGTTGATACCGATTACCCGGTATTCCGTTTGGCCGATGTTTACCTGATGTATGCTGAAGCAGTCCTCCGGAATGGAACTGGTGGTAGTGCAGCAAATGCTTTAGGATATGTAAACGCATTGCGTCAGAGAGCTTATGGTGATGCTTCCGGAAATATTACCTCCGGACAATTGACCCTGGATTTCATTCTGGATGAACGCGCCCGTGAACTTTATTGGGAAGGACATCGCAGGACAGACTTGATCAGGTTTGGAAAGTTTACCACCGCCAGTTACTTATGGCCTTGGAAAGGAAAAGTTGCAGAAGGAGCGGCAACCCAGAGTTATCGCGACTTGTATCCTATCCCTTCTAACGATTTAGGTGCAAATCCGACCTTAATACAAAATGCTGGTTATTAATCCCTAAAACTGAAGAACAATGAATAAAAAAATATATTTATATCTGACTTTCATTGGGTTTATCGGACTTTTGCTTTCATGTGAAAAGGACGAAACAAAAGCAGTATTGCTTGACAGCCCAATTGCACCTACAATCCAAAGTACACCCGATTTGGTGCTGAAAAGAGCCAATGGATTGAATGTGCTCGAATTTAAAGGCACTCCTGTTGATCCTGGCTTCCAGGCTTCTGCAACATACTACCTCGAAGCTTGCGCTAAAGGAAATAATTTTCAGGACGCAACTCTAATATTAAGCGACAAGCAGGATCTTTCGATGAAAATTACTGTAGCCGAACTTGATGGGATTTTGCTCAAAAAATTCCCTGCCGACCAGGTTTCTTCTATCGATTTCCGCATCAGGTCTGTGTTATCTTTAAGTAGCGGTACCGGATCATTTGCATATAGCTCTGCCACTAAAACTGTTGATGTAACCACATACGGTCCTCCAACATTGGCCTTAACTGTAGCAGGAAAACTGCAAGGTGTTGTTTCTGCTGCCGACAATAAACTTTATACGGGTTGGATTTATACTGATGGTACACCGTTCCAGTTTACGAACAACGACAATGGTAAAAAATACGGTGGCGTTCTGGCTGCTGGTGAAATATCATGTGCTTTAACTGAAAACGGACCGGCAATTGCTCTTCCAGCCGGAGGTTATAACGTGACCGCTGATATAAACACAGGCGTCATGAAAATGACAATTGCTGATGTCACAATCGGTATTATTGGCGATGGAGTTGGTGGATGGTCTGATGATACAAAAATGATTTACAATTTCACTGACCATACCTGGAATATAACCAAAACGGTAACTGCCGGAGGTATTAAATTCAGGACTCACAATAGTTGGGCTGCAGTAAATGTTGCATACAATCCTGCTGGTCATGATCTGAACAATTTGTATCAAAATGATGGCAAAACCGATAGCCAGAACATTGATGACATCGCTCCTGGTAAGTATAACATAAAACTGTATCTGGAAACAAAACCAATGAAGGTTGTTTTTACTCCAACTAATTAAATATTTACTCATGAAAAGAAAATCAATATATAGAATATTGGCCATCCTTGTAACTGCGACAATCCTTTTTTCAGCATGTACAAAGGATACTGCGGATGTTACATTAGATCCAAAAGTTACTACAACACAATCGCTTGGCATTACATCAAGCACGGCTACAGTTGTTGGCTTTGTGGTAGCCGATGGTGATGGCTTTAACGAAAAAGGTGTTTGCTATAATACCGCAACTGCTCCTACTGTTGAGAACTCTAAAGTTGCTTATACCGGTCAGACTAAAACAGCCACATTTAATGTTACGCTAACTGGGTTAACTTTTGCAACCAAATATTATGCCCGCGCATATGCTATCGGTCCAAACGGAACCATTTACGGTGAAGAAAGTACGTTTACTACTTTGCCTGTAGTTCCCACACTTACCACTTCTGCCGTAACGGCCATCACAAGCTTCACGGCTACTGGTGGTGGTAATGCAACTAAAGATGGTGGTGCCAGTATTACTGCCCGTGGTATTTGTTTTGGCATAAAGACTGCTCCAACGACTGCCGATGGCAAAACTACTGACGGAACTGGCCTGGGTGCATTCACAAGCTCATTAAAAGGTCTGAAGCACAATACAACTTACTATGTACGTGCTTATGCCACCAACAGCGCCGGCACAGGATATGGTCCTGAGGTAACGTTTAAAACAGCGGCCTTGCCTGATGCAATTTATGCCTTGGGCGATGGAACTGCAGCCGAATGGGATAACACCAAGGCTATTAAAATTAGCCAGACTGCAACTCCTGGCATTTATGAGGGAATTTTAGTTCTGACAGCAGCTAAAAGCATGAAGTTCATTCAAACTCTGGGAACATGGCAACCTCAATGGGGTCAGGCTACAGGTCAGGCTGCCGGTATCTTAGGTGCCAACTTAGGTGGCGGAAGCGATCCGGATGCCATTACCACTCCAGCTACAGGCGGAAATTACAAAGTAACCGTTGACCTGGGCGCAATGACTTACAAAGTTGTAGCTGCTTATCCTTCGGCCTTGTATATGATTGGCGATGGAGTTGGCGGCTGGGATTGGGCAAACCTTGATCTTCCAATGATTCCGGTAAACAGCCATCCTAATCTATTCTGGAAAATCGTTTGGATGGAAGCTTCGGGTGGATTCAAATTCGCTCCTCAAAAAGCATGGAAAGACGACTTTGGCTCAACCGGAAGTGCAAATGCCGGAGTTTATGCCAAAGGAGGCGACAATATTCCGGTTCCTGGAACCGCTGGATATTATATGGTAGTTGTTGACTTGTTGGCAAATAAAATAGCCATTGCCGATCCAAAAGTATATCTGATGGGAAATACAATTGGTTCATGGGATACCGCTAATGCCGCAGGATTAATGAGTGTTGACAATGCCAACAGCGTGGTTACGATTACTAAAACATTAGCTGCTGATGAATTAAGAATGTATGCATGGCACCCTTGGTTTACCGATTGGTGGCAATCTGAATTCATTATTCTGGATGGTAAAATTGCATTCCGTGGTACTGGTGGCGATCAAAGTCGTGTCGCTGTTACTGCCGGATCACACACTGTAAATTTGAATTTCAAAACTGGTGCTGGCACCATTCAATAATTAAAACTTTCATTTGGCAAATTAAGCTGCCAGACAATTAATTTACCCTGTCAGGTATTCATCATCCTGACAGGGTATTTTTAAAAATATCTTTTCAGTATAGAAACATTTATTGCTATGACCCGCATCGGCATTCTTATTATAGGTTTTCTTCTTCCACTCTACCTTTTTGCTCAGATTAGCACAAGCCCGGTTATTCCAATTGACAGCAAAACCGTTACAATTACATTCGATTCATCAAAGGACTCCAAGCTTGGGGTATTTTCTGGAGATTTATACGCGCATACCGGAGTGTCCATTACCGGAATCGGCGATTGGAAACATGTGATCGGAAGCTGGAACGACAATACCAAACAGCCAAAGCTTACAAACAAGGGAAACGGTATCTACGAGTTGGTTATCAGCCCCGATATTAATACCTATTATTCTGTATTGGCATCCGAATTAGTTTCTAAAATGAATTTTGTGTTTCGCTCGGCCGACGGAGCAAAACAAACCAACGATCTTTTTGTCAATGTTTCTACCGAAGATTTGCACGTCAACATTACATCACCATCAAGGATAAACGTTTTCGATAAAAACCAAAATTTTCAGTTTACTGCTGCTTCAACCATATCGGCCGATCTGAAAATCTTCCTGAATAATCAGCAAATTTCATCCGCTACCGGTACTTCAATTACCAAAACCATGACGATTCCCGATGCCGGAAATTACTGGATGAAAGCTACGGTCACTCAAAATACAACGGTTAAAAGCGACTCGGTTTATGTCTGCATCCGCGAAATCACTACCTCCGAAAGCCGTCCGGCCAATGTGATTACAGGCATAAATTATATCAGCAGTGTTTCGGCAACCCTCGTTCTTTATGCCCCATTTAAAAATAACATTTTCGTGACCGGCGATTTTAACAACTGGTTGCCCGATAATGATTACCAGATGAAAAAAGATGGCGATTATTACTGGCTGACAATCAACAATCTCGTACCTCAAAAAGAATACGTTTTTCAATACCTGATTGATGGAGTCCTGAAAGTAGCCGATCCATATACCGATAAAGTTTCCGATCCGGATGACAAATACATTTCGTCGACAACCTATCCAAACCTGATTTCTTATCCCGAAGGAAAAGCAGCCGACCGGGCTTCGGTATTGCAAACAGCCCAAACACCTTATTCGTGGAGAAACAGTTCGTATACTATACCACAAACACGCAAGCTCTCGATTTACGAATTGCTTCTTCGCGATTTTACCGTTGAAAGTACCTACAATGCTGTACTTGAAAAACTTGACTACCTAAAAAAACTGGGTATCAACACCATCGAGTTCATGCCTTTCAGCGAGTTCGAAGGCAACGACAGTTGGGGCTACAACCCAAATTTCTATTTTGCTCCCGATAAAGCCTACGGAACCAAAAACGACTTAAAGAATCTGATTGATGAATGTCATAAACAGGGATTCATTGTTATTCAGGATATGGTTTTGAATCACGCTTACGGTTCAAATCCAATGGTTAAAATGTACTGGAATTCGGCACTGAACCGCCCGGCAGCCAACAATCCGTGGTTCAACGAAACTTCGCCAAACGCCACATATAGCTGGGGTAATGACTTTAATCAAGAGAGTCAGGCCACGAAAGATTTTGTCGATCGGGTTACTAAATACTGGATGACTGAATACAAAGTTGACGGTTTCCGCTTCGACTTTACCAAAGGATTTACCAATACCACCTCTGGAGATGGTGGCGGATATGATGCTTCCCGTATTGCAATTTTGAAACGAATGGCCGATAAAATCTGGGAAGTGAATCCAAAAGCAATTGTAATTCTGGAACATTTTGCTGCCAATGGCGAAGAACAGGAACTTGTTTCCTATGGCAATGGAATGCTGGTCTGGGGAAATTCCAATTCAACTTTTGCAGAAGCTGCCATGGGTTATAATGAATCGAATAAGTCTGACTTCAACTGGGCTTCCTATCAGAAAAGGGGCTTTACAAAACCCGGATTGGTTGCCTACATGGAAAGCCACGACGAAGAACGGCAGATGTTTAAAACAGAAACATATGGAAATTCGTTTGGAACGTATAATACCAAAGACCTCAACACGGCGCTTAAGAGAAGCCAGCTTGCCACCACCTTTTTTATGTCGCTTGCCGGACCCAAAATGATCTGGCAGTTTGGTGAATTGGGATACGATATTTCCATTGATCAGAACGGACGGGTAGGCAAAAAACCAATCCTATGGCAATATCTGGATGATCCTGAAAGGAAAAAGTTATTTGATGTTTATTCGGCTATGCTGCAATTACGCACTCAATTTGATGTGTTCACTTCTGGAACAGAAACACTCTCAGTCAATGGGGCTTTCAAGAAAATTCAACTTAACCTGAACGACCACAATATTAATCTGCTGGGTAATTTCGGAATGACCGATCAAACCGTTGTTTCGGGTTTTCAACACACAGGGGTATGGTACGAATTTTTTACCGGGAACGAACTAACCGTTTCTGATGTAAACACAACAATCTTACTGAAAGCAGGCGAATTCCGTTTATACAGTGATCAGAAATTACCGGCATTCAGCGTTTTGACAACAAATACTTCAGGTGAATTAACCAACCCGGGCATTCGAATTTTTCCTAATCCTGCATCCGACAGGCTTTATGTAGAATCACAGGATATCATCCAGCAAATTGAGCTCATCTCAGCCGATGGTAGAATTCTCCGGAAATTACAGCCAAACACCTCTAGTTTTTCTTTTGAATTGAATGGCCTGAAGTCGGGTCTCTTTATCGTAAGAATAAAAACTCATCATCAAATTTTTACAGAAAAAATCGTAAAGAACTAATTTATAACTTTTATAAAATCAGGATTTTGCCAGTATCGGTAATAATCCAGTAAAAACAACACCCTTGGTTTTACCGTGAAAAACTGTGCGTTTAAGTATTTCAACCGTTTGATTTTTTAATTAACTTTAGACCATATCATGTACTTAAATACCCGGAAATATGAAAACCATTTTCTTGATCCTGGTCATGGTTATTATGGTTGGTACTTTAAACGCTGTACAACCTGCAAGAAAGCCATATATTAAAATGAAGGTTGATGGAATTCTCTTAAAAACCGGAGATATTCTGACAGTAACCCGAGGGCAGAAGTTGAAATTAGAGGTTGAGATGGAGGGTGGTCGTAGAGATTTTTGCAAGTTTCCGGACTCCTATGCCGACATTGCCGGTACCGCCCAAATTCTTTCGAGAGGCGACAATGGACTTACTTACACATTAAACGATAAAAAAGCTGAATGGAAACTTTTGAATGAAGACATTCAGTTTACTACCGATGATTTTATCAAGGTTGTTCCTCAAGGCAAACCCTCAACTGCCGAAATTATAATCAGCGATGAGAAATTCTCACAGTCCTTTTTAAAAGCAACCATCAAAGCAAGCTGGCAATTTAGTAGTAACGATACAACGCGTCTGGAAGAAAACGTTGCAGTGGCATCAGTCTATCTTAAAATTGCCGGAGCTTCCGACGAATGGTTTTTATCGCAAAATATTAAAGTAAGCGGCATTAAAAACGAATTGGTCCAGGAGAAATTAATTTTAGTACAATCGGCTTGCGACAGCATTGAGAAAAATCTAAACCAGCTTAAATTTTCAGCTGTTCAGCAAGACATCCGAAACCTTCAGCTTGCAACAAACAACCTTAAAACAACCATCGACGAAATAAAAGCCGGCAATCCCTCTTACCAAATAAAAGTGCTTTTTACAGGCCTTCCGAGCGATCACCCATACAGCGACATCGGCTTGCTTTCATCAATTAAAACCAGCTGGTCAACGCTTGAAACTTTCTTAAACGAACTGAAACTTGAATTGGGAAAACTTCCTGAGCAGCCTACTAACGAAAGCAAAGATGAACTTGTGAAGCTAATTGGTAGTTATACCGACTGGCAAACTAAGCTACCCGATCAAACGTTCGAACACTTGTCACAGTATATTCCTGCTTTACATGTTGATAGCATCCAAATCCCTGAAAAATTTGAAGTGATTGTCAAAGAAAAATCTGTAAATGATTATGCACTGGCGTTAAATGATTTCAACACTTTTATTGATCAACGAATTAATAGAGTAGCAGTTGAAACTCAGGACATCAATTCGGCCAGTACCCGGATTCAGGCAATTCGTTTGTTCGATGGAATGCTTCGAAGTTATTTCGCGTCAATCGATTGGGCCGAGTGGATAAGCACCAGAAAATAATGATGAATTACGGAAGCTACTTTTCCTGATTAATTTCTGCACCAAAAACAAGATCCCCGTCCAAAATTGTTTTCAGAATCTTTGCGCGAAGTATTTCTTCGTCATTACACTTCATTAAATCGGTATCGAGTACCACAAAATCTGCTGATTTTCCCACTTCGATGCTTCCTTTACGGACTTCTTCAAACCCTGCTTTGGCTGCCCAGATGGTTATTGACCTCAAAGCCTGTTCACGTGTCAGCGCATTTTCCATCTGGAATCCATCGTTAGGCAAGCCTTCTGAATTCTTCCGGCAAACAGAGGCAAAAAAAGTTTTTATTGGGCTGATGTCCTCAATCGGAAAATCAGTTCCATTTGGAAGCCACCCATTCTGCGCCATTAATTGCTGATAGGCATATGCCGTTTTGATGCGTTCAATACCCAAACGCTCATCGGCCCAAAACATATCTGAAGTAGCGTGAGTTGACTGAATCGACGGAATTACGGAATACTTTTCAAATGAGCCCATATCATCAGGATGCACAATTTGTACGTGCTCAATTCGCCAGCGACGGTCGTTCTTTGTTTTCAGGAATTTGGCATAAATATTCAGCATAAACCGGTTGGCACCATCGCCGATGCAATGGGTGGCCACCTGGAACCCGGCAGCGTATGCTTTCTGACAAATGTCTTCGTAATACGATGTTTTTTCCATAAGTAAACCACGGTTCCCTGGCTTGTCCGAATAATCATCCAGCAAATAAGCGCCACGTGAACCTAAAGCTCCATCAGCATATAATTTGATTGTATTTACCTGTAGGCGATCGGTAATATATGGTGCGTTTTTCAAAAAATATTCCAAATTTTCATTGCTGGGTTCCATCATGGCATTGATTCGCATACGCAGTTCTCCATTCTTTTGCAATGAATCGATCAGCAAAATGACTTCCTTCGAAATTCCGCAATCGGTAACCGAAGTCAGACCCGCAGCAAAGCAATTCTTCTGTGCTTCAAGTAATGCTTTTGCTTTCAGTTCAAGCGACGGTGCAGGAATCTGGTTAAATACTTGTTCTTTGGCATTGTCGATCAGCACTCCGGTTGGTCGGCCATCTTTCAACAATATCTCTCCCCCGGCAATATTCGTTTTTGCATTGATTCCGGCCAGTTCGAGTGCTTTGGCATTACACCAGGCTGCATGGCCATCAACACGAATGAGGTAAACCGGAACATCCGGGAATAGTTCGTTTAATCGCTTGTTATCCGGAAATGATTTTTCGGGCCATAAATTCTGATCCCAGCCTCGACCGAGAATCCACTCTCCTTGCGCCCGGCTCTGGTGCTCCTGAAGCTTTTGGTAAATTTGTTCCTGATCGGTCATCCCAGCCAAGGCGGCATACTGTAACAGATTCATCCCATATCCATAAAAATGGCAATGAGCATCGTTGAAGCCTGGATAAACTACTTTCTCTTTGCAATCCAAAACCTGATCCGATACATATTTGGCAGCAATATCATCATTGGAGCCGACTGCGATGAATTTACCATCCTTCACAGCAAAACTTTCGGCCGTTGAAAATGAATCATTCACAGTATAAACTAGGGCATTGGTAACGATCAGGTCAACTTTCATTTCAGGAGAATTACATGAATATAAAGAGTACAGTGCAATAATTATAAGGATCAAAGTTCGGTTCATTGGAAAGTGGTTCTTTTGGTGTTTGTGAAACGAAAATAGCTGATTAATCGGATAGATGCAAAAAACGGCCACCCCAAAGGGCAGCCGTTCCTATTATATTCTGTGCAGAATGGATTGATTAATATCCAGGGTTCTGAACCAACAGGGTATTTTTGTTCATTTCATTGCGCATAATTGGGAAGAAATAGCATTTGTTATTCCATGCCCTGGCATCTCCACCCAAATCAGCTTTACTAAAAATTGGAGCTCCATAAGTTGTGCCATCAGCTTTCCGGTAGCTTGGTGCAGATGATTCTGTAGTTTCATAACGAACATCCACTCTGGATGTTTGATGGTACGCGGCTGCGCCAATCACCCAACGGCGAACATCCCAGAAACGTTGATCTTCGTATGCGAATTCAATACGGCGTTCGTGGCGATAAGCCTGACGAAGTGCATCGCCACTTAAGGTAGTAGCCAAATCAGGTTGACCTGCACGTTTACGAACCATGTTAATGTAAGTACGGGCTTCAGCATCCTGACCCAGTTCGATACAAGCTTCAGCATAGTTCAACAGAATTTCAGCATACCGGATGTGTTTAAATGGAACATCCTGTTTCACATACTGAGGATCAACAGAAGGATCAACATATTTGCGAACATAGTATCCGGTCTTTCCACCATTCCAGTCTTCGATTGGGCCTTCTCGGGTATCCAAACCAGCTCTGATCATCTTGCCAGAACTGTCATAAACGTGTCCTACCTGAATTTTGCTGAACGGGTCAATTTTCAAAGCATCATCCGGACGTTTTCTCCATTGTACACCTTCATATAAAATGGTAGCATACAATCGGGCATCACGTTTTAAGTAAGGATTCGCTTTGTGTTTTGCATTAGTCCAGTCAAATTTAGTTCCATCTTTCATCTCATAATCATCAACCAAATCGCCAAGCGGACAGTTGTTTCCCCAGTTGTGGTAACCGTTCGGGCCACAATACAATGCAGGGTTATATCCATCCCAATCTTCATCGGTTTTAGGGGTAAAGAATTGCAGCAAAATGTCTTCACTCGTACCTTTCGAAGTAAACAATTCAACAAAGTTGTTGGCAACTGAATCGGTTGCTGCCGGGCTAGCTTTATATAAACTATATTTATTCAGGTCGATAACCGCTTTGGCGGCAGCTTTGGCCGCTGTCCAACGGGCAGTTGCATCGCCACCAACATAACCCAACAAGTCTGGTTTAGAGAAACCACTTGTAACAACAGAGTTTTTAGCCGAATTGTGCAAATCACTTGCAGCATAAAGTAAGACTCTTGATTTAAGCGCTAATGCTGCACCTTTGGTCACACGACCATTGGTTGCATAGGTGTCGGGTAAGTACATGGCAGCCGAATCAATCTGACCAATAACAAATTTCATACATTCATCATAGCTATTTCGCGCAACAGTATAATCATCTGACAATCCATATACTTTGGTAATAATTGGAACACCGCCATAAAGGTTGGTCAGGTAGAAATAAGTCCAAGCACGTAGGAAGTAAGCCTGACCTTTTAAATTGTCGATTACAGCTTTATCACCAGGTACCTTATTAATTTTTGAAAAGAAAATGCTGGCGCGACGAACATTCGCATACAGCGGATCCCAACGGAAATGGAGTGTATGAGGTGTGGCCCAGCTGACTTCCCAACCTTGCAAACCATCCTGGGTCATCAAACTTTTGTTAAAGTTGGTAACATCCCAGTCAGGAGTAAAATGAGATTCATCGGAATAATCAGATAAGCGCTCAATAGAGAACGGAAAGCCTAAAGCATTGCGATACATGCTGTTTACAAAAGTTTCAACAAGTGCAGGGTCACCCCACACAGCATCCTCTGAATAGTCTCCCAATGGTTTTTTATCCAGAAAATCATCTGTTTTGGTGCAGGATGCCAGTATCGTAATAAATGATACAAACATTAATAGATTGAATATCTTTTTCATAGTAAATCCTTTTTTTAGAATGTTAAAGTTAAACCGGCTGTAATAATTCTCTGAGGAGCATAGGAAGTTCCACCTGTTACTTCAGGATCAATTATTTTGGCTTTGTCGATAGTTAGCAAGTTCGTGCCATTCATATAGAAACGAAGGTTCTCTATTCCTATTGATTTACTGACAGTCATTGGTAATGAATAACCTATTTCAAGGTTCTTTAAACGGATATAATCGGTACTTCTGAGCCAGAACGTATTTGCCTGACTTCCCCAATACTCTTCGTCGCGGTTAAATGTTCTTGGATAAGAAGCATTGATGTTTTCAGGAGTCCAGCGATTATCTGCAAAGTCTTTGTAATAGTTGCCGATTTCACCCGATTCTGCCCGAACATATTGCACTGCACCCATTGCGGCCTGAACCAACATGGTTAAATCGAATTGTTTGTAACGCAGACTTGCATTAAAACCACCTACAAACCGTGGTAAGTCATTTTTCAAATTTCTAACCCTATCCAAACCGTCAATTTTACCATCTTTATTAACATCTTCAAAAATGACATCACCTGGTTGAGCACCAGCCCAATGAGGAGTTGCATCAATTTGCGCCTTGTCTTTAAAGATACCAATAGCCTGATAATATAAATCCTCGTTAAATGTTTTATTGTCAGCATTATAGGTAGGCATTGGTTTCCCAGTATTTTGTTGATATACCGGTTTGCCAGGTGTTTCGTCCCAGAAAAGAACCTCATTCTTTGAATAGCTACCGTTTACAGATAGATCATATTGAAAATCGCCAACATTATTGTGGTAACCAATGGCTGCTTCAACACCTGCATTTCTAACTTTTCCAATATTTTCAGGAGGTAAAGTTAAGCCTGTTGAATTAGGAATAGAAGCATTCCGTTTAATCAAAATCTGTGTGCGCAGGTTATTAAAGTAATCGAAAGAAAAAGATAATTTATTATTCAGAGTAAGCGCATCAAAACCAATATTGGCCTGATTGGCAATTTCCCAAGTAACATTGGGGTTCGGTATTTTTGTTTCGTTCAGCAATTTAGCATCCGACGATCCAAATACATACGACCTGTTATCAACATAACCATATGTTGCCAGATATTGATATTCATCAATACGGTCGTTACCAGTTTGACCCCACGATCCACGTAATTTGAAGTCGTTAATAACAGCCAGATTATCTTTCCAGAAATTTTCCTCAGACACGCGCCATCCTGCAGAAATACCAGGGAAGAAACCAAATTGTTTGGTTGTTGGGAACATATACGAACCATCATACCTCCATACAAATTCGGCCATGTATTTTTTGCTCAGATCGTAATTTACACGTCCAAAATAACTTTGATAAGCATTCTGGTTTGCAGATCCACTATTTGACATGTATTGGTCGGTGGCTCCGGCAAATAATTGGTCAACTGCACTCGAAATGTAGTTTTTACGGAAAGCATTAAATTTATCTTCATTACCAAAACGACGTTCAAAACCAGCCATTACTTTCACATTGTGTTCTTCCGCAAGGGTAGTTTCGTAAGTAGCATAGGCATTCACTGTGATACGTTGTGCATCGGCCATATCTTCCGATAATTGTGGTGAATCCAATCCACGTTTTCCTTTTGTCACTATATGGTCGGCATTGCCATCCCAGGTGTAAAGGTACCATGGAGTTTCGAATTTTTTATGAAATTTCAAATTCTTGTCAAACGATGCGTTTGCAGTAACCGATAATCCTTTCACCCAAGGAACTGTAATTACAGTTCTCAAATTACTTTCGAGAATGTACCGTTTGTCCATATCGTAGCCAGTAGCCGAAGTGGTCGTAACGGCAGGATTATCACCATATTCAATATCCGGTCCAGGCGTCCCATCGGGCCAGTAGGCTGGCAAATTAGGTTTACCACGCATCAGCATACGAAAAACGGAACCAGCAGAACGGGTTGGGTAATTTCTCAATTCTTCACGTCCGGCAACATCAAATGCCAAACTAACATACTTATTTACTTTACCATCGATGTTGGTACGGAAATCATATTGTTTGTAGTTGGTAGCGCTGTTTTTGTAATTACCATCCTGAAATTTTGCTCCCAGCGAAATGAAATACTTCATGTTTTCATTACCTCCTGAAATTGAGGCATTTTGTTGGTTCTGACTCGACCAATCTTTAAAAACTTCGCCAAACCAATCGGTATTTGGATGTCCCCAAGGATCTGATCCATCGCTGTATTTCTGAATATCGTCAGCTGAATACTTAGAGAAACGACCACCTGCCGGATTTTTATAATAATTAATTTCATTCAGCATAGTTGCATATTGAGCTGCATTAGCCATTTCAGGAATTCGGGTAGGTTGGTTAACCCCTTGGTTCATGTTAATGGTCACTTTAGGTTTTCCCTGGTTACCTCGTTTGGTGGTAATCAGGATTACACCATTAGCAGCCTGCGAACCATAGATTGCGGCAGAAGCATCTTTCAAAATAGTAACACTCTCAATATCGCTTGGATTGAGCCGTTCCATACTACGGTTTGCAACACCGTCGACAACTACCAGTGGACTATTATCACCTAAAGTATTCGAACCACGAATACGCAAGGTTGAACCATCAGCTCCAGGTTCACCGCTTCGGGTTACGGCCGTTAAACCAGGCATACGTCCTACCAGGTTGTTGGTTAAGTTGGCGCTTTGCGATTTTTGTAACGCTTCACCTTTTGAGGATACCACAGAACCGGTAGACGTTACTTTCTTTTGAACGCCATAACCTACGGCAACAACTTCTTCGATACCAATGGTTTCCTGAAGCAAGGTAATATTAACGGTACGTTGCTCGGTAATTGCAACTTCCTGGCTTTTCATCCCAACGAATGAAAATTGAAGGACTTTATCACCACCAGAAACTTCAATCTGGAATTTTCCATCAATACTGGTCAACGCTCCACGAGTTGTTCCTTTAACAACAACGCTCACTCCGGGAATGGGATCACCATTCTCATCCTTGACAACGCCGGAAATCATTTTTTGCTGAATAGAAGCAACTTCAGAAACTGAGTTGATTGGCTGAATGATAATCTGACGATCTAACACAGTATAGCCCACATTAGTCCCCACAAACAAGTTGCTAAGGATTTTATCGACTTGCTGGTTTGATACGTTAATATCAACCTTACGTTCAACATCAACTAATTTGCTGTTGAAAAGAAAATAGAATTCACTTTTTTCCTCTATCACATTTAATACGTCCTTAACCTTAACGTCATTCATCTTGAAGGTAAGTCGCGTGTTTTGCGAGTAGGAATTTCCAGCAATACCCTGGAAAATAGTGAGAAACAAAAGATAAAATGTTAGTCTCATAACCCTAAATACATTTGAGTGTAAGGCCAAATAGCCTCGCACTCTGTTTAAAAACAGATTTTTTTTCATACTTTTGGTTTGATTTACAGTTAATAAATTGGCAATATTTATTAATCAATTGGAGAAGAGATGGTTGCAACATTTCTTCTCTTTTTTTATGTCAAATTTTTAAGTTTTTAAGTCCAAATAAAATTTTACGGATTTTAGCATTCGTTCATGCTAATATCTGATCTTCTGTTCATTCACTTCCGAGATGCATTTCTTATTGCTTAAAATTTGCCGGAGCTTTCAACAAGTGATCTATATTTTCCAAAATGTCTGATTTAACAATTACCAGCAGGAACTAAAAAGTTATAATCCGCTGCATCTGAACAGCAGATTAATCATTTTAAAACCCTGTAAACGTTAAATAAATATAAATCATATTGATTATAAGACCAGAAAGGTAAGTGCCGCTTCTGAAAACGATTTGATTTTCATAAATTTGTTTGTTATACAGTTAATAAATTATTCAGGTTTATTAATCAATTGGAGAAGAGATGGTTGTGACATTTCTTCTCTTTTTTATTTCAATCCTATTATTCGTACTAACTCATCTTTTTATATAATTTCACTTTTGCTTTTGCAAATGTTTCATCGTCTTGCTTGTTCCGATCCGAAATAGTGTATCTGATTGGTGCCGAAAGTGTCAACATTTTCAATACCTGATCCAGACTTTCATCAATAAAAGTCGCTGTATAAATATAGTCTGCAATTTCAGGATCTTCTATTTCAAATTCAACATTATACCACCGTTCGAGCTTCTCAACCACCTTGTTCATTTTATCGTCCCTGAACATGAGTTTTCCGCTCTTCCACGCAATGTACTTCTGTAAATCTGTTTTTGTTGTGGTAATCCTTTGATTACTCTTGTCAAAAATTGCCAGTTCGCCAGGATTCAGAGTTGCGAGTTCTGTAGCACTTTGATTTGCAAGCGTTACTTCACCCTCAACCAGAACGGTTTGCACCTGATCATTCTCAGGATAAGCATTACAATTGAAAGTTGTTCCGGTTACCACTACATCCAAATTTTTAGTGTTAACCACGAATGGCCAGCTTTTATCTTTCTTTACTTCAAAGTAAGCTTCGCCTTTCAAACTAACCGCACGGAAATCGTTAGCAAAAAGAACAGGATAACTAATTGAACTACCTGAATTTAGCCAAACTCTTGTTCCATCGGGCAACGTTAAACTTGAACGCATTCCCAACGGGGTTTCAACGGTATTGTAAACAGATGAAAATTGTGTTCGGTCTTTTTTTTCAGAATAAAAGTAAATGGCTGAAGCAACAATTACAGGCAGGAGCAAGATTGCTGCAACTCGCTGTATCAAGCCTAAAAAATTTAACTTTTTACTGTGAAATAATTGATTGGAAATTTTTTGATAGGCTTTGCGCTCATCGATTTTTTGCACCTTTTGATGGAGCTCAAAAAGATGCCACAATTTTTTTTGCTCTGAGTAGTGTCTCCGATTTTCGATCGACTCTCCAATCCATCTGTCAAGAAACAAATTCTCTTCTTCAGAGATTGTTCCCAACAATCGATTGGCAATCAGTTGATCGATATCTAATCCTTCTTTCATCATTGAATAAAATTGTACTCATTAGACGGACAAGAAAACAAACACACGTATTCGATTCACGAAAAAAAATAGAAAATTAAAAGGGAGATATAATCAATGAGTTTCACCCGAAGTACTTTAAGCGCTTTACTGATCTGGGTTTCAACTGTTCGTTTCGAAATATTCAGCTTTTCTGCAATATCAGCAATTTTTAGATTTTCGTAACGGCTCATCCAGAATATTTCACGACATCGTGGCGGAAGATCTTCAATTGCATGTTCAATCAATTCGCTGAGTTCATTTTTTGTCCAGAGATCATCTTCCATAACCAAGTGATCGGCGTCAGGAATCCGGTTGTCGAACCGATTTTTTACTTGCTGGCTTCGCAGGTGATCGATACATCGGTTTTTCACACATTGGATGAAGTAAGAACGAAAGGAACGAATTTCGATGTTTTCGCGAGTTTCCCATAATTTCATGAAAACTGCCTGAACGATATCTTCTGAAATCTCTGTGTTTTTTATAATCTGATCGGCATAAACCACCAAGCCCGAATAGTAGTAATTGAATACCAATTCGAAAACACCATGATTCGAGTTTTTTATACTTTCAGCAAGGCTGTGATCAGTAATAGGCTTAGTTTCATTGACGCCCATTTGCGCAAAAGGATTAATCCTGTGTGTTAGTTAGACAATGTCACGTTTTCAAGGACGTGAATATATCAATTTTTGTGAAGGGAAATTCGAATAAGTGTATTCTAAACGTTCATTTTTTTAGCCTCAATTTCCACCAATAAATTATCACGGCAAATATCAGCCTGAACAAAGGTCATTGGCACGTCACCATAATTTTCAGTACAGATTCTTTTTACAGTCTTTATATCGCTCCTGTATTTAACGTAAACTCTCAGATAGCTATATTTATCAGGATATTCAGCAGGATTAGAACAATGATTCATCAAATTGGTTCGTGAAACTAATGTTTCGATATTATCGATAGTGGTTTTAGTTTGCTGCACAACATCGCCAATTCCAATGGTTTTTTGCCCAATAATGGCGGCAGTTCCCGAAATAATAAGCTTTGAACTCGCTCCTGATTTTAAAAATATCGCTCTTTCGAACTGAGGTGCTTGTTTGTGAGCGATCGCATCGCCAACCAGAACATCCTGACCATACTGATATGAATCCTCCTGATTGGGGTTGCTAACCGGAATGATTTGAATATTTGACTGATTTCCAATAGCATAACAGTCGATCCAGACGCGTGTTGAGTTAATCCCAATGCCTGTGGCTGCCGGAAAGTTTGAACAATTGCGATACTGAGAATAGTATGAATTTCGAATTTCATTGAATATCTGATAGTTTTGCATAGTCCGTCCATTAGCAGAGCTTAAATCCAATATCTCACCAACATAATTCCACTGCCTGACAATGGTATCAAAGTTCAGTTCTAAACTATCCAGAACCAATTTTAGTTTTTGAAAGGAGCCGTCAGCTGATTCATACTTGCCTCCGTATTTCCCATTCATCATCGCACCTACCACCCAACATTCCAAAAGTTTATCCGAAGTAATTGTACAATAGTTTATACCATCAACTGAATAATATTGAATAAGCCCTTCTTTTTCGCTGGCCATTCCAAGCTCAATGGCAACATCGTAAGGTTCTTCAGGCGATTGTGGGATGATGCTTACTGGTAATAGGCTACCATTGACCAAACTGCAAATACTGTTGCGGATTAATTCGGATTTGAAATTATAATCCGACTCATCAATTGTGTGTATAAAAACACATATTCTGAAAGGCTTATATTCCGGGTTTTGTAACGTGTCTGATAATTCATTGAAACAATTATCCCACTGTATTTCGAAGTTTCCTTCGGCTTTCGGCACAATTACCTTGTAACGAGGTTTTACTATTCCCATCGTAATTTAAAATTTTGAACTGAATTTAACTTTAATCGGTTTCTTATTGAGTTCTTCTGAAATCATCCGCGGATCGAGTTCGACTTTTGATTTCACCAATTCCGGAATATTGTATGATTTTAAGAACCGATCGTAAAATAGCGGATCCTCTTGAGGTAAAATAAACGGTTTTGAAAAACTCCCTTTGTTATCGGAATGCGAAAAATAGGGTCTTGTATAAAGTCCGTCTAAACGGCGACTACTGAAAACAAGCCATCTTCCACTTGATGACCAGGTATGATAACTTTCGGTTTGCCCGCTATTGATATTGGGTTTGGTGATTTCCCTTGTTTCCAGATCGAGCAGATACAAATCGCTTTCCGGATGCCAGATGCTAAAGTTTCCATAATCCGAAAGGCAAAACATGATACGTTTCCCATCAGGAGAGACTCTCGGAAACGACACACTTTTTCCGGTTTCTGCCGCTTTATATATCGTATCAACAGCACCAAAACTACCCTTTTCAGGATTGAAAGCAATCCGGAGTAAATCGTACCTTATATTGGTGTATTCTTTGGGCGAAACAGATTTGGCGCTGCAAAAGTAAAGCGATTTTCCATCGGGTGACCAGGAAGGAAATGTTTCGAGCCTCCCTTTTGATGCAATTGCCGCAACGGTAGAAATACTATGCTCCTTTAGATTGTAAACGATAACATCAGACAAGGTATCCATTACTTCTATTTTCTTATCCGGAATGGCATGAAATGTTTGAACAATCCGGTTCGTCGAAAAAGCAACGTATTTTTCATCCGGACTCCACGATGGATATACTCCGGGCCCCAGCGTACTGTCAGTCTTTGTATCCAGCTTCTCGAGTTCTCCATTTTTATATATAAACGTTCCTGAATTTTCGGCCCGCATGTGAAAGAGCATCGTATTATTATTGTTCATGCTAAACGAATGGCAGTTCATACAATTGCCGCCACTCATCGTATTCTCCATGATTGGTATTTCGTCGAACGAATTTAAGCACCGCTGATAAATACCCATCTTATTCCAGGTCTCGAAACCCGGCTCAATTAGGCGATACACCAGGTAATTGTCAATCGAATCGGCTGATATTTTATTGGTTATGGTATTGTATTTGAGCCAGCCTCCAGCTTTTTCGATGCAAATATCAATGGTAAATTCCTGACCATTTCCTTCTTTCAGCAAATCTTCCCATTTGCCCGAAGGAACCGAAATTACCCCATCGCCCGAAGTAATACGAAACAGCTCCTTTTCCTTCAATTTGTAAACAGCGATATACTTATCGCCTGATTCTTTCACCACAAAATTCAATGGCGCCATATTGCATGGAACTGTAATTCCAGAATAGTCAGGGTAAATTAATAGGTCTTTATCAGCATTTTTGCAATTGGAAATATCGTTCGAACAAGACGTTATTGCAATCAGGACAATGATAATAATGAACCATCCCGGCTTCTTCAGTATTGAAATATTAATCAGCTCCATAACTATTTATCGGTTTGTTCGGCAAAATGCAAATAATACCAACACGTATTGCCAAATTGTTTGTACAACTCCCTGGCAGCCCTGTCGCGATCTCCGCCACATCTCGAAATTCCGGCAACGTATTCGTTCTTCCGTTGAATGGTGGCTGGTCGAATCGAATATCCTTCAGGAACAAGGTCTCTTTTTAAATAAGTCATGCAAAACAAAAGGGCCTCTTCGTAATTAACAGGAATTGCGCGGTATCGAAACTCCTTTAGGCGGTAAATATTGGCCGCAAAACTTTTAATATCCTTGTTCAGAAGAAATGCAGCCATCTGGTATTCATAAGCCATTCTGTTCTCCGGATGTTCCAGTAACAGTTCATTCAATCCCAGATCGTAGCTAATAAAATCGCGTTTCACCAAAAATTGTCTTTTCTCGGCCAATTCCTTGTTTTGACTAATTTGGGTAGTATCCGAAACATAGGTTTTATATTGGGTTACCCAACCTTTGTAGTACATCGTTTGATCCAGGACTTTCAGATATTTGTCGGCAATTTCGTAATGGCCATTAATTAAGCTGGTCTGAACCAACCGCTTTAACGAACGAGGGTTTAAGCCTTTTGCCACCATCGATTCGAATGCCCACCGATAGGCTTCGTTAATGTAATTCAGTTGGTAAAATATTTCGCCGCCAAAAAACGGAGTCACTTCGTCACGGGTCCATTCCAGCCGTAACCCATTAATTCCATGTTGCGGAAAATCAAACATCCGGTCACTGAATTGCCCGGTTTTGTATAAAGCCAGATTTGTGTAATATAAAACCAGCTGATTGACACCCGGATATGTTTTTGAAAGCGCAATCACCTTATTCCAGTCTTCCGACTGAACATAGTGATCCATACCCAGGAATATCTCGATTTTAGGATCGTAAGCCTTTGATTTAACCAATATCATCCCTGCAATAACAATTATACTTCCAGCTAATATTGATTTATAATTCCATGGAACATCCACTACTTTCTTTTTCATGACTTGCTTATAACCCGAAAGAATTACGATAACAACAGGCAGATATGCGAGTAAGGCGGCAAATAAAGGCATTCGGGAAACACCCCAAAAAGGCAACGGATAAAACCAGGCATCACGAAAGGTAACCAGATAAAAAAACTTCCATGCTAAATATGGAAAGCCAATGGAAACTAATATTATGGCTGAAACTGTAACCCATTTTGTTTTCGAATTGAAATAGAACAGCTCAAAAAGAACAGCCAAAAGCGAGGCCAATAATGCAAACCCTCCCGTGAGATGATACAATAATAACCAAACGATACCTCCAATAATGTACCGCTTTAAATTATTGGTTAGTTTCAAATAGCCATAGCCAAAAGAAAGGGAAAAGAGAATTCCGATTGTAAATCCAACCTTATACAGATGGTCGCTTTGAAGTGCTGCAATTAATAGTACCGGAATTATACTAAAGATAAGAGCCTTTATCCCCAACTTTTTTAGAATTAAATGAGATAGAAAGCAGATTGCGGCAGTCAACAGGGTTACAATACCGGCAGCTAAATATAGATTTACAAAAAATTGACTGAAGAATTCGCCCAGGTAAAAAATAAACTCACCTGGCTTTTCAATAAACGGTTTGAAATAATCGCCTGAAAACCGAAAAAGTTGAGTTTGTTCCAGGTAAAACAAATGAAATTTGTTAAACGAGAAGAAATAGAAATAGAAAGCTAAAAACAAGATGCATAAAATAATCCACCTTATGCCATATACGATTTTTTCGGACAAAAAACGTTGCATCCCCTTAGTTCGAAGTTAGTTAGATTTTTGGTGTTTGATCTCAAATCAATCCGTTAAATGTAAAAGAATCTTTTAATCGATTTACATTGAAATAAAAGATTCTTTTCGGGGGTAAAATTACTTCATCATCTCGATTGATTTAAAATAGAAACGACATCCAGACAAATACCTCCACAGTTTAAATATACTGATTCCAAAAATCAGTAGCCTTTGATATTATCTCTTCCCCTGGTACAACCAAGTCGCAACTTTTTGACGCTTCACCGCTTCTTTAGGCAGTTCAAGGCAATTACTCAGGTGAAAAAGCATCATAAAAAGTAACAGATTGAATCCATATTGAAGTTCCTGATTTAAAATAACTCTCATTATTGCAAAAAAGATATCTAGTTTTTTATCCTCACATTGGCATCAAACCAATACCCATAAAATTCGTTTGATGGCGTTTATTTCGACTTTAATCGTCTGACAATAATTGATATAAAAATGAAAATCATGTAAGTTAATTAACGTTAAGCTTTGTTAACTTTAACGATATTTAAAGCATCTGATTTGGTCATCCAAAAATAAATAGTATAAAATTTCATTTCTGTTTTTCATTAATAATTTTATTCAATATCTTTAAGCGTGATTTTGACATTAATATTTAGGTAGTCTTTGGGATTGATTTGTGGGGTTAGTGATTCTAAAATATTAAGTGGAGGGTGACAAGTAGCATATTTCATTTGGCAATTTTGTATTGCAATTATTATATATCAAACTTAACTTTTAACTAAATCTAAACTAATGAAAAAAACTCACACAAACCTTGGGTTACAAAGACCCCGTGTGGATTTTCGAAAGTACTTGCCTACTTTGAAAATCTATTTTTTTGTGATTTTGGGAGTGATTGTGAATGCTTCAGTGGTACTTGGAGCATCATCCTCATCCGAAAAATTAAATCCAGGATCGGGCGATAAGTCCGAAATGGTAACAACCTCACAACAACAAATCAAAGTTACCGGAAAAATCACTGACGCTACAAATGGTGAAACTCTTCCCGGGGTAAACATCGTCGTGAAAGGTACCACCAGCGGTACCCTTACCGATATGGATGGGATTTACTCAATCAATGTTCCGAATAAAACTACCACCTTGGTATTTTCATTCGTTGGCTACAATTCTCAGGAAATAGTTGTTGGCGACAAGACTACATTAAATGTAGAACTTAAATCTACTACAACTGAGTTGGACGAATTGGTTGTTGTAGGTTACGGTACCCAAAAGCGTACTAACGTTGTTGGAGCTGTTGCATCAGTCAGTGGTGAAAAACTTCTGTCAATACCTGCAATGAACGTTTCCAATGCCATTTCAGGTATGATTGCCGGAGCAACTGTTATGCAGACAACCGGTGAACCAGGACAGGGAACTCCAAGAATCCAGGTTCGTGGTAGAACAACTGTTAATACCGATGGAAGTACTACGCGTTTATCGAATGATGCTGCTGTTGCTCCTCAGGTATTAGTTGTTATTGATGGAGTCGCCGGACGTTCAATGGACGAAATCGACCCGAACGATATCGAAAGCCTTTCTGTTTTGAAAGATGCATCTGCTGCAATTTACGGAGCTCAAGCTGCCAATGGAGTTATCCTTATCAAAACCAAATCAGGAAAAGAAGGCAAAACCCGCTTGAGTTACCAGTTTTATCAAGGAGTCATGACTCCTACTTTGACTCCTGAAGTTACCAATGCCGCCGATTATGCAACTATGCTTTCGGAATACCAGGTTGCACAAGGTAAAGCACGCAGGTATTCGGATGCCGATATCGAACTTTTCAGAAACGGTAAAGACCCATGGGAACATCCAAACACAGACTGGTATGGCGACCTCATTAAAAACTGGACTTCCACCAGCAGACACAACGTAACCCTTGACGGTGGCGCCAAAGGGATGAATTATTATGTTTCTTTTGGGTATAAAACCGACGATGCCATGTACAAAGCATCATCAACCAAATACAAACAATACAACGTCAGGACAAAACTGGATATCCCTGTTACCGATTGGTTAAAAACAGGTGTTGAACTTGCAGGTTTCTTAACCGACCGTCAATATCCTTACAAGAGCGCTGATGCCATTGTAGGTCAGTCAACTCGTTTGGTTCCTACCAACTGGTCATTCTGGCCAACCGGTGAACCTGGACCAGACATTGAGTATGGTGATAACCCCGTTGAAACTTCTACTTTCAGTGCAGGTGTAAACGACCAGAAAACTTACCGGTTGTTAAGTACTTTCAATGCAACTGTTACAGTTCCTTTTATTAAAGGATTGTCTTTATCAGGAAGCTATAACTATGACATTACCAATTACTTCAACAAAAGATTCTACCAACCATGGACATTGTACTATCCAAACTGGTCACAGGCAACAAGAGGCGCTGACGGATATATCACAGCAATGCCTCTGACTCCAACCCTGAGAGGTCTTTCATCTGCTGAAAACACAGAAAGGTATAATAGAACCATCAACCAAACAGCAATGGTCAATGCCAATTTTAATCGAAAATTTGGCGACCACACGATTGCGTTGTTTGCTGGTTACGAACAATACCAAAGTGATTACAATTATTTCGAGGCATATCGCAAATATTATATTTCGTCAGTTATTCAAACCATGGATGCTGGTAACGCCAAAGACCAGAATATATTAGGAACTGCCACAATATATGCACGTAAATCGGTTATGGGCAGGGCTTCATACGACTACAAAGGCAAATACCTTGCTGAAGTTGTGTTCCGCGCTGACGGTTCGTTGAAGTTTCCAACATCCGACCGTTGGGGATATTTCCCTGCATTGTTGTTAGGATGGCGTGCTTCCGAAGAAGGTTTTTGGAAAGAAAATGTGCCGTTTGTTAATTACTTAAAACTTAGGGCTTCTATAGGCCAGATGGGTAACGACCCGGGAAATCCGTTCCAATACATGGATAAATATAGTATTGGTACCGGTATGACATTTGGTACCGGTGGTTCTATCCAAACAGTAGTTGGCCCTCCAACTGTTGCCAATCCATTTATTACATGGGAAAGACAAACATCCTACAACCTTGGGTTTGAATCAAAATTCGCAAACGATCTTTTCAGTTTGAATGCTGAATTCTTCTATCAAAGAAGGGATAATATCCTTGTAACCAAAGATGCTTCGGTTCCAAACTATACAGGTTTGTCGCTGCCACAGCAAAACATTGGTATTGTTGACAACCGCGGATTTGAGCTTGAAGGTGGTTACCATAAAGCCATCAACAAAGATTTTCGTATTGATGCAACCGCCAATTTCAGCTTCAACCACAACAAAGTTGTATTTATGGACGAACCCAAAAGGGCAGTACCATGGCAACAACTTACCGGGAAATCGTATTTAGCATGGTTAATGTATGATGCCATCGGTATTTATAAAGACCAGGCACAGGTTGATGCGACCCCACACGTGACCGGGGCAAAAGCTGGTGACGTAATTTTCAGGGATGTATCAGGCGATGGTAAAATTGATGGTGACGACCGTATTTTATTCGACAAAGTTGATGCTCCTGAAACGTTCTATGGCGCTACTGTTAATGTAGCCTACAAAGCCTTTACATTATCCGTGCAGATTCAAGGTCAGGGTAAATTCTTAAAGAACAGTCAATACGACAACCGTCGTGGTGAAGCAGGTAACTATTACCAATGGCAGTTTGATAACCGTTGGACACCAACCAACACGAATACCAACATCGCCAGGGCATATAACCGCGATGACCTTTACTGGTCTCCAGATGTTCGCATGAGTGACTATTGGCTTGAAAATACAGCTTATTGCCGCTTGAAAAACGTGGTGTTAAACTATGTAATTCCAGAAAAATACTACTCTAAAATTGGTTTGTCAAGAGCAAGTATTTATGTAACAGGTAACAACCTTGCCTTACTTTGGAGTGCTACCAAAAAATGGGATCCGGAAACCAACAACCCGGGCGTATATCCTACTATGAAAACGTTTGCCATTGGCGCCAACATTACTTTCTAATCAAAACTTTAACTTACAAACAGTTAGAAAATGAAAAAAATACTTTTAAACATAACAGCGATAGGGTTTCTTCTGATTGCTGGATCTTGTACAGATGTTCTGGACAAGCAAGCAGTTGATACGTTCAACGAACAACTTGTTTTTTCGGATATGAATGTTGTGAACGCATACCTTGGCAAAGTTTACGACCGAATGGGCGGAGATACTAATGACGGAATTCTTGGAGGCCGCGAAGACCTTTTGTCTTCTGGAACCGACCAAACCCTTTGTATTCACCGTCCTGCAAATTATGTCATGCTCAAAGGGACTATGACTCCCGATAACCTTGGATTCTTTACAAATAACGGTTATGGTGGTTATCTGCGCTGGAATAATCTTTACGCTAATATTCAGAATGTGAACCGCATTCTTGCCAATATCGATGCTGTCCCATCTGTAAATCAGGATGCGCTGAAAAAACAAATAAAAGGTGAAGCTTATTTTATCAGGGCATATGATTATACTTCTCTTTTGGAAGTATATGGGGGCGCTGTGCTTAAAGATAAACCTTATACTCTGGATGAAGACTTTACTACCGCCAAAAGATCGACCATTAAAGAAACGCTTGATTTTATATTGAAAGATATTCAAAGCGCTATCGATAATTTACCTGCAACAATTGAACAGGGACGTGCAAACCGTGCCGCTGCCGGAGCCTTAAAATCAAGAGTCCTCCTTTTCTGTGCCAGTAAACTGACCAACGGAGGTTGGACTGAACAGGCTTCCAATACCCTGATTTCATTCCCTGCAGGCAGCCAGACCGCTCTGTTAACGCAAGCCCGTGACGCTGCAAAGGATGTTATGGATGGCAAATATGGAACTTTCTCTTTGGTAGGAACAATTACCGATCCACCGTCACCACTTACTGCAGCCGATGTTCAGAAATATTCAGATACCTATGGCGCCATTTTCAACCAAAAAGCAGCATGGAACAGCGAAACCATTTGGGGAATCCAGTTCCCGCTTTCAGGTGGTAACGTGAACAATGCCAATATCTGGTACGGACCAAACGGATATCACAATTGGGGAAACAATAACCCAACCGAACAAGCAGTAAGGAGATTTGAAATGGCTGACGGTTCTAAATTCCAGTGGGACAAATATAATCCTGGTGATATGGACGTAAGAACTGCAACGGCCGCAGAATTGGCTGCCGATCCGTTGCGTAACCCATACAACGGCCGCGAACCACGTTTTTATGCCTGTGTTCTTTATGATGGAGCTCCATGGCAGCAACGTCCTTCGGATGCAGCAGGTTTGGAACCTGAAAATAAAGTACAAACCGGTTACTATTTTCATAATGTTGGCGATGCTACACCTTGGAAAAGTGGTCTTGATACCCGACAGGGTTTGATTGAGGCATGGAATGGTACTAAAGTAGGCTACTACATCAAAAAATTATTGGATCCAACATCAGCTGGCCAGTATTTCAGAAATACAAATACCTGGGTTGAATTCAGATATGCCGAAATTTTAATGAATTATGCCGAAGCTTGTATTGAATTGGGTGGTGCTGATCTGCAAAAAGGTATCGATGCCATGAATATGGTTAGAAACCGCGCCGGACTACCTGACAGGGTTACTACCGATCAGGCTACTGCCCGTCAGTATGTTCGCGACGAAAGAAACATTGAATTCTTTGCTGAAGGTCATCGTTTCTACGACATGCGTCGTTGGATGATTTGTGAACAGGTTATCGAAAATGTTTATGCCACAAGAATTGAACATTACGATAACGGTTATACCGTATGGAAATGGAACAAAGCTGACAAAGCTGATGAGAGAATGTTTACCGACAAAAAATTCTATTGGGTTCCTTTAACACGTGACGAAATGAATAAAGCGCCACAATTACAACAAAACCCTGGTTATAATTAAAATATCCTTAACCAAATTAAAAAGCCGGACTAACAATCCGGCTTTTTTTATCTTCAGTTGAACACGCTATTCACAAAACCAAGTTCCGTTATTCTTTCCTGAAAACAACTCTATTTGACTACAATCGTTTTCACATTCACAAATTCGCGGATGCCTATCATCGAGAGCTCGCGTCCGTAGCCGCTTTCCTTGATTCCGCCAAACGGAAGCCGGGGATCAGATTTAACAAAGTCGTTTACAAACACGCAACCAGCTTCCAGTCCCTTTTCAGCCAGCAGTTTGCCATTTTCAATATCGGAAGTATATACGCCTGCACCCAATCCAAAAACTGTATCATTGGCAATCCGGATGGCTTCTTCCTCTGTTTTAAACTTGAATAAAACAGCTACCGGACCAAATAACTCCTCGTGATATGCTGGCATTCCGGGAACAACATTTTCCAAAACTGTAGGCGGATAAAATGGTACATTACCTTCAGGAATAAACCCACCCAGCAAAATTGTTGCACCCATTTCCCGGCTTTTTTCAACTTGCAGGTGAAGTTCCTCGCGCAGGTCAACTCGTGCCAAAGGTCCGATTGAGGTTTCCAAATCAAGCGGATCACCAAATTTGGCCGCACTCATTAACCGAACAAATTCGGCTTTAAATGAATCGTAAACCTGATCAGCGATGATAAATCGCTTGGCGCCAATGCAGCTCTGACCGGCATTCAATAAACGGCTGGTGACACACAAACGAGCCGCAGTTTCAATATCGGCATCTTCCAAAATCAGGTACGGGTCGCTCCCTCCCAATTCGAGTACCGACCTTTTTAGTGCAGCACCTGCTGCGGATGCAACCGATCTTCCTGCCGGGGTGCTTCCGGTTAGCGTGACTGCTTTAATCAATGGGTTTTCGATTACCGATTTTACCTCTTTCGAACCAATTAAAAGAGTCCGGAAAACATTCTCAGGAAATCCTGATTCGCAAACCAATTGTTCGATGGCCAAAGCGCAACCTGAAACGTTGGAAGCGTGCTTCAGAACTCCGGAATTACCCGCCATTAAAGCCGGAGCTAAAAACCGGAATATCTGCCAGAACGGGAAATTCCACGGCATTACAGCCAAAACCGTTCCGATTGGCTGATAAGAAATATACGATTCGGATGCTTCTGTTTTGATTGGTTCATTCTTCAGGAAGTATTGGGCATTTTCGGCATAAAAGCCACAAACTGAAGCGCATTTTTCGATCTCACCAATGGCTTCTCGCTTCACTTTTCCCATTTCTGAAACGATAATTCCGGCCAACTCTTCCTTCTTAACGAGCAATCTGGCCTGAAGGTTTTTCATAAAAACGGCGCGCTGCTCAAAGCTTGTCAGTTTCCAAGAATGAAATGCCTGATCAACTTTAGCGATGATTTTCTCAACTTCAGTAGAAGAATATTCGCTGTAGTCGCAAATGACTTGGCCGGTAAATGGATTGATGGACTGCATGGGATTTCGTTTTGATCAAAAATAGCTATTTATATGAAGAGGAAAAAATCTACCTCTCTCCTACCCTGCTGACATACTGTTGTCACACGAACGTATTTACTTTGCAGCACACGAAAACAATTAAACAATTTCAGTATCAATTTTAATCTTAATTTTATTCATCAAAAACACCATTGCCATGGAAAAGAAAACTGTACAACAGATCAATGTATTGTGTATCAGCATTGATACCAATTTAAAATCGATGATGGAAGACACTGGTAATCTTCCCAACGAACTCGTAGAAAAAGCGCTTGAGTTAAACCTGGAAATTGCCGGTCCGCAAATTTGGGTTTACGACGCAACCGATGGACACCCAGCCACGCCCTTCGAATTAACCATTGCCCTTCCTGTAAATAGACCGAATGGGGGCGCCGGAAAATTCAGGTTCGCCGAATTTCCTGAATTTAACTGCATCAGCGAAATTCACAAAGGACCATGGGCAAAACTGGGTGAAACCTACCAGAAAATGATGCCTTCTATTTTGCAACCAGGCCAATCCTGCAGGGTTATTTGCCGTGAAGTTTATCATATCTGCGATTTTGAAAATCAGGAAAATTGCGTAACCGAAATTCAAGTTGAAGTAAAATGAATTCCGAAATCAAAAACGATGCTCAACTGATTGCTTATTGCGGCCTGTATTGCGGTGCCTGCGGAAAATACCAGAAAGGCAAATGCCCAAGCTGCAAGCAAATTCAGGGGAAACACTGGTGCAACATTCGCACCTGCAACATCGATCAACAGTTTAGTTCGTGTGCCGATTGTTCGCTCGAAAAGCCCAATACCTGCCGGAAATTCAACAATCCTATTTCAAAGGTTTTTGCGTTTATTTTTGGTTCGAACCGCGAAAAATGTATCCTGACCATCCGCGAAAACGGAGCAGTCTGGTACGCCGCGCACATGGCCGAAACAAAGCAGCAATCGCTGAAAGGCAAGTAAAAAGTCACAGTGTTCAGTCGCGGTTTACAGAAAAACTGAAAACTGTGACTGAAAACTGAAAACTTTTTCAATTAACTTGGCCAAATGAACCACATTGAACGACTAAACGCCATTTTAATACACCTGCAAAGCAAACGAATCGTGAAAGCTTCTGAAATCGCTGAACGATTCGAGATCAGCTTGCGCACGGTTTACCGCGACATCCGGGCTTTAGAAGAATCTGGCGTTCCGATTGGTGCAGAGGCTGGTGTTGGGTATTTTCTGATGGATAATTACAAATTACCGCCAGTGATGTTTACCAAAGAAGAGGCTTCTGCATTGTTGTTTGGCGAAAAACTGGTTGAAAAAATGTCGGACGATGGAATGAAGGCTGAGTTTTGCTCGGCCTTGTTCAAGATAAAAGCCATCCTGAATCCGGAGGAAAAAGACCGGCTTGAAAAATTGTACAGCCAAATATCTGTACTCAATTATACCTCATCGAATGTGAATTTTAACCGCCTTTTTCTAAGTGAAATTCAGCAGGCATTGGTTTCAAAACAGGTTCTTGAGATCGATTACCAGGCCGGGTACGGCGCTCCCGCAACCAAACGACTGGTTGAACCAATCGGACTTTGTAATTACAGTCGCCGCTGGCATTTATTTGCCTGGTGCAGGTTACGCAGCGAATATCGCGATTTCAGACTCGACCGTATTCAGGATTTGAGGGTAAGTACCGAAAACTTCAAGGGAAAACAGCATATTTCGATGGACGACTTTATCCGCCAGATGAACGTCATCAGCGATAAAGCAAATATCTCGCTGGTCATAAAAACTGAGCGGATTAAGCTCATTGACGAATCAAAATACTGGTACGGCTTTACCGAAGAAGAAAAAATTGACGATCAAACCAGCCGGCTTCGATTTGCCAACAACGAATTGCGAGGATTTGCCAACTGGATTCTAAGTTCCGGATCGTATGCAAAAGTTGAAGAACCGATAGAACTAAAAGAAATTCTGAATCAATACCTTTCAGGAATAATAGAGAATTACCAGTAAAAATTAAGTCAGGGCTCCACTTTGAGTGAAACCCTGACTTGTTTATTTGTGATAATTTGGTTCTAAATAATCTCAGGCATCAAATAAGGTGCACGATACTCGCGAGTAAGCATGTTGTTGGCATCGTCAATGTCGCTGCCAATAAAACGTTCCGCCACCGGATCAAACTCCAGCTGTTTACCAAGGCGATACGAAATATTTCCAAGGTGGGCCAGTGATGATGACAAGGCTCCGGTTTGAACAGGACCATTCTGAATACTCATATCGCGCGCACGGATAGCATCAAACCAGTTCTGGAAATGCAAATCCAGTTCTCCTTTTTCGGAACGGCTTGGACCTTTCTCACGTTTTTCACCAAGATATGATTCGTAGGTATCGTAGCCTTTCACCACCAAATAACCTTTATCTCCATAGAAAATATTGCCCACTCCGGCGCCATCTTCAAGGTTGGTACACCAGTTGCGAACTTCAAACTGAATGATTTTCTTTTCCTTCGGATAATGGTAAATCGAGGTCTGGATTTCAGGAACTTCCTTGCAATCGTCCCACAGGAATTTGCCACCCATTGAAGTAATGCGTTCAGGCAAAGAATTTACGCCCAAACCCCACATGCAAAGGTCGGTTTCGTGGATTCCCTGGTTGCCCACATCGCCATTGCCATAATTCCAGTGCCAGTGCCAGTTGTAGTGAACCAGATTTTTGGTGAAAGGACGCATTGGAGCTGGACCGCACCACAAATCGTAGTCAACCCCTGCCGGGATTTGTGAAATGCCTTTGTTGCCAATATCCGGACGCCAGCGGTAAACCAGTCCACGCGACATATAAACACGGCCAATCAGTCCTTCTTCGAGATGTTTTACAGCCTCACGAATCGCAACCGAACTTCTGAGTTGAACTCCGTGCTGCACAATACGGTTGTATTTATAGGCGGCTTCAATTATTTTCCTTCCTTCTGAAATATTGTGTGTTGCTGGCTTCTCAACATACACATCTTTTCCGGCCTGACAAGCCCAAACGGTTTGAAGTGCATGCCAGTGATTTGGCGTTGCCAAGGTTATCGCATCAATTGTTTTATCGTCAAAAACCTTACGGAAATCTTGCTCAATGGCTATTTTTCGTCCGTATTTCTTTTCGAATTCAGCAGCACGTTCCTGAAGTATATTCAAATCCGGATCACTCAAACAAACCAATTCCACATTGGCTTTTTCAGCTAATCCCATAATGACTTCGATGTGCGTTTTACCTCTGCCGTTAATTCCCAGCACTGCTACACGAAGACGATCGTTGGCGCCCTTTGCTGTTGCCGGAATGATGGTTGGTTTTTTAACCGGATCTTTTGCAAATGCAGCTGGAGTTACAGCAGCCAGAACAGCTCCGGTTGCAGCAGTCCTCAAAAAATTCCTTCTTGAGTTTTTTCCTTCTTTTTCCATGGATAGTAAAAGTTTATGTTAGTTATTTAAAATTCTTCGAAAGTTTGTTCAGTGTAGCATCGCTTAGTTCGCCTCCAATTACAATTTTGTGTTTAAAGGTAATGCTCTCACCTGGTTTAAGCACAATTTTTACTTCAGCAGCATTTTTATCGAAAACCCTTCCTCCCAGGTTGTTTGTTGCAAAAAGACCATAACCGCGGGCATGCGACCATGCCGGATAATTAGGGTTGGATTTATTGTCGAGAATAGCGATTGTCATTGCTTCACCATCTTTAACTCCGCGAAGTGCTACCCACGGACTGCGTTTGCTCCATACATCGCCGCCTTTAATGCCTTCGGCATTGCGGTAAACGCCATTAACGCCGTCGTTATTCATCACCGGAACTTCAGTTTCAATGCCTTTTGCGTCCAGAAATTTTTCAGGTTTTGTGGCTGGTTCTTCAAAAGTACGATCAACACGCAAACCCACCAGTCCTTCTTTATTTTCGGTAAAAGTTACGGGTTGTTTGGCTGTTAATTTGGAAATTCGTTCAATGGTCCGGGTACTTCCATCACCTCCAAAAATATAGGTAGCTTCTTCGTTCAGAAGTACATTGTCCTTGTGGTCTACCCAGTCGGCATTGGTTACTAATGTTCCTTTTGCCGGATTTTCGCTTACTATTTTCCTGAATTTGATGGTTCCGTATTTGGGTTTGTCTTCGGCTTTAATGGCGTACGAATTATTCCAGAAATCGAGACCATTCACATCGCCAAAATTGAACCAGAGACCAACATGGTGGGGATGGTCAACACGCTCAAATGGCCTTGGGTTCATAGGAAACCCGCGTGTAATGAATTTTCCGGAAGCGCTCATAATCGGGTAAAGCGATTGTTTTTCCATGTTATCCGGATAAATATAGGCTGTGAAAAGCTTTCCGTTCAGGTAAACTTCTACCTTTTTACCACTCTCGTTGTTCTTAAATTCAACTTTTTCCTTTTTCGACGCCTGAGTAACTGTAACAGCCAATAACAGTGCAATAGCTGAAATCCAAAATGTCTTCATTGCTTTATTTTTAGTAGTTAGAATCTATTTCGACTCAATGTAAGGACGGATTTCTAAAATTAAAAAAAATTTAAACTTTATTGCGTAATATTGGCGTAAAGAAAATATTTAACGGCACTCATTCAGAACGATTTAATGACCGATCACCGGAAGATATCACAAACACTGGAGAAGTTACTGAATAGCAAAACATTCTCGAAACCGGGCGTGTACCGCGACTTGCTAAACTACCTGGTAAATTGTTCGCTGAAGGGTGAAATACCGAAAGAGCAGCAAATCGCCTTCGATGTTTTTGGGAAGAAATCCGACCAGGAAAAAGAGCTAAACGTTCGGGTTTATATACTGAACCTCCGGAATAAACTGAAAGAATACTACCAAAATGAAGGGAAGGATGATACGGTTATTCTTCAAATACCCAAAGGAAAGTATCAGGTTGAATTCAAATTTTTAAACTACAAATCATTCAAGCGGTCGCTCGAAAAGTATAGCTTGGTGCTGTTTATTTCAGGATTTCTGCTGATTATTATTTCGTTTATCTTAATCCTGAATACAGACAAATTCCGCCAGCCGAAACAAGCCATCTGGAAAGGATTTCTGAAGCCCGATTACCCGGTCCTGATTGTTTTAGGCGATCATTATTTCTTTACCGATTCCATTGCTACAGGCCGATTGGGTGCGTCGCGCGATACCCGGATTAATTCGAACGAAGATCTGGATGCTTTCCTGAAAACTCACCCAAAACTGATCGACAAGATCAGGAAAAGCAATACAACTTACATTAACAGGCAAGCACCTCTTGGACTATTTAATATCATGAAAATGCTGGGCGGTGGCGTGGCCAATGTTGAAATGAAATACTCGTCGCAACTGCAATGGGAAGATACCCGAAACAAGCACCTGATTTTTATCGGATCGGTGAAAACACTGCAATTTCTGAAACCGACACTTGAGCGGGTCGGGCTGAAATACAACCTGGAACATTCGTCTTTCACTTACCAAACAGCCGACAGCACGCTGTTTTTCGACAACCGCTCTGAAAATTACCTGAACCACGAATATGCCAGCCTGATCCATTTCTGCGCAAAAGATGGCCGAAAGGTATTGTTCCTGCTTTCGGATGCCGATGTGGGCAACATCGCGGCCATGAAGTACTTAACCGATAAGCAGAATTCAGATTTTCAGGAGAAAGAAAACGAGCAAAATTACAAAGCCGTTTTCGAGGTGAAAGGACAAGACCTGACCGATTTTAAAGTTGACCTGATACGGACTGACCCGATTAAAGAAAATATCTCAGAAATATGGCCCTGACCAAGGCAAAACAAAAAAGGCAAAAGTGAAAACGAGATCGTCCACTTTTGCCTTTTTACTTTATCCTTTTATCTTGATTCACAACGGAATTTCCATCACCAAAACTTTCGATTTCTGATTCGTTTTCATGTCAATTCCTGATTCGATTTGCTCGATGCACAAACCGTCGCGCTGATTCAGGGTTTCCGATCCAACCACAAGTTCTCCGGAAATCAGGAACACATAAACAGCACTGTCGGCTTTCTTCAGCTGATAACTGATTTTTGTATCCGCATCAAAATTTCCCAGCGAAAACCAGGCCTGCTGATGTATCCAAAGCGTATTATCGGCTCCGTCGGGCGATACCACCAAGCGCCATTTTCCGTTCATTTCTTCCTCCTGAAATTTGGCCTGACCGTATCTTGGCTCCACATTTTTCTTATCAGGGAAAACCCAGATTTGCAACAAACTGACTTCATTGGCCTGCGAATGGTTAAATTCCGAATGCTGAATGCCTGTTCCGGCCGACATTACCTGTACTTCGCCGGGTGTAATTACCGATCCGTTTCCCATGCTGTCCTTGTGCTCGAGCTCACCGTCCAACACGATGGTAATGATCTCCATGTTGTCGTGCGGGTGAGTTCCGAAACCCATTCCGGCCTGAACGGTATCGTCATTAAGCACACGCAGAGCGCCAAAATGCATCCGGTCGGGATTGTAATAACTGGCAAAACTAAAGGAGTGCCATGTATTCAACCATCCGTGATCTGCATGTCCTCTGCATCCTGCCCTGTGTACTGTAAGTTTCATCTGTTTTCTGTTTTAATTTCATGATTTTGAAGTGCCTGAAATTCGAAGTGCCTAAAGTGCCGCCAACGGGTCAACTTCAGGCACTCCAAAACTTAGATACTTTATTCAATTACTCGGCAACAACCAAGCTGAAATCGAGTGTAAATTCGTCGTATATTGCTTTGTCACCCAAATTATCGAAGAAAGAGTTTGAACCATATTTTACATTGTATTTGCTACGGTCGATAGTGATTGTTCCGGTGTAAACCGTGCTTTTTCCATCTTTTGAAGCAACTGCCGTAAAGCTTGTTGGATTGGTAATTCCTTTAATGGTAAGGTTTCCGGAGAAAGTATTACCTTCAACTTTGGTAATTACAAGGTCGGCAGAAGGATATGTTGCCACACCAAAGAAATCGTCCGATTTCAGATGACCAACCAATTTTCCGTTCATTCCGGCATCTTTAACATCTTCCACAACGAGCGACTGCATGTCGATCACAACTTTTCCGCCTGTTACTTTGCCATTGGCAACTTCAAGGCTACCTTCTTTTACCGAGATACTTCCGGAGTGCTGTCCGGTAACTTTTTTACCCAACCATTTTACTGAACTTTTTGCAACATCAACTTTTTGAGATCCTGCAAATACGGCTGTTGTAAGCGTAAGGGCTAACACTAATAATCCTAATGATTTAATCGTTTTCATAATTTTTAATTTTAATTGATAAATGATTTTTTCTGTTTCTAGTAACTTACCCCAATAGATTTTTACTTTATAACTGATTAATTTTTAATTGTTTTAATACAGTTACAAATATATGGTGAAGAAACAGCGTGAAAAATGGACTAAAAAAGGATTTAATGGTATTTTTTTCGGCTATTATCCCGAAACTCCTTCAAAGTAGTACCAGTGTACTTCTTAAAAAAGCGGCTGAAGTAAGCAGGATCATCAAAACCCAGCTCATAGGCAATCTCTTTTCCCGACATTTTGCTTGAATAAAGCAGCTTCTTGGTTTCGTCGATAACCCGGTTACGAATTAGTTCTCCGGCAGTAATTCCTGTGGTGCGTTTGGTGAGTTCGTTCAGGCACGAAGGATTCATGTTGAGCATTTCAGCGTATGGCGAAACATTCTTCTCTTTGGTGAAATTCTCTTCTATCAGCTGCTTAAACTTAATAATAGTGGTATCGGGTGTTGTTTCGGGTGCCTCTTTTGGTATCTGATTTTGTTGGTCGAAAATTCGCCGCGATTCAAGCAAAAACAGGTGCAGCAGGTTCAAAACTATATCCTGACTGTAGTCATCGGAGCTTTGAAGCTCATCAAAAATCAGCCCGGTGATGTTATTCAGTTTTTCGCGCTTTTCAGGAGCGACCGTTATCAGGCTCTTAAAGTCAGAATTATTGAAAAGGCGATATTCCTTTAACGGAACATGGTTTTTGCGGTTATACTGAATAAAATCCTCATTAAATAGAATGTATGTGCCACTAACCGATTTATCGATGTACATCCGGTGCTTCAGGCCTGGGGGAACAAATAGTATGGTGTCGGCTTTAAGGCTGTATTCAACGAATTCGGTAGCGTGAATGGCTTCACCCGATTCGACCCAAAAAATGGAATAAAAATCGTGCAAATGAGGCATGAGGTTATGCTCTATTTCCTCCTTGTCAAAATCACGGATCTTCCGAATGGTAAAGATCTTTTCGTTTTCTTCGTCAAATAAGCGGGAGTTCTTCATACGTTAATTATTCAACCACACGGATTTCCATTGATAAATCCATGGCCAGACGATAGGAGGCTGAAACGCCACAATATTTTTCTTCTGAAAGTTTTACCGCCTTTTCGAGTTTATCCATTGGCAAATCTTTCCCTTTAAACTGATAGATCACTTTCATTTTGTTGTACCTGATCGGATGTTCTTCAGTTAAATCGCCTTCAACAATTACATTGAAAGCTTCAGGCACAATCTGCATTTTTTTCAGGATCATAATTACATCAATTCCAGTGCATCCGGCCAGCGCAGTTAGCATCAACTTTTTAGGTCGAGGTCCCAGGTTATCGCCCCCACCCTCTTTCGATGCATCAATAACGACACGATGACCATCCATATCACATTCAAAAGCTAAATTTTGTTTCCACGCTAAGTCAAGTACATGTTTCATATCAAATTCCCTCAAATATTGCAAATCGAATAATAGTTCTAAATTTACGTTTAATTTTTATGGCATATATAGCCTAAAATTTTTTAACGAAAACAACTTATATTTAGTCTTTATTGTTGTTTAATTCATTAACAAAACAAAACAACTCGATGAGAAGTTCAATTAAAAGGCCGACTGATGACGAATGCGATCTAAATGGATTTCAATTGTTCAAGAAATTGACCGAACAGGAAATGGCACAATTGAATTACGACAAAACCTGTTCGTTGTATAAAAAAGGTAGCATTATTTACAGGGAAGGAAGTCGGTTAACAGGTTTTTACTGTGTTACACGCGGTATTTTAAAGATATTTAAAACCGGTATCGATGGCAAGGAGCAGATTATCCGCTTCGCTAAAAAGGGCGATATTATAGCATATCGTTCACTTCTAAGCCAGGAATTGGCCTGCACCACTGCAAAAGTTATTGAAGAAACAGTACTGAGCCACATTCCGTACCAAACGCTTTTATACCTCGTTCAAAGCAACTGGCAGTTTTCACACCACATGTTGCAAATTGTTTGCAAAGAATTGCGCATAGCAAACGACTACATCACTGATATTGCTCAAAAAACAGTGCGTGAGCGACTTGCTGAAGTTCTACTTTTATTAAAAGATGAGTTTGAGCTTGACAATGCCAAAACCCTTCAAATTTCGCTTACCCGCGAAGAGCTGGCCAATATGGTGGGAACCGCTACTGAAAGTGTCATCAGGCTTCTTTCCGAATTCAAGCAAGATCAGCTGATTGATTTGCAGGGAAGGAAGATTAAATTTATTAATGTTCCGGGATTGACCAAAGTAGCCAATCTGCTGTAATGTAAAGTGTCATTAGTCAAAAGGAAAAGAGGTCGTTTCAGTGAATGAAGCGACCTCTTTTGTCTATAGAAAACCTGGCTTTATCTCGCAATCCAATCTTCCGGATCCATTTTTACGTTTTCCTTCCAGATTTGGAATTTAAGAACTGTTTTATCGTCGTCACCATCAGTTCCAATGGTCCCGATGGTTTGCTTAATCGAAACTTTATCGCCCGATTTAACCTGCACATTCACTAAATTCGAATAAACGGTGAGGTATTTCCCATGACGGATAATAACAGCCATATTACCGCCTGTAACCATAAACACACGGCTCACTTCACCCGCAAATATCGAACGCGCTTTAACTCCCTGCGCTGTTGAAATATCAACACCATTGTTCTTCACCTGAATGTTTTTCAATACCGGATGCTCGTGAACTCCAAAACGATCGGTTATGACACCGCGCTCAACCGGCCATGGAAGGCGACGTTTATTTTGCTCGAACTGGCCAGAAGCCAGTTTTTCTTCAGGAGTCATCTCATAGCTGGTTGGTTCTGATGGTTTAGCCGGTTGCTTTCCGGTAGGTTTTCCTGCCGGTTTAGCCGCTTCTTTAGCCTTGGCCAATTCCCTGGCTCTTTCCCTGGCTTTCCGAACCTCTTCTTCCACAATCTTCTGAATCTCATTACTCAACTGAGCTTCAATTTGCTGTTGTTCGCGCAGCTTTTTCTCAAATTCTTTTTGTTTCTGCTGAAGGGTGGTCAGATATTGTCCCTGTTGCTTTTTCTCCTTATTTAATTGATCAGCTTCCTGCTTTTTCGACAGGAGAAGAGTTTCCTTCTCGGCACGTTGCAGTTGCAACCGGCTCACTTTTGCCTGAATCAGATCGCGTATCCATTGAATCAGTTCTGCCTGACGATGCCTGTATTCGGTATATTGCCTGAAATACATGATTCGCTTGTAAGCCTGGTTAAAACTATTCGACGAAAGTACAAAAAGCAACTTGCTGTAATTGGTTTGATTCCTTTGGGCAAAGACAATCATTTGGGCATATTCCTTCTTCAAACTTTCCATATCGGCATTGAGCGAAGCTACCAGCCAGGCATTCTGATCGATAAAATCGGCCAAAACGCCAACTTCCGAGTTAATTCCGGTAATCAGGGTGGTCCGAAGTTCAATTTGTTTGTTCAGAATCTTGAACTTATTCAGAGTTTTTGTCTGATTCTTTTTGGCCTCTTCGAGCAGCTTGGTGGTGTATTTAATCTGCTCGTTAGTTTTCTGCTTTTTCTTGCGCAATTCGTCCAGCGACTGACCATTCACCAGCGCTGTTAGCAATAATAAAACTGAAAGAAGTAAAAAGCTCCTCATACTTTTAAGGATTAATCCGGGTATATTTTTCAGGAACTTTAAAACGGATGCCTTTTTCTTCTTCGGTTGAGAAGCCTGCGAATTTGATGTGAAGTTGCATTATACTTTCAGGACTATCAAAATTGAGCGACATTTCTCCCGGATACAACTGTTTTTCGACGGGTACAAAGTCAGAAAAATCGATATTCAGATTTCGAGAATTGGCAGCATCTACCATTTTGATTTTCCTAAGTTTATACGTTACAGGATCAATATAAATTGTTTGTCGGACGGGCGAATCAGGAATGATTTTCGCAGTTTTACGGGCTTGCCTCCGCTCGCTCATTTTCTGATTATCTTTTCTGGGCTTCAGCTTTTTTACCGATTCCAGAACGTACATTCCAGAGTCAATTTTCGCCTCGTAATCCCTGATTTCTTTATCCTTTTTTTCATCTCCCAGCGAAAAAACATTATTGGAAACAATGGCATGAATGGTTTCAAAATCAATATCCATATCGAGCATGGAACTTAAATAACTATAATCGTCGAGAAAATAATTATTTTCGAGGTAATTGATAAATTTAACACTATCAGGCGTTAACCAAAGCCGGCCAACCGGAATGTTCAATTTACTGAGCATGACAATGATTTGCTTGTCTTTTTCGGCCAAAATACTTGCCTTAAATGAGGTCTTGGTCTTTCCGTTATCGAATTGACAGGTGATTCTTTTAATCGACAAATGCTTATAATCAAATGCATTATTTTCAATATTCCTGATTAGTTTATTGGCACTCATTGGTTTGACAACTTCGGTTGAAGTTGTTGCTACCCGAGTTGTTTTACATGAGGAAAAACCCAGTAAAACAACGCTTAACAGACCGAAAACTGAAAGCCTTATTGTATTAATTCTTACCACTTTTAATTATTTATCGAGATAGCGTTCCTGCTTAATTTTTTCACTTAAAAACTTCGTTCCTTCACCTGTGGTCAGTGCTTTTTTCCATTGTTCAATAGCCTTTTCCTTTTCTCCCAACATAATCAAAATGTCGCCATAGTGTTCAACAATTACTCCATTTTTATCGCCACCGTTTTTGATTGCTGTTTCCATGTAAAATTTGGCCAGCGCATAATCTTTACGCATAAACAAAACCCAGGCATAAGTGTCTAAATAGGTCGAATTTTCAGGATTTGCACGAACTGCTTTACTGCTTAATTCCTCTGCTTTTGCCAGATTTTCGTTCCTGACAGAGAGGTAATAGGCATAATTATTCATGGCCATCCAGTTTTCAGGATCAAGAGTAATCACTTCGTCAAAAGCTTTGAAGGCCTCCTCTACCCTATTCAATTTGTAATACGCTTCGGCTTGATATAATCCAAACTGTATTTTCATAATTTTATTATCCAGCAAATAAGGTTCGCCTTCTTTCAAAATCTCAAGCGCTTCGGTATATTTTTCGAGCTGAAGGCAAGCCACGGCCTTTAAACCATATAAAACAGGCTGGTTTGGAAATAAGGTGAGGGCCTTTTCAGAATCGGTATAAATGCTTTTAAAATCAAGCAAGTCGTTGCTGATCAAAATCATCCGCTCCCAGATCATGTAATTGTCTTTCTGGGTTTCAAGAACTTTTCGGAGCTGTTCGCGAGCTTCAACCAATTTGTCCTTGCTGATCAGATATTCAGCATAAACGGTATAAACCCGGTGATCATCCGGATTTGTTTTCACCAAAATATCAACCAGTTCAGCAACCTGGTCATCGGTAAAAAAAGGCTTATCCGGACCAGCCGTTATCATCAGGTAAAACTGGATTTTGGTTTCAACTTCAACCGATTTATTCTGAAAAGCTTTACGTGCATATTCCCATGCTTTTACTTTGTCTTCCTTTTCACGGTAAAACGAAGTGAGCGAAAACAGTACAAATCCATTATTCGGATCTATTTCCAGAATTTTCATGTAATATTTCAGGGCGTTTGCCTCATCCTTTTCCGAAAGATAATAATCGGCCATCAACCCATAATAGCGCGGTTCTTTAGGATTAAAATCAATCAACTTCTGAAGTTCGGCCATTGCTTCTTTTTTCTTTCCGGCAGCCTGAAAAATCTGTTGCTTTTCAACCGAAATCTGGTCGTTAATCCCAACCTTTTTTTCCAGGTTATTATAGACTTCGATTGCTTGGTCATATTCTTTAGCCGACGACAGCAAAGCCGCATTCATGTAAAGATATTCCAGATTTTCAGGATCAAGCAAATAAAGTTGCTGGTATAAATCGGCAGCTTGTTTGTATTGTTTTCCCTGCTCATAAATCTGCGCAAGCAATACCTTGTACCATTTATTTTCGGGGTCAATTTTAATGGCTTTTTCGAGCAAAAGCGACGAACTGGTCATATCGCCGTTGCCGCTGTGTATTTTGGCCAGCTCGAACATGGCCGAAGATGAGTTGGGATTGATCGTCAAACACTTTGAAAACAATGAAATGGCGGCCTGTTGATTACCAATCATTTTTTGTTTCAGGCCTTCGATAAACGTGTACTCAAATTCATTTTTATCATCGTCAGAAATGGATTTTTCTTCCACAACTGGTTTTTCCTGAACAGTGGACTTTACTTGCTTTTGAGCAGTCCCGCATGATGAAGCCAGCACTGAAACGACGGCAAAATATGCCAAATATCTGTTTCTCATTTTCTCTAATTTTTTCCGGTATGTCCGAAACCACCGGCTCCGCGATCGGTTTCTTTCAACACTTCAACCGATTCCCATCCAATATGTTCATGTCGGGCAATAACCATTTGGCAAATGCGCTCACCATGTTGAATCACAAACGCTTCATTCGACAGGTTGATCAGGATAATACCAACCTCGCCGCGATAGTCGGCATCGATTGTTCCCGGTGAATTCAGCACGGTAATTCCTTTCTTCAAAGCCAACCCACTTCTTGGGCGAATCTGGGCCTCGAAACCAACTGGTAATTCTATAAATAAACCGGTTGGAACCAGCACCCGTTCGAGTGGTTTCAACGTAATTGGTTCAAGAAGATTAGCACGAAGATCCATACCCGCAGAGTGTGCGGTGCTATATTCTGGTAGTGGATTATTGGATTGATTGACGATTTTTACGATCATTTTACTTTCAGTTTTTCAAGCTGCTAAGATATGGATTTATAGTTTGAATGAATCACATCAGCCTTCTACGTTAACAATATTTAGCATCATTCAACTACCATGAAATCAGCCATAATTTTATCTGAAATAAATAAACCTTCAGGGCTTAAGTATATCTTTCCAGAAGCGTTTAAAACATGGCCGGAATGAATATTCTCATCTCTTACTTTTTGAAAATGAACAAGATACTTAGCAGAAAACTCTGTTTTAATTACCTCTTCAGAAATGCCCCAGATTGTTCGGAGGCCGGTAATGATGTAATCGTTATAGCGATCCTGCTCGGTCAGGATTTCGGATTCACTGTAGGGTTTATTGTTCTCTACTCCATCCAAATATCCTGAAACAGAAGAGACATTCCATCGACGGGTTTGTGCATCGAACGAATGCGCCGACGGGCCAATTCCCAGATATTTTTTGCTTTTCCAATACGATGAGTTGTGCTGCGAATACAAGCCAGGTTTGCAAAAATTGGAGATTTCGTAATGTTCAAATCCGGCTTCTTTCAGTATCCTGATCAACACTTCAAATTGTTGAAGGCTGAGTTCATCGGGCAATTCCTTCAGGATACCTTTTTTAAGCCGGTCGTAAAAAACGGTTCCTTCGTGATAAGTCAGGTTATAGGCCGAAATGTGTTGCACATCAAGCTCAACGGCAATTCGAACGTTTCTCTCCCACTCTTCCAATGTTTGGTTGGGCAAACCGTAAATCAGGTCGATGCTGATGTTGGAGAACCCGGCTTTTTTAGCCCATTTTACCGACTGTAAAGCCTGCATAACTCCATGCCTGCGATTCATCAGTTTCAGGTCTGATTCGGAAAAAGACTGGACACCCATGCTTAGCCGGTTGAACCCAATTCCCCTGATAGCCGAAAGTATAGCCTGACTTAAATCGTCAGGATTGGCCTCCATGGTTATTTCGGCTTCCGGAGAAACCCGGTAATTCTGACGGATCGTCTGTAAAAGGTCTTTTAGCTCATCAATCAGAAGAACTGAAGGTGTTCCTCCGCCCAGGTAAATGGTATTTATTTCTTCGGAAGCCAACTCAGATGCCCTGCTTTCGAGTTCCTTTTTTAAACCTTCAAGCAAACGGACTTTCTGGCTTAAATCAGTTGATTTAAAAAAATCGCAATAATGGCAACGTTTCCGGCAAAAAGGGATATGAAGATAGATTCCGGCCATTAAAGATGACTGATTAATTGATTTACAGATGTATTGAATATTTAAGAGCCGATAATTTCTATAGTTTGATCAGGTCTTCAAACCCGGTCATATCGCCTAAAATTCCGGCGAGTGTGGTTTCCTGGTAGAACTGGAGCAACTGTGCGCGAATAGGTCCAAAACGGCTATGAACCGGGCATGGTTTTTCTTCAGCTTCGTGTGTGGCACATGAATGGTGACCAATCAGGCAAATCTTGAAAAAATCATCGCCATCCACGATGCGGACAATATCGTAAAGCGAAATTTCGTCTGTTTTCCGCCCCAAACCAAAACCTCCGTTGGGTCCTTTGGTCGAAACCAGTATTTTTTGTTTAACCAAATTCTGAAGAATTTTTCCCAGGAATGGAGTAGGAATTAACAGATCGGAAGAAATTTTTTTTATACCTATTTTAGTTCCGTCGGAAGAGTATTTTCCCAGATAAATGAGCGCTCTTACAGCATATTTACACGTATTGGATAGCATAGGTTTTATTTTTTAGTTGTCCATTGTTTACTAAATGATTGATCGGCCAGTTTTGGTATTTGCTTTTTCTCTCCTAAAGCATTAGCACCTAACAAAGCAAAAGTATTTTTTGTTTTTCCATTGACGAGGTCCAGCCGGTTTCGTTTGGATAAAGCAAATTCAAAAGCTTTCATTCCTGAATTCCAGATAAATCCACCTGCTCCCGCCATAACGGCATCGCGCCGGTTGATGAGCAACATGTGGTGAAGCGGAATTTTAACCGGACATACTTCTGTACATTTTCCGCAAACAGAGCAAGCCGAACTCAGGTGATTGTATTCTTTCAATCCTTTGAAAAAAGGTGTAATAACCGAACCGATTGGACCACTGTAAGTTGCATCGTAAGTATATCCGCCAATGTTACGGTAAACCGGACAGGCATTTAAACAGGCTCCGCAGCGAATACACTTCAAAACTGAATACTGTTCGTCGTTTTGGTAAAGTTCAGAGCGTTTATTATCCAGAAGGATCACAATCATTTTTTCAGGACCATCAACTTCCGATGATTTTTTCGGGCCGGTAATCAGTGAATTGTAAACCGAAATTTGCTGTCCGGTTCCGTGTGCCGCCAAAATTGGCCACATCAGGCCCAAATCCTGCATTCGCGGAATCACTTTTTCGATTCCGGCAATTACGATATGAATTTTGGGAAAAGAGACCGACATCAGCGCATTTCCTTCATTTTCAGTCAAACAAATTCCGCCCACATCGGCTACCAGAAAATTGGCCCCAGTGATTCCAACATCAGCAGTTGTAAATTTGGCGCGTAGTTTTTGCCTTACCCAAGCAGTCAGGTATTCAGGCGCACTGCCTTCCGGCGTATCAAATTTTTCGGTAAAAAGCTCTGCAATATCCTGACGCGACTTGTGCATACAAGGCGTAACAATGTGATACGGTTTTTCACCTGCCAGCTGCACAATGTATTCGCCCAAATCGGTTTCAAGCGATTCAACGCCAATCTCTTCCAAATGATCGTTCAAATCAATCTCCTCAGTAGTCATCGATTTACTTTTGACCACCGTTTTCGAATTGTTTTCGATCATGATTTTTTTAACCGCAGCAATGGCTTCATCTGTATTTTCGGCCCAAACAACCGAAGCGCCGTGTGCAGTTATATTTTTTTCGAACTGAAGTAAATGATCGTGCAAATGATTTATTGCCTGCGATTTAACAAACGATGCCCTCGTTTTTGCCAAATCCAGATTTGAATATCGTTTCATTCCACGATCAACCGCCGCATCGTATTTCGACATGTTGAATTTGATGATCGAACGATGTTTCAGATCGAAAGCAATCTCTTCTGATTTCTTTAAAAATATGTCCTTTTGTTCCGACATTTTAACAAGGTATCTTGTTTATTCTGTTGATATGACGGCCACCTTCGAAATCGGTTTCCAAAAAGATTTTAACGATTTCAATCGCTGCTTCATCAGTAATAAATCGCGCCGGAAGTGCACAAACATTGGCATCGTTATGCTGACGGGCAAGTTTTGCAATTTCGGGTATCCAGCAAATAGCCGACCGAATTCCCTGGTGCTTGTTGGCTGTCATGTTGATACCATTTCCGCTTCCGCAAAGTGTAATTCCTTCGTCGAATTCGCCTTTGCTTACCGCATCGGCAAGTGGATGTGCATAATCAGGATAATCGCTGCTTTCTTCTGAAAACGCACCAAAATCTTTGTACTCTATTCCTTGTTCCTGAAGGTATTTCAACACGGTTTGTTTGCGCTCGAAACCCGCATGATCGCTGGCTACGGCAATCTTCATTTTTTTCATTTTTATTCAATTATTTTTCAAAAATAATACTAAATAGTATTTTATCGGTTTATCGTTTGATTAATCTTTGTATTTCTTTCTTCTCAGCAAAAAATACTACTGTTAAAAAAGCAGCAAATAAGCTGATATTTAGGCCATATCGTATTATCGAATCTGAAAAATGTATCGATCCTGAAATTGAATAAAAACCAATGGCAACCGCAAAATAAAGCAAGATACGCTTGAGATCGTAATCAACGCGGTAGTATTTCTGGCCAACTACGTACGAAATAACAGTCATCAGGACGAAACAAATCAGCACGGCATAAGCCGATCCCATATAACCCATGGTCGGAATCATCATAACATTGAACCCAATGGTTAAAACGGCGCCAATGCCACCAATGAGCGCACCCATCCAGGTTTTATCTGACAATTTATACCAAAGCGAGAGGTTAAAATAGATTCCCAGAAACAGATTCGCCATTAAAACTGCCGGAACTACCTTTAATCCTGAATGATACTCGGCGCCAATCACAATTTTAAAGACATCGATAAACAGCGTGATTCCTAAAAATATGAGTAAGCCGAAAATGATAAAATATTTCATTACCTGGGCATAAATGATGCGCGAATCGTTATTTTTTTGCTGACTGAAAAAGAAGGGTTCGAACGAATAACGGAAGGCCTGAATAAACATGTTCATCAGTACAGCGAGCTTGTAGTTTGCACCGTATATACCGAGCTGTTCCATCGGTTTTTGGCTGGCAGGTACCAACTCCGGAATCAAAATTTTGTCGATATTCTGGTTGATCATACCCGTTATTCCAACCAGTAGGATAGGGAAGGAGTACCAGAACATTTCGCGGAAAAGTTTCCAGTCAAAAATCAGTTTTATCTTCCGTATTTCAGGAATAAGCATAATCAGTGTAATCACAGAAGCCAGCAAGTTGGCAACAAATACGTATCCTACACCAAACTCCGGATGATAAATCAGGCTGATGAAACTTTCAGGATTTGACCTTAAAATATATGGGCAAACAGTAAGGAAAAAGATATTGAAGAAGATGTTGAAAAAGATATTGACCATTTTCAACGTGGCAAACCGCACTGCTTTTCCTTCGAGCCGCAAATTGGCAAACGGAATGGCTGTTCCGGCATCGAGAGCAACAATAATGGCAAGCCATTGAATATATTTTTCGCTGTTGGGATAATCCAGAAAACCAGCCAGATTTCCGGAGAAAATGAAAGCGATGAGAACGAAAAGAATTGAACTTCCGAAGAGCGAAAATGCACTTGTTGAATATATTTTATCGTTTTGTTGCGACTTATTGGCAAATCGGAAAAATCCTGTTTCCATGCCAAAGGTGAGTATTACCAATAAAAATGCGATGTACGAATACAGATTGGTTACCACACCATATTCTTCAGGAAGAAAAATACGCGAATAATAGGGTACCAACCACCAATTCAGGAATCGACCGATAATACTGCTCATGCCATAAATGGCCGTTTCGCCTGCAAGTTTTTTTAATGCGCCCACAATTGTAAAATTTTGGCCAAAGATACAAACCTAATTCTTTCAGAATTGCTAAAACTAACACTGAAAGTCAATTGATTTTTATTTTGTTTTATCTTTGAAGCCAGTTTTTTGATTAAAATAATTAGAATGAACATCAGACTATTCTCCACTTTCATTGTACTATCTGTTTTTATCAGCTCTTTTTCATGCTCAAACAAAGCAAATCGTTCGCGAAAACCAGCTGTTCGAATTACCGCTGAATCTGTTCATAAAAAAATTGTTTATGGCGACGATATTAACATTGGTATTTCAGTAAAAGTGAAAGATGGCGAACTAAAAGAAACAAACATTTATGTTGATTCGGTACTGATAACTTCAAATAAAAATGCCGAATTTACATATACTTTGAAGGGATTTAAAAGTATTGGAAAACACACCATAAAAGCACAAGCTGTTAAATCTGATGGGGTAGAGGGTGTTTACTTCAAAACTTTCGAGGTTTTATCTGATGTAGTTCCTGAAAAGTATGGTTACGAGCTGGTTCAATCATATCCTCATAACGAAACTTCATTTACTGAAGGTCTTGAAATTCATAACGGATTTCTATATGAAAGTACAGGCGAAAACGGCAAATCTTTTCTTTTAAAAAACAATCTGAAAACCGGTCAAACTGTAAAATCGGTGAAACTTGCTGATAAATATTTTGGCGAAGGAATTACTATTTTCAACAATCGCATTTTTCAGCTTACCTATAAAACAAAGATTGGTTTCATTTATGATCTTGAAAGCTTGGCATTGGTTGACAGTTTTAGCTTTGAATCGTCTGAAGGTTGGGGAATGACCCATGATGAAAAATACCTGATTATGGACGATGGTGCAAATGTTCTGACTTACCTTGATCCAATAACATTAAAAACGGTAAAAAAACTTCAGGTTTATGACGATAAAGACGCTGTTGTATATCTTAATGAATTGGAATATTCTGATGGATATATTTATGCTAATATTTGGACGACAAATCTAATTGCAAAAATTGACCCTCAAACCGGCAAAGTCGTTGCAAAAATTGATCTTGATGGAATTCTTAGTATGCCTAATCCAAACAAACAGGTCGGTGAACTTAATGGTATTGCCATTGATCCTGTCACAAAAAAGATGTATGTCACAGGGAAATTCTATCCAAAATTATTTGAAATTAAACTGGTTAAAAAAGGGTAGGGGAGTCGCCGTAATGAATTTTGCCTAAATGTTTGTAGGCCAATTCGGTCACTTCACGCCCCCGTGGTGTACGTTTCAAAAAACCTTCCATGATCAGGAATGGTTCATAAACTTCCTCGATAGTTCCGGTATCCTCGCCGACCGCTGTAGCAATTGTTGATAATCCAACAGGTCCACCTTTAAATTTGTCGATAATGGTCAGCAGAATCTTATTGTCCATTTCATCCAAACCAAATTTATCGATATTCAACGCATCGAGTGCATACAAAGTAATCTCAATATCGATACTTCCGTTTCCCTTTACCTGGGCAAAATCACGTACGCGACGCAACAGCGCATTCACAATTCGGGGAGTTCCCCGACTTCTGGTGGCAATTTCAACAGCTGCCTGATCGTCAATTTTTACATTCAAAATAAAAGCCGAACGTTTCACAATTTTGGTAAGGATGTCAACATCGTAGTATTCCAAATGCGATTTAATACCAAAACGAGCCCGCAGAGGACTTGTTAATAAACCAGAGCGTGTGGTTGCACCAATTAATGTAAAAGGGTTTAATTCGAGCTGTATGGACCGTGCACTGGGTCCCTTGTCAATCATGATATCGATCTTATAGTCCTCCATCGCCGAATACAGGTATTCTTCAACTATCGGGCTTAATCGGTGGATCTCATCGATGAACAAAACGGCATTTGGTTCCAGATTGGTTAACAATCCGGCTAAATCGCCAGGTTTATCCAAAACTGGTCCTGAAGTTAGTTTCAAAGTAACTCCAAGTTCGTTTGCAATAATGTTTGAAAGAGTAGTTTTTCCCAATCCTGGCGGGCCATGAAGCAGAACATGGTCTAAAGCTTCGCCTCTCATTTTGGCGGCTTTTACAAATATTTTCAGATTTTCAACAATTTTATTTTGGCCACTAAAATCGTCAAATTCTAGTGGTCTTAATTGTTTATCAATATCTCTTTCATTATCCGAAAAAGATTCTTCTCTGAAATCAAAATGTTCGCTCATTTTTAGCTTTTAAACCTAGCCAAAAGTAAAAAAATTAAGATGGAAGTTTTAAAATAAAACAGTGATAAATTCAGGAAGGAATTTTAAGCTCATTGAAAATTAAATTAAGCTTTTCTATATCAAATGGTTTAGCCATAAACTCATCCATTCCGTATGAAATACATTTATCGCGGTCGTTATCCATAGTATTTGCAGTAAGGGCAATGATGGGAGTTCTTTTTTCTATACTATTCTTGACTTCAAACTCTCTTATTTTGACTGTAGCTTCAAGTCCATCCATGACTGGCATCATAATATCCATCAAAATTACATCAAACTTACGAACACTAAAATGCTCTATTGCCTCAACACCGTTATTGGCTATAACCACTTCGTGATTAAACTTCTTTAAACTAAACGTAACTATACGTTGGTTTAACAGATTATCCTCAACTAGTAATATCATTAAACTCTCTCCCATACCTTTCAATCATTTCACGAATATAATATATTCCTTCAAACCAGAAAAGGATACCCCTTTCTCCGGTTTATTTTCAATCTGTATTAGTATTAATATATTTTCTAAATTCAATTAAAAAGAATGAATATGAATATATCCTGTTAATAGACTTGATATCTTTTTAAAGTAATTCTTGCTTATATGAAAAGTGATTTTTTCTTCTGTGTTTTCAACTACTTGCTAACATGTTAATTATTTGATATTAAAGTTAGTAAACTTTAGATTAACAATTGTTAGTTTTATCTATTTCTAATAAAAAAACAATGAAAATCGATTGGTTTTCTGTTCAAATATTGGGTGAATAGATTTAATTAATTTGTCTTGTATCTCCCGAAAAAATATCTAATGCAATTTTCAAACTATATCTTTGTATGATTTTATAAATTATTTAGGGCGACTTATAAACAAGAAAATTTTTAGAATGTTTAAAAGGTATATAATTTAATTATCTAAAAATGAATTTATTATAAAGATGGATAAAAACTATAAACAGTTTGTTGATAAGCTGAATTCATACATCAGTAAATTCTATCTCTATCAGTTGATAAGAGGATTATTGCTGTTTATACTCTTATTTGTAGTGTATTATAGTTTTGTATCTGCACTTGAATATTTTAATTACTTCAATCCAACTGTTAAGCTATCTATAGTTGTTGTTACACTGTTTTTTACTGCTTTTATATTTATTTTCTTTCTTTTAATACCTGTTATTAAGTTATTGGGTGTTGGTAAGCGTTTAACTTATTATGATGTTTCTACACAGCTAAGCAAAACCTATCCTGAAATTAAAGATAAGTTGATCAATATTGTTGAATTAGAGAATGAATCGACTTCTGTTTATTCAAGTGAACTAAAGAAAGCCAGTATTGATCAGAAAATTAATGAACTAAGCATATTTCAATTTTCTGAATCTATAAAATTTAAGGATTTAAAGGTTCTGTTTACTGTTTTCTTAAGCGTGCTTTTTTTGTTTATTGTGGCTTTTTCATTTTCGCCTGATTTTTTCAAAGAAAGTTCAGTACGACTGATCCATTTTCAACAGAAATTTGAAAAACCGGCACCATTCTCCTTTAAACTAGAAAATACGAACCTGGAAATTGTCATCGGTGAATCCATTGAATTAAAGTTGAGTTGTTCAGGAAAAGAGATACCGGAAATGATTTACATCAATTTCAGCGGAAATAATTATTTGATGACTAAAGTAGATGGATTTTATAAATATACCATTGAAAACATAAACAGTTCCCTTTCTTTTTATTTTACTGATAAAAAATATGTATCTGATATTTATAGAGTTACTGTGCTTAATAAACCTTTCATTTCTGCTTTTAGTGTTGATATACAGCCGCCTTCATATACAAATTTAAGTTCAGAACATCTTCAAAATGTTGGTGATTTAAAAATAGCTTCAGGAACAAGCGTTAAGTGGAGTTTTACCGCTGTTGATACAGATAGTTTGACGATGTTTTTTAGTGATAGCACTAAATTTATAGGAGTTAAGGATGGAAATACCTTTGAGGTGGCCAAAACTTTTCATAGCGATGTGGAATATCGTATATCGGTTAAAAATTCGAAACTGAAGGATGAAAACAACCTGGTTTATAAAATTCAAACGATTTCCGATTTGTTTCCCGAGATTAAAGTGGTTCAAGTTAATGATTCACTTAATTTTAATATATTTCATTTCAAAGGCAATATTGTTGATGATTACGGATTTAATAAACTTGATTTTACCATTAGCGCTGAAGGGAAAGATAGTTCTATCAGTGTACCGTTTATTCCTTTTATGCTGAATCAGGATTTTTATTATACGTTTGATTTTGAATTGGTTAAAAACTTTGGAAAGTCGTTTAAATATTACTTTTCGGTGTACGATAATGATTTTGTTAATCATTTTAAGAAATCGGTAAGCGAAACGTTTACGTTTACTTTTCCCGATTATCAGGATATTTTGGCGAAAGAAAATTCTGATCAAAATACAATAGATCAATTATTTAAGAAAAGTGCGAAACTTACAGAAGAAATTCAGCAGGAGTTTAAAGATTTCAAATTAAAACAGATTAACACCGAGGTTTCTGAATGGGAAAAATTTCAGATGGTTAAGGATATAATAAATAAGAAAACTGACCTTGAAAAGGTATTGGATCAAATTAAACAACAGAATAAAGACGCGAATAATTTTTTGAATTCTTTTACAGAAGAAAAGAGTGAAATTTTGAAAAAACAACAGCAAATAGACGAGCTTTTGAAAGATGTGTTAAGCGATGAGCTAAAAAAACTATTTGAAGAGTTTAATGAATTGGCCAAACAATTTGATTCGAAAAAGTTTGATCAATTATCGAAGCAAATGGACACAGGACTAGATGATTTAGCTAAGCAACTTGATAAAAATGTTCAACTGTTGAAAAAGATGAAGGTTGAACAAAAGGTGGAACGGGTTATTGAGGAATTGAAGAAATTGGCCATATCGGAGAAAACGAATTTGGAAAAATTGGATAAACGTTCCGATTTGATTCCGATTAATGAAGATGAAAAGCAAAATGAATCTCGGTTACGAGACCTTGAAAAAGATTATAACGGAGCTCTTGAAATTAATAAGGACCTTGAGAAGCCCATGAATTTATTCAATTTCGATAATGAGTTTTCAACTATTAAACAGAACTACTCAAAGGTTTTGAATGAATCAGAGAAAGGCAACAAGCGCAAAACTTCAGAAGGAATAGAAAATAACAGTAAAAGCCTCGATCAGTTGGTGTTTGCGATGGATCAGATGCTCAAAAACAATAAGAGCAAGCAAAACAAGACTAATATTGAAGATATTAAACAGATTTTGGAGAATCTTATTATCGTTTCGTTTGATCAGGAGAAGGTTTTGAACAAATTTAATTCAATTGATTTCAATAATCCTTTGATTAATGAATTGAAAATCAAGCAGAGAAATCTTCAGGGTCAGGTTGTCTTTATTAAGGATTCGTTGTATGCTTTGGCAAAACGAACACCTGAGATAAGTTCAGTAATAAATAAAGAGATGCTTGGCCTTGAAAGTAGTGTTGGTTCTGCTTTCGAAAACCTCGAATCGGGTAATATTGGTGGTTCGCGCATGTATCAGCAATATGGAATTACCGCGGCCAACAATTTGGCCCTCTTCTTAAGCGAAGCTCTGGAAAACATTAAGGAGCAGGAAAAAAATTCAATGTCAGGCGATGGAGATGATGAGAAGCCCGGAAGTAAAGGTTCAAAACCTAGTATGAAAAGTTTAAAGGATAGCCAAAGTTCGATTAAAGAGCAGTTGCAGCAAATGATTGACCAGATGAAGAAGGGCGATACGGGAAAGATGAGCAAAAGTATAGGTCAAACGCTTGCTCAGCAGGAAATTATGCAGCAATTGATACGCGATATGGTTAATAGTGGATCGGTCGGATCGAAAGCTTCTGACCAGCTTAAAGCTATTGACCAGTTATTGGAACAATCGCGAAGAGATTTGATTAATAAGAATGTTACCAACGAATTGATTAATCGCCAGAATTTGATTTTATCGAAATTATTGGATGCTGAAAAGTCAGAGATAGAAAGGGATTTCGAAGATAAACGGGAATCAAAGACTGCAACAGATGTCAAGAAGAGTAACCCCGAAGGTTACTTCGAGTATAATAATCGGATTAAGAACGAAAATGAGTTAATTAAGAAAGGTAGTTTTAAATTGCGCAGTTTTTACGATCAGAAATACAATAGCTTTTTAAATCAGATAAAGAACTAATTTTGGAACGCGACTTAGTCATATCTTCACAACTCATAAACATTGATAAGGTGAGACGTTTTTTAGATGAGATTTTTAGTGAATCTTGTTTAAACCGGACTTACTTTAATCGTGTATTTCTGGGGATTAGTGAGGCTGTAAATAATTCAATCGTTCACGGAAATTGTTTGGATAAGGATAAACTGGTATTTATTCGGGTGGTTTTTAAGGATGATCAGCTTCAGGTTGAAGTTAAGGATGAAGGAGATGGTTTTACTGTTGATGGTATAGCTAATCCTACTGCTGCTGCAAATTTGAAGAAGGAGAATGGTCGTGGCATTTTTATCATGCAAAATATCGCAGATGAAGTAGAATATTGCGATGGAGGGAGTAAGGTTTTGATTAAATATACTTTTGATTAATGGGTATTCAATATTTTAATGAAGATGTTCCTTTACCAAAAATTAAGAAAAGGAATTCAACAAAATGGATTAGAGAAACAATTCTTTCTGAGGGAAAAAGGGTAGGGGATATTTCCTTTATTTTCTGTTCTGATAACTACCTGTTGGAAGTAAACAAGACTTACTTAGACCACGATTATTTTACTGATATTATCACCTTCGATTATGTGGAAGGTACTCTGATTAATGGCGATATTTTTATCAGTGTTGATCGTGTGCTTGATAATTCAGTTGAGTTCAAAACGACATTTGAAGATGAATTGAATCGGATTTTGATTCATGGAATTTTGCATTTGTTGGGATATAAGGATAAAAATAAAAAAGATAAACTTTTGATGACGGAAAAGGAAGATTTTTACCTTAAGTTATTAAAAGATAATTGATTAAGTACTAAATTTATATACATGTTACCGTATTACGATGTTATTGTAGTAGGAGGGGGTCACGCGGGGTGTGAAGCAGCGGTGGCAGCAGCAAATTTGGGATCTAAAACATTGTTGATTACAATGGACATGACCAAATACGCTCAGATGTCGTGTAATCCGGCAATGGGTGGAATTGCAAAAGGTCAGATTGTTCGTGAGATTGACGCTCTTGGTGGTTATTCCGGTATTGTTACCGACATGTCGAGTGTTCAGTTTCGGATGCTGAATAAATCAAAAGGGCCGGCAATGTGGAGTCCAAGGTCGCAAAGCGACCGAACCCGTTTTACCGAAAACTGGCGAAATATATTAGAGAATACCGAAAATCTGGATCTCTGGCAAGATGTTGTAGTTTCACTTCATATCAAAGATAATGTTGTTGGGGGCGTAAAAACAAAGATTGGAGTTGACTTTTATTCCAAATCGGTGGTACTAACCAACGGTACTTTTCTGAATGGCTTGATGCATATTGGTCGTTCGCAGATGGAAGGTGGTCGAATTGGAGAAAATGCCTCGTATCATATTTCAGATCAGCTATTTAGTGTTGGATTTAAGACAGGAAGACTAAAAACGGGTACTCCCGTTCGTATTGATGGACGATCGATTGATTTTTCTAAAATGGAGGAGCAAAAGGGTGATGAAATCAGCTATAAATTTTCATTTCTTCCTGAAATTAGTACTCAGTTAAAGCAAAAAAGTTGCTGGATTACCTATACGAATGAAACTGTTCATTCGATTTTGGAAACTGGTTTTGCAGATTCTCCAATGTACAATGGGACTATTGTCGGTAGTGGTCCGCGTTATTGTCCCAGTATTGAATCCAAAATTGTAACTTTTGCTGAACGTACTTCTCATCAACTTTTCCTTGAGCCTGAAGGTGAAAATACAATAGAATATTACCTGAACGGATTTTCTTCCAGCTTGCCATGGGATGTTCAATTGAAGGCTCTAAAAGAAGTTCCAGGTTTGGAAAATGTCAAGATTTTCAGACCGGGTTATGCCATCGAATATGATTATTTTGACCCGACTCAGCTGACGCATTCTCTTGAAACAAAACTTATTTCAAATCTTTTTTTTGCTGGCCAGATCAACGGAACTACTGGCTACGAGGAAGCGGCTGCGCAAGGAATTGTTGCTGGTATTAACGCTAGTCAGAAAGTAAAGGGATTAGAGCCATTTATTCTAAATCGTGATGAAGCTTATATTGGAGTTTTGGTTGACGATCTGGTAACAAAGGGCGTTGATGAACCTTACCGTATGTTTACTTCACGGGCAGAATATCGCATTTTATTACGTCAGGATAATGCCGATTTTAGGTTAACTCCCCGTTCTTTTGAACTTGGTTTGGCTACAAAAGAGCGTTTCGATTTGTATGCAGAAAAGAAAATTTGGGTAGATAAGATTGTTGAATTTGTTTCAAACTTCTCAATAAAACCACAATTTATCAATCATATTTTGGAGCAAAAAGGTTCTTCCTCTTTGAAGCAAGGTGTTAAATTAATCGATGTTATTCTTCGCCCTCAAATTTCAATTTTCGATTTGATTGAAGACATTAAACCATTTAATGTCTTTTTGAAAGATGTTCCAGAGAATAGATTTACTGAAATTTTAGAGTCAGCCGAGATTTCAATAAAGTATGCAGGGTATATTGATCGTGAAAAATTAGTTGCTGATAAGTTCCGAAGGCTCGAAAATATTACAATAAAAGGCAGATTTGATTATCATCAGATTCATACAATTAGTACTGAAGCTCGTCAGAAACTTACTGAAATTCAGCCGGATACTATTGGCCAAGCAAGTCGTATTTCCGGGGTGAGTCCATCTGATATTAATGTGTTGTTGGTGTTGTTAGGAAGATAATGTTCCACGTGGAACTCTTAAAAAACTATTATGGAATTGAAAAATTTTGTCCGCACGGTGGAAGATTATCCAATTGAGGGTATCAGTTTTAAGGATATTACGACGTTGTTGAAGGAGCCGGAAGCTTTTAAAAATGTGGTTGATCAAATTTCTGACTATTGTCTGGATAAAGGAATCACCAAAATTGTTTCGCTTGAGTCGCGCGGTTTTATTGTTGGTGGGGCAGTGGCATATTGTATTAATGCCGGATTTGTTCCGATTCGCAAAAAAGGAAAATTGCCTTCGGTTGTTATTAATGAATCGTACGAGCTGGAGTATGGCGTTGATACCATTGAGATGCACATTGACGCCTTGACTGAAGATGACGTCGTTTTGATTCATGATGATTTGTTGGCTACCGGAGGTACCGCTCTTGCTGCGCTTAATCTGGTAAAGCAGATGAACGTGAAGAAAATTTACTTCTCTTTTATTTGTGATTTGACGTTTATTCAGACTGAGAAAAAGCGGGAATTAGCTACTTACGACACGCATTCGGTTATTCAATATTAATATCTGTTTTAGATTTCATTCCTGATGGTATCAAAAAATGCTGAATATATCCGGACTTTAGCTTCAAGTCTTCCCGACCAACCAGGAATATATCAGTATTTTGATCAGAGTGGTAAAATTATCTATGTTGGGAAAGCCAAGAATTTAAAGAAGCGGGTCAGTTCTTATTTCAACAAAAATCAGCAAAATCGCAAAACGGAATTGCTTGTTCGGAATATTGCTGATATCAAGCATATGGTTGTTGAAACTGAACAGGATGCTTTGCTGCTCGAAAATAACCTGATCAAGAAGTATCAGCCCCGGTACAACATCCGGCTGAAGGATGACAAAACCTACCCTTGGATCGTTGTCAAGAATGAACGATTCCCGAGAGTATTTCAAACCCGAAATGTGATTAAAGACGGATCAAGTTATTTTGGTCCGTACACTTCTATACTGACCGTTCGTACACTTTTAGATTTTTTTCGCAAACTTTATAAATTGCGTAATTGCAAATTAAATTTATCTGAAGAGCAAATACGCCAGGGAAAATTTAAGGTTTGTCTGGAATATCACATTGGAAATTGTCAGGCTCCGTGCGTTGCAAAAATAGAGCACGATCAATACATGAAAAGTATCGATCAAATAAAGGAGATATTACGAGGCAACATTTCTGGCGTGATCAAATATCTCAAGGATTTAATGCGACAATATGCTTCTGAAATGAAGTTTGAGGAGGCTGCCGGAATAAAAGAGAAATTAGATTTGCTTGAAAAATTTCAATCGCGCTCAACAGTCGTTAGTAATACCATAAATGATGTGGATGTTTTCACCATTGATCACGACGAAGACTTTGCATACGTCAATTATTTAAAAATTATTCGCGGGGCAATTATGCAGACCTATACGATGGAAATTCGCAAAGTACTGGATGAGTCTCCTGGCGAATTACTTGAATTTGCAATTGTAGATATCCGGCAGAAGATATTTAGCAACGCGAAAGAAATTCTGGTTCCTTTCAAATTGGATTTTGAATTGGAAGGGGTAAAAATGCAAATTCCGAAACAAGGTGACAAAAAGAAACTTCTCGAACTTTCTGAACGGAACGCAAAATATTTCCGGTTGGAGAAAATGAAACATCAGGTAGTATCGAAAACGGAGCAGAATGCAAATCGGATTCTGGAAACGATGAAAAAGGATTTGCAGCTTAAGGTTCAACCAAATCATATTGAATGTTTCGACAATAGTAATTTGCAGGGAACAAATCCCGTTTCTTCGTGCGTGGTTTTTCGTGATGCTCGTCCATTCAAAAAAGATTACCGGCATTTTAATGTAAAAACGGTTGAAGGTCCTGATGATTTTGCTTCGATGGAAGAAGTGGTTTATCGTCGTTACAAACGATTGCTCGACGAAGAAAAATCGTTGCCGCAATTAATTGTAATTGATGGTGGAAAGGGTCAGTTGGGAGCAGCCTTGAATTCGTTGGAGAAACTTGGACTTCGTGGTAGAATTGCCATTATTGGAATTGCCAAACGCCTCGAAGAAATTTATTTTCCCGGAGATTCTGTTCCGCTTTATCTCGATAAGAATTCGGAGACTCTGAAAATCATTCAACAATTGAGAGACGAGGCACACCGATTTGGGATTACTTTTCACCGGAACAAAAGATCAAACGAATTTATAAAATCGGAACTTGAAAGCATTTCCGGAATAGGGGAAAAGACCAGAACAGCACTTTTGACCCGTTTTAAGAGTGTCGAGAATCTAAAAAATCAAGCCTTTCGTGCGGTTGCCGATGAAATAGGCGATTCTAAAGCACGTATGATATTCGATTTTTACAAGCTAAACTACTGAAATAAAAAAGCTTAAACCGGTAAAGTTTAAGCTTTTTTTGTGTCGTTTTTGTGTCGAAATAGATCAATTTCGGTATTTTTCCTCGTCATCAAGCAATCCAAGGTAAGAATTGTAGCGGCTAAGCGCTATTTTGCCTTCTTCAACCGATTTTTTCACAGCGCAGTGAGGTTCGTGTGTATGGGTGCAATTGTAAAATTGACATTCATCGAGAAGTTTGAAAATTTCCGGAAAGTAATGCGAAATTTCTTCTTTTTCCATTTCGAGCACACCAAATCCTTTAATACCTGGAGTGTCGATAATAAAGCCACCAAAATCGAGTTCATACATTTCCGAATTAGTTGTGGTGTGCTTCCCTGAAAAATGTGCTTCAGAAATTTCTCCGGTTTTCAAAATAATATTGGATTGTAAAGAATTGATGATGGTTGATTTTCCCACACCCGAATGACCTGAAAAAACATTGGTTTTATTGGTCATCATGTTTTTTAGTTCAACAATTCCTATATCATTTTTTGCAGAAATTTTCAGGCATTGATATCCAGCTATTTCATAAATTTCGATGAGCGAGTTCATTGTGGCCGTTTGCTCATCATCATAGAGGTCAATTTTATTGAAGATGAGGTGGCAGGGAATTCGGTAAGCTTCGGCTGAAACCAAAAAACGATCGATAAAAGTAGTGGTTGTTACCGGAAATTGTATGGTCACAATAAGGAAAGCCTGGTCGATATTTGCCGCAATAATATGTGATTCTTTCGATAGATTTGGTGATTTTCGGATGATGTAGTTCGTTCGAGGGATAATCTTGTGAATTAGTCCAACAACCTGACTGCCAATGTTGTTATCTTCGTTTGATTCTGTTATTTCAACATGATCTCCAACGGCAATCGGGTTGGTGCTTCGTATCCCTTTCAATCGTAAATTCCCTTTGATTCTACTTTCAATTAAGTTTCCTTCTTCTGTTTTTACGGTGTACCAGCTCCCTGTTGATTTAATGACGATACCTTTTTTCAATGTATTCTTTCCCTTTATAATTATTCGTTATACTTTCGCAATTCATTTAATATGAATCAAAAGTAACAAAAATTGTGAAAAGGATTTTAAGCTATAATGTTAATGGAATCAGGGCAGCTTATAACAAAGGGTTATTGAATTTTCTGACTGAAGTTAACCCGGATATTGTCTGTTTTCAAGAAACAAAAGCTCAACCGGGACAAATGAATGAATCGGAATTTGAAACTTCTGGATACCATTGTTATTCATTTTCAGCAGTAAAAAAGGGATATAGTGGAGTGGCCATTTTCAGTAAAATAAAACCCGATTTGGTAGTTTTCGGTATGGAAAATGAAAAGTATGACTTGGAGGGAAGGGTTATCCGGGCTGATTTTGGAGATATTTCTTTAATAAGTGCCTATTTTCCGTCAGGTACGACTGGCGTTATCAGGCAAGCTTTTAAGATGGAATTTATTTCTAATTTTCATAATTATTTGAACGAATTGCGTAAAACTCGCAGCAAGTTAATTATCTCCGGAGATTATAATATTTGCCGACTTTGGATTGATATTCATAATCCTGAAAAACAACAAGGTACATCAGGGTTTCTACCTGAAGAAAGAGAATGGTTTGCTAAGTTTGTCGAGGATGGTTATGTGGATAGTTTTCGCGAATTCAATCTGGAGAAGCATCAGTATTCGTGGTGGAGTTATAGGGCAGGATCGCGCCAGAACAACAAGGGTTGGCGAATTGATTACCACATGATAACCAGTAATTTAAAAGATAAATTACTGGATGCTAAAATATTACCTCAGGCCGTTCACTCCGATCACTGTCCGGTTTTGGTTGAAATGGATTTTTGATATGCGAATAGTTTTTACCGTTTTCTGTTTCTTGTTTTTTTATTTTTTTGCTGAAGCCAAATCGTGGAATGGCTACTTAGACGCAAAAAAGGATACAAATTACATTGAAAACTATTATAATGATTTGATAGTCAGGTTATATTCAGGTGAAAAAACTCATTCGCTGGATCTGAGCGATTTAAATAGTCCTTATCGCTTGAGATATCTTCCCAATGGATATTTTAATCTGGGGGCAGGAGTTAATTTCCGTTCATTTGGACTTAGTTTGGCAACCAAAATACCAATATTTCAAAACAGCGAAATTAAGCACGGCGAAACCAAACGGTTTGGAATTCAGAGTTACATCTACTCAAGTAAGTTTACGGTCGACTTGCTAACTTCTTTTTTGCAAGGATATTATCTGGTTAATTCATCAACTCACCTCAAATCTTATACGAAGGACAAGGATTATCAAAGGCCTGATATTTCATCGGCAAACATTGGAGTAAGTGTGAATTACATTTTTAATAACTCGCGTTTTTCATACCGGGCAGCATTTAGCGATACTGAACGCCAGAAAAAAAGTGCTGGTTCGTTGCTTGCTGGTGGGAGTGTTATTTCGTACCGAACCAAGGCCGATTCCTCGATTGTTCCAAGTGAAATTGACCAAAAGTACTTTCCGAAATCCAGGGATATTTCAAAATCTGGTGTTTTGGCTTTTAATGCTAACGTTGGATATGCGTATTCGCTCGTATTTCTTAAAAATGGAATTTTTACGTTGTCATATATTTTAGGTACTGGCATTCAGGATAATTCGTTTGACAGGGAAGTGGATAGTGAAATTAACCGGTGGAGATTCAGTATGAATCATTCAGGACGATTGGGGATTGGTTATCGATTTAACCGATATTATCTACGAATTGGAATTATACGTTCGACTCAGTATACAAATTTAAAATACAATGATTTGGGCATTGGAAACGGAACGAATTTTATGCAGATATCTTTGGGGAAAAGATTTACGCTGCGAAAGTAGTTTTAAAAAGAAAGAGCCTTCTGTGTTGAAAGCCCTTTCGATTATGTTATTTATGGTTTTATTCCCAATCCAGAATAATCTTTCCGCAATTTCCTTCTTCCATTATCTGGAAAGCTTCCAGATAATTATCTGCGGGAAAACGGTGCGTAATGACTGGTGCAATATTTAATCCGTGTGAAAGCATCATTTCCATCTGGTACCAGGTTTCGTACATTTCACGACCATATATTCCCTTCATTGTCAGTCCTTTGAATATAAGTTTGCTCCAATTAATCTGTGTTGAAGAGGGCAAAAGACCCAAAAGAGATACTTTTCCTCCGTTGTACATATTCTCAACCATGTCGCCAAAAGCGGCTGGAGATCCGCTGCATTCCAGACCAATGTCGAAACCACCCACCATTCCCAGCGATTTCATTGCGTCTTTTATACTTTCTGTCCGTGGGTCGATAACTTTAGTGGCGCCCATTTTAATGGCCAAATTCCGGCGATATTCGCTTATATCGGTGCCAACGATATACCGTGCGCCTGCATACTTACAAACGGCTGCAGCCATCGCTCCAATCGGTCCTCCGATTCCGGTGATCAAAACGTCTTCTCCAAGCAGCGGAAATGACAGTGCAGTATGGGTTGCATTTCCTAGCGGATCCATCACCGACATTAATTCGTCTGAAATCCGGTCGTCGACTTTCAACACATTCGAAGCTGGTACTGAAACATATTCAGCAAAACCACCATCTCGATTTACGCCAATACCAACAGTGTGATCACAAATGTGTTGGCGTCCGCGGCGGCAATTGCGGCAAAAACCACATGAAATATGGCCTTCAACAGTGACTCTTTCGCCGAGATGAACGCGTGATACTTCCGAACCTTTTTCAACAACGGTTCCCATGTATTCGTGACCAATTACCAAGGGAGTTTTGATGGTATTTTGTGCCCATTCGTCCCATTTGTATATGTGCAGATCGGTTCCACAAATAGCCGATTTTTTGATTTTTATCAGAACATCATTGGGTCCTACTACTGGCATCGGAACGTCCGTCATCCAAATTCCTTTTTCCGGTTTGATTTTTACAATTGCTTTCATTTTTTCTGTTTGATAGATGATTGGTACAATATTAAGTCGTTCAGGAATTAAAATATAGAATGAATATCATGTTTATTACCCTCGTATATTATTATCATAAACAACAAAGCCGCAAGTATCTTTAAATACTCGCGGCTTTGTTCCTGAATTTAATATTTCGAATGTTATTTTTCTTTCAGGTAGATTGATTTCATCGGGTAAACTTCGAGTTTTTCAACAAATATTTCGCCTCCGGTATTGAAAAGATATAAGCCATAGGCATTATCGCTTGGTGTAAAGCAAGAACTCAGTGCCACTTTCCCGTCGTTAGCAAAAATTTCAATTGAACTCCGATCTAGTAAAATATCAAGTTTTAGTACTCCGTCAACTGGCTCAACAACAGCCGATTTGCCCATACATGCTAACACGTTTGTTTTTGTTGTGTAGGTAATTTCGGTTCCATTGTCTTTCTTATCCAGACGAACAACAAATCCAAAACTATCGGCTGTTTTAACTTTAAAACTGCCAACAATGTGCAAACAATCGTCTTTTACACCGCGGGCAAGGTTTTTATTAATTCCGGGAATCAGATTTTTGTTTTCCCAAACTTCTCCTTTTGAGTGCAGAAGTTCAATTTCTTTAATTGGTTTTCGAACCAGTTTTATTCCGTCCATGTATTTTTTTAGCGAAAGTTCACAAGGGAAAGTCATTTGCCCTTTAAAGGGCATTCCCGGGAATTCGCCATTTCTCATCCAGGCAATCTGGATTGTTCTTCCGTCGCTTTCAGGAATATTGCTCCAGGTTTGAGTGGCGTAATAATTTGCTCCAAAATCACTTTTCATTTTAGGCGTTTCAGCAGTATATTTTTCGCCATCAAATGAGCCAATTACATAACTTCCATCGCCATCGAATAAAACCCATTTTTTGTCGTCAGCCCTGCGGTTAACCGACAGTTCAACCAGATCAGGACATTCGAAAAAGCCCGGAATATGATTTTTAAATTGCCAGTCAACTAGGTTTTTAGAGGTATAAAATGAAATTCCTTTTTGCGCATCATCGTTGTTTGGCTTGCGGTAGATTACCATGACATACTGTTTGCTTCCTTCGTGCCAGAGAACTTTGGGATCGCGGGCATCGTCGGATGCATCGAATGCGATGATCGGATTTTTATCGTATTTCTTCCAGGTTCGTCCTTTATCGTTGCTGTAGGCCAAACGTTGTCCGCAATGCTGGCTGGTATAGAATAACAAAATGGTTTTTTCGTCTCCTGATTGTAACCCAGTTACATTGTTTTGATCGACCAATCCGCTGCCCGAAAATGCGGTACATTCTACCGAATCTTTCGAATCGTTATCCGGAAAAAGTGCTATTGGAAGGTGTTCCCAATGAACCAAATCAGTGCTGATGGCATGTCCCCAGTGCATGAAACCCCATTCGTTTCCAAAAGGGTTATACTGATAGAACATGTGATATTCGCCCTTATAAAAGACTAATCCATTCGGGTCATTGTGCCAGTTTTTTTCAGGTGTAAAATGAAACTGGGGACGATAAAGTTCATCGAATATTTTTACAGGTTTTTCGGCAGAGGCTGTAAATGAGGCAACAAAAATAATGAAAACTAAAAAAGGAAACTTCATAGCTAAATTGTTAATGACATCGTAGTTCAGGCAAATATAGATTAAAAAATGTGAATATTTCTGATACTTTTGAATTCAAATTATCCTGAAAATGTTGCTATTAGTAGGGTTTGGCCATACTTATCCAGGATTGTAACAGAGTTTATTTTCTTTGACGTTTATAAAACATTGGTATATAACCGATTTGTAATATGAGACAATATTTGGCTTTAATTTTATTCCTGATGTCAGTGGAGGTGAGTTTTGGACAGGAATTTGGACGAAAGGAAGCGATTAAACGTCCACCTTCTGTTTGTTATGCATCTCCTGAAATACACAAATCATATCTAAAACCGCCGGTAAAATTGAAGGCTGGTTCGGCAAAGAACTCCACCATTATTGTCGATTTTGTTGGTTTTCCGGAAGAAGCGAAAGCCGCTTTTCAATATGCCGCAAATATCTGGCAAGATTTAATTTATTCACCGGTTCCAATACATATTCGGGCCACCTGGGAGAGCCTTGATGCAGATGTTTTGGGAAGTTGTTCGCCATCTGATTATATGCTTAATTTTAATTCAACTCAGATTTGGAATTGTTACTATCCCATTGCTTTGGTCGAAAAAATGCTTGGTAAGGAAGTGAATTCTCCAACCGGTTACGAGATTGAAGCCTCGTTCAATAAAGATTTTACAAACTGGTATTTTGGAGTTGATGGCAATACTCCATCCGACAAATACGATTTTGTTTCAACAGCTTTGCACGAATTGACTCATGGATTGGGTTTTCACGGATTTTTTTATTCTGACAGCAGAGGTCGAGGTGGATACGGAGACGCGGATGGTTTGGCCGCTTCTTTTGACCAATATGTAATAAACAAAAACGGAGAAAAACTGGTTGATAAAGAGATTTTTACAAATCCATCGGTCAAGTTGCATGAAAATCTGACATCCGATTGGCTTGAATTTGAATCCAAATTAACCGATGGCATATTTCCAAGGCTTTACGCACCTCCAATCTGGGATAGCGGTTCGAGTGTTTATCATTTGAACGATGCAAACTATCCTGCAGGTAATCCCAATTCATTAATGACTCATGCAATGGGTAAAGGCGAGGCTACTCATGATCCGGGGCCAAATACTTTGGCAATGATGTATGATATGGGATGGAAATCGATCTTAATTAAACATACTCAGCTTAAAGACATTGAATATGTTACTGCCCCAATCAATTTTGAAGCTAAAATTGAGAGCGATTATGATCTGGATTCGACCAAATTATACCTGATTTACTCATCTACCAGGTTTCTGAAAAAGGATTCCGTTCGTTTGATCCCAACAAGTTTGCCCTCCATGTTCAATGTAAAAATTACACCTCCCCAAACAGGCGAAATTCAGTATTACTTTTCTGCCAGGGATGTAAAAAACCGAACTTTTGTATTTCCATCCAATTCGCCAGCAAGGTACTTGAGTTTTAATATCGGAATAGATAAAACCTTGCCGGTAATAACCTATGAACCGATCAAATTTCTGTTATCATCAAATCCAACTGCAAAAATTAATGCTGAAGCAACTGATAATATGGGAATTAAATCGGTTAAGGTTGAGTACTTTGTCAATGGTGGACTAATGAAAGAATTGGAGTTGGTCAATGACTCAGCAGATCGGTACATCGGCAATCTGACTTTTCCCCTGGGATCAGTTCGTGGCGGCGATATAGTCAGTTACCGGATTGTGGCCACCGATGTTTCATCTCAAGGCAATATCGGTCGCTTGCCTTTGTCGGGATACAACACATTTAGAATTGAAGGAATTGAAAATCCGGTTGAGCGGTATGTTACTAATTTTGATGGTGGAAATCAGGATTTTATCGGAAGTGATTTTACAATTTCAACTGCCAGCGGTTTTGATAGCCCGGCTTTGAATTCGGCACATCCATATCCAAGTCCGGATACAGATAATACGGAGTTTAATTTCACTACAATTTTGAAATACCCAATCATCCTGAAAAAGGGAAAGATGACTTTTGATGAAATTGCATTGGTTGAACCAGGGGAGGCCGGAACTAAATTTGGTGATGAAAATTTCTGGGATTATGTCATCATTGAAGGTTCAAAGGATGGCGGAATTACCTGGAAGCCTTTTGCCGATGGGTACGACAGTAATTTTCAACCTTCGTGGGCCCGGTTGTTTAACAGTGCGATGTCGGGAAATAACAGTACCGCTGTGCCGACTAAAGATTTGTTGGTGAAGCATGAAATCAATATGCTGGCCAATGGAAATTTCATTGTTGGAGATGTTGTTTTGGTCAGGTTCCGGTTATTTTCCGATCCGTATTCGCACGGCTGGGGCTGGATCGTTGATAATTTGGCTATTCAGGATTGGGAAACAGCCGTTAGACCAACACTTATATCTTCAGGAGAAGTTAGTTGCTACCCCAATCCGGCAACAAATCAGTTAAACATTCAGATTGATGCAAAAAATACCATTCAGAATTTGATTTTGAAGGCTTATAATTCTTCCGGGAAACTGATTTTTATTCAGGATTTTCCCGTTGGATCGAATTTATTTCAAACCGCTATTGATGTGAGCCCTTTTATTCCGGGCTTGTATTTATTTACTTTAGAACCGGAAAAAGGACAGGTAATTACCCGGAAAATAGTAATTCAATGAAGATGAATTGGATATCGCAACTTTAAATATTTGTTAAGCTTAAAAAAGTAAAATACAGTATATTAATGATTTACTGAAAGTAATTAAAGATACTTAGTTCTTTTACTTTCCTAAAATTTTGATTTGAAATAAAAACTCTATATTTGCTGACATATTGAAAGCAAAATGAAACGTACAAGCAACAACAGTTTTTTTTATTGGTTTTATTACTTCTGTTCTCAAATCGGGATCGGCTGGTAATGTCTTGTTGTTACGAAAAGATATTTTACAAAAGGGTCCCGTGTTAAACGGGGCCCTTTTTT
>JAHEYT010000056.1 GCA_023251455.1 Bacteroidota bacterium
CAAAAGTGATTACTCCATCGACCTTCATTCCACCATGATTACTTTTGTAGTGATAATCACTATTTCTTCTGAAGATATCATTCGCAGTGAGCTGTACCAGCAGCTTGTGATCCAGAAAGTCCTTTTTAATACCCAAATCTAATCCTGAATATCCATCAACATTTACAGAGCCTCTCCAAATCCATGGACTGTAAAGGGAATAGGTCAGTTCCATGGTAATGGCCTGCGGCAATTGGATATTATTTTGAAATCGGAAATTATATTTACTGACATTCAAATCAATTTTTGTCCCATTCAGGTCACCATTGTAGGTCTCATAATTGTAATTGAAAAACGAAGATAAATCCCACCATTTTAGGAAATGAAACGGATAGCTTACCGATAATCCATTGTTTGTGGCTTTTTGCATATTACGCGTAATCATCACATTTCCTTTATTCTGAGATATTTCAAATATGTTTGCAAAGAAATCGTGTGTAACACTATACGTATTTGAAATAACCAGTTTCTTGAATGAATAGGATATCTGATAGTTATCGATGTAATTAGGTTTCAGGAATGGATTGCCTTTCCGGGCAGATAATTCACTCGTTCTCGATTCAAATGGGTTTAAATCCTGATAATTAGGCCTTGTTATCCGCCGCCCGTAACTTACACTTATTGAATTATTTTTTTTATCGTCGAATGAAATTCCCACATTTGGAAAAAAATCCAGGTAATTTCTTGAAACCCTGCTGTCCTCCATTTGGATTTCACTATCCAATCGACCTATTGATGCCGTGTTTTCCATTCGCAGACCGGCATTGATTGTGATCTTATCCGTGGGATTTGCATTGAGTATAAAGTAAAGAGCAGCAACCTTTTCAAGATAATTGAAATCATTACTCTTTGTGATGTCAAAAATGGGTTGACCACTTTCGATATTGTAAAATGCAAGTTGATTTCCGGTGGTTATATACGAATATTTGCCTCCCGAAGAAAGAGAGATCTTTTTAAATTTCTTTTCATAATCGACTTTAATTGACCACAAATCAATTTGAGTCTTTGCATCATATTCTTTATTCAACGATCTAAGCAAGGTACCATCAGCCGAGTTGAAGTATTCATTGGGTTGATTGGTGTTTTTGTGGCTTGTGTATTTCCCGAAACTCAGGTCAGCAGAAAGATTTGAAGTTTTACTGAATACATTGCGGTAACTGGCATTCAGTATATAATTATCGCTCGGCATCTTATCCAGAGCTGCGGCCTTGAGAATCTCGCCATTCGCCAAATTAGTTGTATCAAAAACTCCGGTATTGCTTCGAAGTACATTATCTCTTTTGTTTAATAATATTCGTCCGTCGAAACTTAATGATTGCTCTTCATTGATTGAATAATCCATGCCTCCGGAAAAATTAATGGCTTTTGTGTTGTTAACGCTTTTCGAATTCTTATCTAAAAAGAAACTGTTTTGCAATGTTTGTTCGTTAAAATCAGTCTGCCAGTTATTATCCGAAATGCTTAAACCAGTGAATATATTTACCTTATCACCACTATAATTCAACGTTGTTCCGATGCTTGATCTTGAATAATTGCCTTGAGAAAAACTTCCAGTTGCATTTCCATTAAATCCCAGGCTGGTATTTTTTTTCAAAACGATATTAATTATCCCTGCAGTACCTTCTGCATCATATTTCGACGATGGATTAGTTATAATTTCTACTGATTCAACGTTTTCAGAACGTAAACTTTCCAGAAAGTTGGTTATATCATTTCCTGAAAGTCTTGAAGGACGACCGTTTATATAAATCTGAACTCCTGATTTGCCCTGAAGGATGATATTTTTATCCATATCAACCAGTACTCCAGGAGTTTTACTAATCAGTTCCATCGCATTGTTTCCTGACGCATTAACGCTGCTTGCTACATTAAATACCATTTTATCGGCATGTATTTCAACCATCACTTTTCGCGCTGTTACTACCGCTTCGTCCAACTGTGTTACTCCTTCGGTCAGGGTAATTTTATCAAGATTTAAATTGTCATTTTGTTTAATCGACAACTTTCCTGATGTATAAGTTTGAAGTCCGATGCATCTGATCTTTACGAAATAATCACCCGGCACGATCTTATCGAGCACAAAAGTCCCATCAGGCTTACTTAAAGTTCCCTTAACAAGAACTGAGTCTTTATTTAAAAGCATGATGGTAGAAAACATAGCCGGTTCATTGTCAGGACCAAAAACAGACCCATAGGCCTGGGCTTCACCCTTCTGTGCCAAGGCATATTTGCTGAAACAAAGAACCGATAATAGTAGTATTGCGATATATTTAGCGTTATTCATCTGTTTATAATTTGTTGTTTAATTGTCCGAAGGACCTCGCCATATTCTGGCTGGTGAATCTTTCTGTGGTATAAGAAGTAATTTAAATAGCTGGTTTCACAATTTGCTGTTATTGCTTATTACTTAAGCTTTCGGTAAATCATATACCAATTGATGAAGTGGATATTCGATTCCGGATTTTTCAATTCCTCCTTATCTTCTTTTGTTAGAATTGGAATCATAGCTTCATCACCTGGCTGCCAGTTTGCCGGCATCACAGTATTTTGATGACTATATTGGGTTTGAAGCGCTTTTAACATGCGGATAATTTCATCGATATTTCGACCTACCTCATTGGGATAGAATAAAAAGGCTTTAATCTTGTTTTCAGGATCAATAAAAAATACCCCCCTTATGCTTTGATTATTTAAGGATTGGGGATCAATCATTCCGTAACTGTATGAATTAACTGATGAGCTATCGACCACCAGTGGAAATTCGATTTTCACCTTGCTTCTTCCATTCCGGCTAACATCTTCCAGGTCGGCTTTCCAGCTTCTGTGCGAAGCCATCCGATCGACCGACATGACAACAATATGTGTTCCCAGCTCTTTAAATTCATTTTGATGATAAGCAAGTTCCAGGATTTCAGATGAACATACCGGGGTAAAATCGCGCGGATGAGAGAAGAGAATTTTCCAGTCTTTCCCAAAATCATCGGGAAATGAAATTGGACCATTTGTTGAAGGAGCCTTGAATGAAGGAGCCTGAGACCCGATTAGCGGAATCCGCTGACGCATTTCTCGTTGCGCCATTGCACTGATAAACTGAGAAAGCAATATCGCGGCAATCAATATTAAATTTTTCATGATTCAATTTTTTTTATGTTGATAATATCAATATAGCGTGGCAACCCTGGTTTAACCAAACTCGCCTCACTTGATCATCCAAAAGTTTATCTACTTATTATCTTGGTTATAAATATCTCTGATACAGACATATTTACCATTCCTTTTTTCAAACAGCGACATGTATTTCGAGGTTTTAACTACATTACCATCAGTGTCTTTATATATTGCCTTACCGGTTTCTGTAACCAATTCCCCTGCGGCAAAAAAATCAACCGTTTCGAATGAAACCACAGTGTTCATTGTGTCGTTAGCGATATCCTGTTGAATCATTTTTATCAAAGCATCATGTCCAGAAACAACAGGTTGGTCATTGGGCATACTTACTGCATCATCAGCATAATAAACAACAACCGCATTCGCATCTTTGGAATTTAGTCCATCGGCGTAGCCGTTTTCCAATGCCTGAATTTCGGTTCTGATTTGAGCTAAATCGGGTTTGGCTGGTTGGCACGACAAAGTCAATAATAAAATAGCAGCTACTGAAACAACAAATAGAAAACTGAATTTTGAGGTTTTTTTCATAATGGCTTGCTTTATATGATACTTATGTTTATAATAAAATAAATGTCTTGTAATTGACAAAAATAAATCGTAACAGACTGAATTATTGATAGTTTATTAAAACCATGAACATTTTTTATTTAGAACACATATAAATAAGAAAATGTTCATTGAAATTTCTCTGCCGAAAGCACAATCAAAAACAATCAGTTATTAAGTCATTTAAGAATTCCAGGAAGAGATGGTAATAGTCCTTAGATAGATGAAAAGAGGGTGGCGATTCGTTAGCTGTAAACGATACTTCAAAACATATTAACAAGAACTATCATTGCGAATTCTGTGAACTTTAAAATCGAATAAATTAGGTCACTAATGGATTTTATAATATTTATAAATTTCACAAACTAATCAAGTACTAAATACAAAGTCATATTTCTGCCAATAAAATTGCTTTAGTAACATTTTATTGATTAATCAACTTTTATTCTTACTTTTCATTCTGAATGTGATTAGTTAATTTTATGCTGATAACGCATTGATTACAAGTAACAAACATCATTTTTGCCAGTTTAATTTTGATTTTACGTAAATTAATAAGATGAATAAAAATATAATCTGGACTCTCCTATTTTTACTAACTATTGTAATTACTCACTCGGCCTCCTCTGAGGGAAAATCTAGCATTACTCAAATAGACAGTCTCCGTAAAGAATTAAAAAATAAAGAGGGATTCGATAAAATTGCTATTCAATTGGATCTTGCCCTTCGAATGATGGAGAATGACAAACATGAAGCGCAGATTCTGGCCGATTCGGCACTAATTGCAGCCAAAGCCGCGAATAATAAAAACCTGAAAATGCGTGCTTATTTTACATTGGGTAGAATTAGTGAAGTGCTGGATAAAAAGGATAATTCTGAGGCTTATTACGATTCTGCCTTAATCATCACAGAGGCTTCAGCTGACAATTGGTATAAAGGTGAAATTCTTTTCCGCAAAGGTGTAATAAAGCACAATCGCAGAGACGAAATCGCTGCTCTTGAGTATTACAATTCCTCTCTTCAGGCCAGCCGGTTGTCAAACAATTTCAAAACAATGGGGTCTTCATACTCAATGATGGGATCCATATTTAGGGTTAATGGACTATACGACAGAGCGATAGAATACATCGTCAACTCAAAACTAAATTATGAAAAAGCTGGCTTTTCGGAGGGTAATGCCTGGTCAGCGTATTTATTAGGACGAATATACTCCGATTTAAAACTTCCTGAAAAAGCACTCGAATACTTTCAGGAGGCACTGGATATATATATAAAACAAGCGTCTCGTGATGGAAACCAAAATGGAGTAGCTATTTGTTATGAACAGATTGGATTACTCAACTTAGAATCGAAAAACTTCAAAGAAGCACATAAGAACATCAATCATACTCTGGAAATATATACAGCCAATAAATCTAAATACGGACTATCAAACTCTCATAAGAACCTGGGTATGATTGAATATTCAATGGGAAAGTATGAATTGGCTGAAAAATATTTAAATGAGTCACTTAAGGTAAAAAATGAAGTCGGCGATGTCCTTAATTTACCCACAATATATGAGTACATCGGATTGTGCCTCATCGGGAAAGGACAAACAGATGAGGGATTTAAAAGCTTAAATCAAGGATTAACATTGGCCATCTCAAACAACCAAAAAAAAATCCAGTTAAACATTTATTCAAAGTTGACCGAAGCTTATTTGAAAATTAATGATCTTAAAAATGCTTTTAGCTGCCAGAAAAAACAAATCGAAATTCAGGATCAGCTGCTTTCGGGCGCTGCAAACATAAAAATTGAGCAGTTGCAGGCAATTTATGAGATTGATAAAAAGAACGGGCAGATTATTGAGTTGGAAAAACAAAATGAAATTAATTCCCTAATAATCAAACAGCATAGGATATCGCAACTAATAATGATTATAGGAATCTTAATTGCATTTTTAATTTCTATTTCCATATACTGGTTTTACACTAAAATACAGCGTAAAAACCTTGAACTAAAGGAAACCAACGCTGCTAAAGATAAACTTTTTGCGATCATAGCACACGATTTACGCGGACCAACCGGGAATCTTGCTTCTTTTCTGGGGCATCTCTACGACACATTTGATGATCACAGTCAAGCAGAATTAAAAGAAATATTATTGTCTTTATACAATTCAGCTGAAAATGTAAGTGGACTACTTGAAAATCTGCTGATATGGGCGCGGTCACAATTAAACAAAATTGAATTCAGTCCTGCGGAATTAAAACTGACTGATCTTATTCAGAATTCAATAAAAGGATTAAAGCAATCAGCCGATAATAAACAGGTTGACATCAAGTTTGAATTAAATGATCAGATTTTTGTGCTGGCTGATCCCAACATGGTTCAGACCATCGTACGTAATCTGCTCAGCAATGCCATTAAATTCACACACCGGGGTGGTTCTGTAATCATCAAGACTGATTTCAAGAACTTGAATAATGCTTCTATTAGTATTATAGATAATGGGGTTGGAATTGAGAAATCTTCACTTTCAAAAATCTTTGAAATAAGCAGTAAACTTCATACTACAGGTACTGAAAATGAACAGAGTACCGGTTTAGGATTAATCCTTGTCAAAGATTTCGTTGAAAGAAATAACGGAACTATAACAATAGATAGCCAAAAGGGAAAAGGCACTATTGCTTCATTTACACTACCCATAACTCAGGGACAATAGCTATTATTCTTTATGAAGAATTCGTGTATCGTATTGGAAGGTGGTGGACTGCGTGGTGCATTTACCAGCGGAGTACTGGAGTACTTTATTGAAGAGGAAATAAATTTTGAAAGAGTAATCGGGGTATCGGCTGGCGCTTGCGTTGGCGCATCTTATTTGTCGAAACAGAAAGGCAGAAACCGAAAAGTTAATGTAGAATATCCTTCGGATAAACGCTATATGGGATTTCGCCATCTCATTGCAACCGGATCGTATTTCAACATGAATTTTGTTTTTGGCGAACTGCCAACCAGGCTTGTCCCTTTTGATGAACAGGCATTCTATAAAAATCCGGCAGAATTTGATGTTATAGCCACTTCACTAGATTCAGGCGACAGCGTAATCTTTACAAAGAATGAAATCGAAAATATCGGAGTGGACAAGGCGCTTATTGCATCATCGAGCATTCCACTTCTATCCAAACCAGTTGACATTGGGGGCCAATTATTCTTTGATGGTGGCGTTTCTGATTCTATCCCAGCAAAATACGCACTGAGTAAACACGAAAAAGCTGTTGTCGTTTTGACACGTCCGAGAGGCTACCGAAAAAAAGAAATGAAAAATTCACTTCCTTTTAAACTAGCTTTCAGAAAGCAACCTGAATTTCTGGAAGTCTTGCTTAATAGAAATGATGAATACAATAAGACCCTTGATTTCTGCGAGCAAATGGAACGCGAAGGGAAGCTATATATTATCGCTCCCTCTCCTGAATTCTCGATTGGACGCACCGAACAAAGCCTTGAAAAACGAATGAACTTATACAATCACGGCTACACCCTTATTCGCAATGAGTTTGAAAATCTTCAGCAGTTTTTAAATGCCAATTCTACCCATGAGGACACCACTGAATAATTACTCCGGTATTCGGCATTCCTTTTTAAATTGTTATTAACACCTTTCTTAAAACTGATCATTCTGCATATATGAATTGCTAACAAGAATCGGTTCACTGGTATATTTCGTTAAGAATTAATTCTAATATTGATAATCCCATCCGAAAGGTCTCAAATTAAAAAATCCTACCAGAAATTTGAAAATAACTAATAATCAAGCTACAAATTTAAAATTATATATCCATATTTGTACATATATGTATGACGCCATGAGATAACATATTAAAGTTACATGAAGGTCATTTTAACTAATCTGTCATTAATTTGGAAGATAAAATACTAATTTGAAATTTTGATCGTTATTTAGCTCAGAGAGAGATCTTTTAAAGCAGACTATTTTCCCAAAAAGATTGTCTTTCAATTAAGATCCTTAAATCTTCAAAAAAACCAAAGTCAAATCCAAAATCTGGGTAATAATCTCATTGTATCCTGCTTAATCGATATTTTTCAGATTCAAGTTCTTCAGATTTTTCTGTCAGAAATTTGTCCTGACTTATTTTGAATATTCGAGCGTGGTTTGCCACGAATTAGATAATAAAGTCACTGCCTTGAAAAAGGGAGCAACTTTATAACCCAATTAGAATAAAACAACATTCAAAACTTTGATTTATGAAATCTAAATCTTTTAAATTAATCTTATTCAGCGCATTAGAGCTTTTGACAATGTTTGTAATTTCTTGTAGTAAAGATCTTATAAACGAGAATCAGACAGATGCTGCGGTAACGAGTTCAAATGATGCTTTGACGCTGAAAGCAGGTGCAATTGATTTACCCGGAAGGCTGCTAGCCTCTAATTGTTTTCAGTGCCATGGCACTAACGGGTATGCCGGAGAACTGAAGATTGGGGAGCAGAGCGCCTCAAGTATAATTTCAGATATTAATGAGATGAAAACCAAAGATCCAAGGTCCAACATCATGAACCTTCATGCAAGGGCTTATACTACTGAAGAAATTAAATTGATCGCTGAGTACATTTCAAAACAAATCAAATAATAACTATGGAACGCAGAAGATTCTTACAAAATATAGGTGCAACAGCAGTAGGTTTTTCGTTATTGAAATCATCCATGGCCGCACAATTATCGGCTAGTGCTGAAGCTGTTGGAAGTGTAGTTGTGGTTGGCGGAGGAATGGCCGGAACAACAGTAGCCAAATATCTCAGATTCTGGGGAGGAACGGGTGTAGATGTTACCCTCGTGGAACCCAATGCGACTTATTATTCCAATATTTTCAGTAACATGGTGTTGACCGGTGAAAGAACCTTAAGCCAGCTTTCTTACAACTATTCCACCTTAAAAAGTAAATACGGTGTAAAGGTTCAAAACTATTCTGTGTCATCAATTGATCCGGTTGGGAAAAAAGTTACACTATCGAATGGAGTAGTACTTCCTTACGACCGTCTTGTACTTGCTCCAGGTATCGATTTTGAGCCTTTGCCCTCGTTAACCGGGACAACTGCGAATCAGGCCAAAATTGTACATGCATGGAAAGCTGGAGCTCAAACGACTTCGTTGCAGAACCAAATTAAGGCGATGACCAGCAAGGATACGTTTATTTTAACCATACCACCAGCCCCTTATCGTTGTCCACCAGGACCTTACGAACGCGCTTGTGTTGTTGCAGATTATTTGAAACGTACCAAAGGGGGTGGAAAAGTAGTCATTTTGGATGCCAATCCCGGAATTCAGGCAGAACTTCAGAACTTCACTACGGCATTTAATGAAACTCATAAAGGAATTATTACTTATGTTCCCAATGCACCAATCGCCAGCATCAATGCTGATACAATGACTGTGAAAACCAGTTCTGGACTTAGCTACACCGGGAAAGTGATTAATGCCATTCCATCTCACAAGGCTGGTAAATTAATTACGGATTCAGGAATTGGGTTGGCCAATGGATTAAATGGCAAGTGGGCCGGAGTGAATGTACTTTCCTACGAATCTACAAATCTGGATTTAGCTGGAATTCATATCATTGGAGATTCATCTTCCACAACCCAACCTAAGGCTGGTCATATCGCCAACGCCGAAGCAAAAGTTTGTGCCGATGCAATTATCAATACATTTAAAGGCGGAACCATAAATCAGGTTCCTATCACGAATTCTTCATGCTTTACTCCTATTACAAAAACAACAGCATCGTGGTTGTCGGTTGTATATCGATATGATCCCGCATCAAAAACAATGCTACCAACAGGAAATGGCATAACTGAATCGAATGGAGCAACTTCCGAAAATTATGAAGATATGCTCAAATGGTTTAATAACCTGATGGCCGATACTTTTTCCTGATTCAGGAGAAATTTAGCCTATAAAAAACGAACACCTACACGTTAATTCGTATAGGTGTTCGTTTTTCCGGATAAGCTCCTATTGATGCTTTTATCTTCAAAAAGAACCCAAACATTCTGTGTTCTTATAACCTAAAGGTATGAGTGTATTTCAGCATGATTGTCCGGTTATTGTATGACGGCTGCTTCATCGTAAATTCAGAATTGTCAGCATTTCGTAAATCGTTAAAAACAAGATAGAAATCATTCCCATCGCGTGGATTGTACCTCAGCCTGAAATTGGTAATAATAATATTATCGATTTCGTTGTACTGCACAAATGAGCTTAGTGAGACCTTTGTATTGAGCATGTAAGTCAGTTTTAACCTGGCGATATTATTGGTAAATTTTTGCGATCTGGTTGAAAAACTGACCTTATCCATTTGATAGGAGCCTGAAATCTGAAAACTTGACGACAAGCTCAATTCAGGATTTAATGCAACGGAATACAGGTTTCCGTCGTAAAATTCACCTGCCTGGTAATCGAGTGATGCAGCTATCTTTTTTGTTTTGGGTGAACTTATATTCCCAAAAAATCGGTAAAATGTATAGTCACCGGCTGCTACAAAAACATCCTCAGTCAGGTTGAAATCTCTTACCAATCCCTCTTTTCGCATTGCGACTGCTGTAAATGCACTATATCCGCTTTTGGTTGATATATTAAATTCAGGAGAAATCTCCATATTTTCCAGATTCCCATCCTCAATTCTACTAAGCATTTCAAAATCGACGCCTGCATTGAATTGAAAAATCTTTGAATCATTACCTGGAAACCAGCCATACCGGCCCGATCCTCTTATCTCGTGAACGTTGTTTGTGAAAATAAACCCAGAATTAGGATTAAAATCCTTTCCCCAATAAGCATAACATCCTTCAAAACCAAAACCCTCTTCCGTACGTCGTTCCCAAGCCAACCTAAAAAAAGTCGGGTCGAGCGATGCGGCATTACTTTTAATGTTCTTATCCTGAGTTTGTGCAATTTTCACATCAAGATAATCATCTTTAAAAATCCTGAATATCCCGTCAATTCCGTAGGCAACATTGTATTTTCCATCGAATCCAAGCCGCGAAGTTACCATACCGCCGATGTATGAATTCTCGTTTATTACTTGCTTCCTCAACCGGGCCACGCCAAAATTTTCGGCTGGATTTCCATTGAACTCGGCAGTATTCATATCGAGAAAACCAACATCCCATTTGCCAATTCGGCCTACCATACGCGCTCCTCCTAATATCCGGACAGGCTCTCCATTGGTAATACCAATATTCCGGCTGTAAAATAAAGCCTGAGGCCCGCCAAGCTCGAAATTAAAAACACTTGACCTTTCCTGGAAAAACAATCTTTTTTCAGGAAAGGAAAGCGAATAGCGGGTAAGATTAACCATTTCATCATCGGCTTCAACCTGAGCAAAATCGGTATTGGCTGTAAAGTCAAGCGTAAGATTGCTGTTAATGTTGTACTTAACATCCAATCCTCCAGTCAAATCGGGGTTGTCGTTCTTCACATACCGGGTTCCGTTTTCATTTAATGTCCAGTCACGCGTAAAACCTGTAAGCAGGTACGGGGCAACATATACCGGATTCCGTGATGCGATGTTTTCAAACGCTACAGTTTCAGCCTGCGAAGGTTTCATCCGTGCATTTTGGCCATACTTGGTGTCAATCGCAGGATAGGTGTCAATTTCGTTGCAATAGCTGATACCCCGGTTGACGATCAATCCCATTTTTGAGATATTGTCGACAGTTTGAAAACGCAGGCTCGAAAAAGGTATTCGCATTTCAACATACCATGCCGAATCGTCTTTCGAAGTCATCACATCCCAATACGAATTCCAAGTGTAATTCGTACTACCATCATCTGGTCCTCGTCCAACAGCATCATTCGAAACCGAATAATCAATTTTTAAACCGGAAGGCATGGTGAAAAAAGCCAGCGCATTTTCATTGTCATCGTACGAATCGAGGATAATTCCAAAATAATCTGAGTTATCCGAAGTTTCATCTCTTTTCTTACTGTTCGATACCAATTTTGAAATATCCTTGTAGTAAAGCTTAGCGCTAACCCACAAATAACTCTTGTCGTAAGTAATCCTTACATCACTTTCCTCAGTTGGCTGGTTTCCATAAACCGGAAAGTGCATTTTTAAAGGAATTTTTTCGCTCAATAGCCAGGCAGGTTCAGAAGGAATGCCGTCAAAGCTAAGTTCACTCTGAAGAGGTGTTATTTTCAGAACATCACCTGCCTTTGTATTTGAAGCAAAAAGGAAAAATAAAGCAACAGTTGTAATGACAGTATGGATTCTCATGCGTTTGGTTTTATTTTAGATCGGTTGTAATTTATTCAGAAATATTTTAAGCTACAACTGGTTTCTTTGCACATAACTTTTGGGTAATGGCAACATACCATTTAAAGCGTTGAATGATGTGAATGATCATCAACCCGATGAGCACTTGTCCAATAAAACCGTGGCTTTCCATCAATGGACCAATGGTTGTCAATATCAGGAGCACAAACATAACAAGTGTAGCGGTGAGCAATTTGTTTTCCATGATGTGTTTCCGAGTAAACAGCTTTTTGAACCAGTTCCAATGTTGCCAGATGTGCAGAGCCATTAAAATAAGCCAGAATATAGCGAAGAACTGATGGATTCCTTCGCTATTGCCACCTCCTCCTCCTCTTTGACCTTCAAAGTCTTTGGGCCCGTCGAAGTTTATAAAACTCATCTGGTCAATCTGATCTGACTCTTCGATGTCTTTTAGTAGTTTTTCCTGATTGTTTTCACCACGAAGTTCGTGTCGCCGGCCACCTTCATGACCCTCTCTGCCTTCGTGGCCTCCTCCGCCTTCCATAAAAAATAGGCCGGTAATTGCTAAACCGGCAAACATGACGATCATCAATACGTTTACCACGTATTTTCCGGTTGATGTGTTGATTAATTTTTTCATGATTCCTGAATTAAATTGATAATTGTTTTTGATTTTCAGGATAAATCTAAATCAGAACCGACTCATTCCAATGAGAATAAACAGTGAAGCTGCAAAAGTTAAGGATGAAATAGCTGACTGGCGTGATGAAACGAACTGGAGAAATTCATTTAAAAGAAGAAGGAATTAAACTCCTGAAAACCATTCCCGAAATTCAGAAACCCGTACTTTGCTGATCAATATCACCTCAGGAACAGGTACTTTCAGATTAATTGACAGGCGGTTGTTAAAATAGTAGTCAACTTCTTTTATTGAATTTCGCGAAATAATAAATTGCCGGTTGGCACGAAAAAAATCAGACGGGTTGAGCATTGTGGCCAACTCGTCAAGCGTAAATTCAAAAACATACGATTTCCCGTCAGCTGATTTTGCTTTAACCAGTCCGTCTTCAATATGGATGTAGGAAATATCGCAGGCAAGTAACGGAATAAGTTTACTCCCTTTAACCGGAATTAAAAAGTGAGTTTTGTACCCTCTCTCTCGCTGGAGAGTCGCAATAAACTGATGAATTTCAGTTGGTACAGCCGACGAACCCACGAGCCTTCTCAACTTATCCAAAGCCTTCTCAAGCGTCTGTATGGTAATAGGTTTGAGCAGATAATCAATACTGTTTACTTTAAAGGCTTTGATGGCGTATTCGTCGTAAGCAGTCGTGAAAATAATCGGACTCGTGATGTTGACATATTCAAAAATTTTAAAGGCGGAACCATCGGCAAGGTGAATATCCATAAAAACCAAATCGGGTTGAGTATTGGTTTTAAACCATTCAACGGTTGAAGTAATACTGTCCAAAAGAGCAATTACCTGAATCCCGCCAACTTCGTTCAGTAACCTTTGCAGGTGGTTAACTGCCAGTATTTCGTCTTCAATTATTATCGCTTTCATCAGTTTATAATTTGTTTCTTAATTGCCAGATGGAACTTGCCATTGCAGTCATTCTCCTGTGTGTGAGGTTGTCTCTCATGGCTCGTTTCATAAGTTTACAGGTTTGATCAGCGGTATTTTCACGATAAACTCGTTATTCTCTTGAATGATCTGAATATCTCTTTCACCTAGAATCTGAAATTGTTTAGACAAGTTGGTCAGGCCAATTCCAGTGCCCTCTTCCTGGGTAAGCTTGTTCTGAATCTGATTACGAACTATAAGTTCCACATTATCGTTGGTTTGTATGCTGATGATGAGTGGTTTTCGGTTGCTAATTTCGTTGTGTTTTACGGCATTCTCCAACAATGTTTGTATGGTTAAAGGGGGCAGCTCCATGCTCAAAAGCTTCTCCGGAATTTCAGTTGTGATGGTCAGGTTGGCGCCATACCTCATTTTTATCAGGAAAAGATAAGAGTCCGTAAATTCCATTTCATCGCGAAGGGCAACCGTTTTCTTCTCGTTACTTTGTAAAGTATAACGCAGAACCTGGGCTAAATGATTGACATACTGATCGGCCAGGTCTGGCGATTCCCTGATCAGTGATTTAAGCGCAGTGAGTGTATTAAACAGAAAATGAGGGCTCATCTGGTTTTTCAACGATTCAAACTGACTCTGAAGGCTTTCTGTTCTAAGTTTTTCGTTCTCCAGTTCGTAGGCTTGCTTTTGGTAAATCAGCCGGATAATAAAAATTGAACCCAGAACCAATGCCGAACTAAAGAAATTTTGAAAAAGCAATTCGTCGTGGTGCCGTTGCACGTAGATCTCAGTTCCGACCAAAGGTTTGATCGTATTATAAATTAGCCCAAGTAGCAAAACCGACAAAAAGGTCAAAAAGATAGCCAGCGAAATTGTCCGGAGGTTCATCTTTTGATGCCTTGTGAATGGTTTTAACAGGTAAAAATTGAGCGTGAAGACCAGGAACGCAACCACAAATGTATTGAGAAACTCCAGTATCGACAATCCTAAATCGAAAGCTTCTCTCCTATGGTTGCCATAACCTCCTCTTCCACCTTCGTCTCCAAACAGCACACCCAAAACCAATGGGAAATGGATGGTAATGCAAATCACCAGCGACAGCAGAAATGCAATACCGAAATATTTCTTTGTTAAACTTAGCTTCATAATCTTCAAAGATATTAATTCGGCAAATTAGATGTGCTGAAAAAATGGGCCAAGCTGATAAAACCGCGAATGAAGCTGAATATTGGGTGAGTAAAAGATTTGCGCTCGGTTGTATTTTTTTATTCGGGGATTGTGGCCTATCCAAATCTGTTAGTTGAGTCGGTTCATGCAGCAATCTCTAAATTTCTTCCCGCTTCCACACAAGCAGTCATCGTCACTGTCAATTTTCGAGTACATTTCAGATTTATGATCGAATGGAATTACAGGCGAGTTTTTCAAAATATTATCGAACTTCTTTCTCTTCGGCAGGAAAGTACCAATAAATCCAAGGTATCGGTTAAAAATATCCAGTAAATCCTGTTTCGATTCTTGATTATTTCCTTCCTTTTCAATCTCAGTCCTGACTTTCTGAATTGTACCACAAATCCCTTCACTAACAAAAGTCATTCGAAACAACCGCTCAATATCTGGCAAGAGGCGCTTTTCCCTGATTTCAGTAATGTCTGAAACTATAAATGCCAACAGTTCGCTGCTGTTAAGATTTTGATTGTCTGCATTTTCGATAAAATAATCAATCACTTGATCATACCAATGAATGACCTCGTTTTTTCGGTGAGGCTGGTAAAAATAGACTTGCTGAACAGCTGTCAACACCGACGTTTTTACGTAAGTATCTACGTTTGGCTTGAACATGAATGCTTTAAGTTGATCGAGCTTTGACTCTCCCAAGTAGTATATTGGTTCATAAATTGTTTCTGTTTTGTGGTCGCCGAGCCAGAAGGTCAGAAAATCGTTTTCAAAAGAAAGAAATCTCAAAACGGTTGCAAGGCTTTCTTTGGCTTTTAATTCGCCGAGTAGCAATATGGCGTGTAGTGGAAATGTCAGCCGATCTTCGCCAATGCCTTCTTTCTCAAACAGCTCTTCAAAATAACGAAATCTCGAAATACTATCGTTTATAACCATTTCCAAATCAGCTATCACCGTTGGGGTGGGCAGTGCAAGTATGTTTTCAATAAATACACGAGGAATACTCAAATCAAATTCGTAAAGACAGTAGATTTCGTGATGAATAAAGACCGGATTTTCTCTCGTCTGTTCTTCTGAGAAAGATTTTTGCTGAGGTAAAATAACTTTAGTCTTTCCGGCATTAAATCCTTTAATTCCTTTTTCAAGTGACCTCAGATGATACCAATCCTTAACTCTTTGGGTATCCTGATAGTCGGGGAACATTTCAACCAGAATTTTCAGCCTCGAATTAGCAGCTTCTATATTCTCGGTTTCAAAAAAGTATTGAATAGCAAACTTGGTAAAGCTTGTAAATTCGGTCACATGAAAAACATCACGAGTTGGATACAAATCTTTTAATTCCATATTTTCGCCCAAAAGATCCGGTATTTTATCAAATTCTTCCCGATGAAAATAATCTGCTGCGATGTTTAATCTTCCAAACAAATAATCCGGATGGTCTTTCAATACCCAACGGTTCACTTCCTCGCTTTTTTCAATTTCACCAACATTATTGTAAGCAATACTCAGGCAGTTCTTTAGTTGCGGATTTTTCGGAAACTTACCAATCAGTTTCAGGATAATGGGAATAACAGATTTATTTCCTTTATGAATGTCGAAATACAAATCCTGAATCCGAGCCTTTAAGTAAGGAGTCATATGGTTTTGACGATCCATAAAAACCGAATCATCAGTCAGATTATAGCCATCTACTTTAATAATGCTACTCATATTCGCCTTAATTATTTTGCATTCAGAATCTAATTACAAATGTATAGCAGAATAACTTAAGAACTCCTGAAATGTCGATTTCATTTGCTCATTTTTGTAAAATATTGGCAGCAGCCAAGAATCAAGTCTTGTGGACCACTGAAAATTAATTACTGAAACCCACTCAACTTACTCCAAATTTTCTGTAAATTTAGATGAGCTTCAATCCACCCAATAAATAAACCAGCGATGAAAACTCCTATCTTTTTTTACCTGACCGAACTCTTATTCCCCCGGCTTTGCGTGGTTTGTGGCGATAAACTCATTGAACAGGAACAATGGATTTGCCTGCATTGCCTGCATCATATTCCCCGGACCAATTTTCATCTGAAAGCTGATAACCCCGTGGCTCAACTTTTCTACGGAAGAGTGCAGGTTGAATTTGCCACTGCCTTTTTTACATTCAGCAAAGGCAGTCCGTACCAAAAATTACTTCATAACCTGAAATATAAAGGGATGAAAGAGCTTGGCGAGGAAATCGGAAAACAGTTTGGCATTGAACTGCTGCAATCGCCCGAATTTTCGTCGGTTGACCTGATTTGCCCGGTTCCTTTGCATCCGCAGAAAGAGAAGAAACGTGGTTATAATCAAAGCTGGTGGATTGCCTCCGGAATTGCAAAACAAATGAACAAAGAACTTTCAGCCAATAACCTGAGACGGGTAACAGCCACCGAAACGCAAACACGAAAAAACCGGTTCGAACGCTGGCAAAACGTGGAAGGCATTTTTGAGCTTTCTAATCCTGAAGCTTTTTCAGGGAAACACATTTTACTGATCGACGATGTAGTAACAACCGGTTCAACGCTCGAAGCCTGCGCAGCTTCCATACTTTCAAAAACCAATGCCCGGGTGAGTATTGCCACATTGGCGACTGCATAATTCAATCGATTCTCCCTGATAAACCTGACAAATAATAATAAAAATCAAAAAATGGTTTTTATATCTTCGCAGAATATAATTCAGTCATGAATGCTATTTTACGGAATATCTTAATAACTACACTTTTCAACCACCTTTTCCTGAACCTGAAAAACAGGGACGGATTTACCGATTAGCCCTCATTCGCTGTTAGTCTGACAGCTCTCATTTCTATTCTTTCATCAAAAAATCTGTTCATTTTTAACGCGCATCGAAGGATGTTTGATTAATCGTGTACCTTAATATTTATTCACATGAACTTACCATTCGCCGAAAACTATAAAATCAAAATGGTAGAACCTATCTACCGTTCAACACGCGAGCAACGCGTACAATGGATTGCCGACGCCAATTACAACCTGTTCAACCTGAGCAGCGACAAGGTTTTTATCGACTTGCTAACTGACAGTGGAACCGGAGCAATGAGCGACCGACAATGGGCCGCCATCATGACCGGCGACGAAAGCTATGCCGGATCATCATCTTACTACCACCTGAAAGAAAAAATACAGACGATTTTTGGATTCGAACATTTCCTACCCACTCATCAAGGCCGCGCTGCCGAGAATGTTTTGTTTTCAGTTATCCTGAAAGAGGGAGATCTTGTTCCCGGAAATTCACACTTCGATACCACCAAAGGCCACATCGAATATCGCAAGGCGAAAGCCATTGATTGTACCATTGACGAGGCTTTTGACACCGATAGTAATTTCCCTTTCAAAGGCAATGTCGACCTTGCCAAACTTGAAAAAGTCTTCCAGCTTCAGCCTGAAAAAAATATTCCAGCGCTCATCATGACCATTACCTGCAACTCTTCCGGAGGGCAACCCGTTTCGATGGCAAACCTGAAAGCTGTGAAGGAAATGGCTGCGGAATATGGCGTTCCGGTGATTTTCGATTCGGCTCGTTTTGCCGAAAATGCCTGGTTTATCCAGCAACGCGAGGAAGGATATTCAACAAAAACGATCAAGGAAATCGTGCGCGAAATGTTTACCTATGCCGATGCCATGACTATGAGTAGCAAAAAAGACGGCGCTGTAAACATTGGTGGCTTTATGGCCATGAGAAACATTGATTGGTACGACAAAGCTTCTACGTTCAACATCATGTACGAAGGTTTCGTAACTTATGGCGGAATGGCTGGTCGCGACATGAATGCACTGGCTGTTGGGCTCGACGAAGTAACGACAAATGATTTTTTGGATACGCGAATTAAGCAGGTTCAATACCTTGGCAACAAACTAATGGAATACGGAATACCAATTCAGCAGCCCATTGGCGGGCATGCTGTTTTTGTTGATGCCAAGAAATTTTTGCCGCACGTACCCAAAGAAGAATATATTGCCCAAACGCTCGCCATTATTCTTTATCTGGAAGCTGGCGTTCGGGGAGTTGAAGTGGGTACTTTGCTGGCCGACCGCGATCCGGAAACCAACGATAACCGCTATCCAAAACTCGAATTTTTGCGTCTGGCCATTCCGCGCCGCACCTATTCAAACAACCACATGGACGTAGTAGCAGCCGGGCTGAAAAACATCTATGAAATACGCGACGAAATCCGAACGGGCCTGCTTATCCGGAAAGAAGCAGCAATTATGCGACATTTTACCGTACTTCTTGAAAAAGTACAATCTTAAACAACCAGAGGCTGAACTCATTCGGGTTCAGCCTCTGATTGTTTTACTTATAGCCGCTGGAAACTTTCAAAATATTTTTCGTACTGCAATAATTTCTTCACAAAAAATATCCTTTTATCCTGTTTTTTCGTATCGTTTTTGTTGGCTTATTTACAAGCTATGAATTCCGAAAATTCTGTTGATCAGATATTTGTCCGGCGACTCACAGATTACATCATGTCAAATCTGGAGAAGGAACATTTTGGCGCCACAGAATTGTCTCAGGCAGTTGGGCAGAGCCGTTCAACAATTCACCGAAAACTAAAAGCAATCACCCAGAAATCGCTTTCCCGTTTTATTTGCGAACTTAGGCTGAATAAGGCTTACGAGATGCTTACAAACCAAGCTGGAACGGCATCCGAAATTGCATATAAGGTCGGTTTTAGCAGCCCTGCTTATTTCAGTAAATGCTTTCACAACTATTTTGGTTTTCCTCCTGGCAAACTCAAAAAGAGAAGTCATGACTCAGTTGACCACCAAATTATTCCTCCACCAGAACAATGGAAAAACACTATTCCCAGGCAAAAGGATTTCCAATTTCTGAAGCGAAAATTCCAATTAAGAAATCGATGGATGTTGATTTCAACATGTCTTATTTTTCTGATCTTTTTCGGATATGCCGGGTATGATCAGTTTTTCTCTGATCAGAAAACAGATTCCATTTTTCAGGCAGTAATCCACTCAAAATCAATCATGGTTCAGCCATTCAAAAATATCAGCGACAATAAACTAAATCAAAGTTTTGCCGATGGAATCATGGAAGAACTACTCGATTGCATTTCAAAAATCGAGAATTTAAAGCTAGTGTCGCGTACTTCAGCAGAACAGGTAAGCGAAAAAAATCTGTCGATCCATCAAATTGCCCGAAGACTGAATATAGATTATGTGCTTGAAGGAAGTGTACGTAGCGATGACAACAAACTGAAGATTGCAGTGCAACTAATTGACACCAAGGGCGACATTCAAATTTGGTCGGAGCAGTTTGAACACAAAATTGAAGATCTACTCGCTGTACAAAGCGAAATCGCCTCGCATATTGTCATGGAAATAAAAGAAATCATCCGAGTTTCAGAAAACGAGTAATCTTAGATCGCCAAACTCAATTTACTCCTCTGAAAATAACTTTTGCTCGTTGAAACAATAGTTAAAATACCAACCTTATTTTGATATTTTTTGCAACAATGTTACTATGCATTGTGAGCTAAATTGAGCGAACTTTATATTAGAAAACTGGATTCATAAAACTATTGTTGAATGCTAAATCTCCATTACATGAGGCTGAAAAGCTGATATCCGTGACAAACAAGTCACTAAGTAGGAATGCAATCGTACATTTTGCTCAAAATTAAAACAGAATGCCATGAAACAAGTTAAAACAATTATTTTACTCAATGCATTGTCCTTGCTGATGATACTCGCTGCACCAATTTTGAGTTTTGCAAATTATGAGGCCAAAGGTGAAATACCGATAACCTGCAATTCAAACGATGCACTTCAATCATTTCTGAATGGTCGTGAAGCTTTTGAAATGAACCGTATGGACGCTGCACTTGATCATTTCAATGAGGCACTTAATAAGGAGCCCTCATTTGCTCTCGCTTATTTGTACAAAGCCTATAGTTCTGATAATATTGCTGAAAAGCAAATGAATATCGATCAGGCCTTAAAATTCAGGAACAAAACAAGCGAAGGTGAACGTATTCTGCTCGAAATGGAGTCAATTGCTCCAGAAAATAAGGAAGGTAAAAATTTACAATTAGCCACTCAGCTGGTAAAGCTCTATCCCAATAGTGGAAGGGCACTTCTGATTATGGCCGGAGAATATCAGGCCATGAATGATATAACAAAATTCAGAGATTTGGTTAGAGATGCTATTCAGACCGAACCCACTTCGCCATTGGGATACAGGGCGCTGGCAGCCTCTTATGTACTCAACAAACCAATGGATTTGGTACTTGCTGAAAAATACATGAAAAAATTTGTTGAACTACGCCCAAACGAAGCATTGGCTCACCTTGCTTTAGGCGATGTTTACCGCGCACAAACACGAATTTATGATGCTAAAGAGGCTTATTCGAAAGCAATAGAAATCAATCCAAAAACTGATGTCGCCTATGCAAAACGAGGTTACATGAACAGTTTTTTGGGGACATTTAAAGAGGCTGAATCCGATTTTCAGGTAGCCAGAGACCTCAATGGTAAAAAGTCAATTCAAAGTAACTACTTGCAGTCCTTCCTGTTCCCTGATTCTGAAAATTCAACCTTCCAGAAAGTGACTGATTTTGCATATGATCCAAATAGTCCTGAGAACGAGCATTATTTCTGCTGTTCAATTATCGCTATGTCTAAAGGATTATATGCACCACCTGTTGAATCACTCGACGAATCGGCTTGCCTTGGACAGGCACTTTTGAAAGAAACAGTTGCACCCGATGTATCCAAAATGTTGTCAAATTTTGCTTTTCTGTCAAGTATACGTGCTATTCAAGATGGTGATTTTGAGTTGGCAACTCAAAAAATCGATGAATTTGACCATTTAACCATGGGGGCAAAAGATCCACAAAGTTCACCTGTTTATAATTATCTGACTGGCTTAAATCACCTGAAGCAAAAGCAGTATACCAGGGCAATAAACCATTATCAGAAATCGGATTTGACGAATGCTTGCGTCAAGTTTGAATTGGGTTTAGCGTACGATGGCGTTGGCAACTACGAGAAAGCCAGAGAATTATTTCAGGGGGTTACTCAGTGCAATTACCCTAGCTATAAAACCCCTATCATGGTTAAAATGGCCCAAAAGTGGATTAACACTCCCGTTGCTATAAACACAGAACAATAGAAAAGAGACCAAACATTCACTGAATTTAAGAATTAATATTTGCTGAATAGAAGATTAGGTATTGAATCCAAACGGGAAGAATCAATTTCAACAGTAAATGACAAATTACTGCTTGATTTTGATTCTTTTTGTTTCTTTAATCCTGAAAATTAATATGCCTGAAGTGTGGCAATTAACTATCCTGATTTAAGTTATTAAGTGATCTTTCGACACCTTAGAAATCAAGCCTATAAAGAACAGTTGTACTTAGCAAATTATTGAACTGGTTGCTTCTCCAGTACCAAAGCGGATCACCCTTCTGCTCGCGAATAGGTAAAACAGAATAAGCTCCGCGTAAATCAACAAAAAGCCGGCGGGTGATCTGAACCCGAAAACCCAACAATCCCTGGAGATCGAATTCACTGAATGGCTTTTGGTCTTGTTCAGGCAATTTTCCATAGTCGTTGTATTCTGTTCCACTGATCATATATCCGGGCGACAAACCTACCAGGAGTGATATTTTTTCACTGGTTCGTATCCCCAGGTAGACGGGAAGATCGACATAATTTAGCCGCATAATGTATTTGATCTGTCCATCAGTAGCAAGCGAATCGATGTTCCTACTGCCCTTCTGCATCAACTTAAGTTCCATTCCTGCATAAATTGTCCGCGAAAGTTCAGTTTGAACATATCCACCCAGGGCAACGCCCGGTTTATGGTAACCGCTATAATTATCGCCATCAACCTGCGAAGCATTAAGTCCCACAATCACACCACCTTCAAATCGTTGCGAAAATCCACTTAAGCTGGCAATTGCAAACAGCCAAACGATGAGATAAAACTGTTTCATGCCAGTTCTTTTAATTTTGCTTTCAGAATTTCAACTCCTTTTCCGGCTTTCTCCTGAATGTAGTTCACATTTCGAATAAAAACCGAAGGCCTATCAGGATCAATCACATAAATTGGAGTGTTTTTGGCTGCATAATTTACCAAACCTGCTGCAGGATACACATTCAGTGAAGTGCCGATTACCACCAGAATATCAGCCGATTCAACAATTGGAATGGCATCGTCCATTGCCGGAACCGCTTCGCCAAACCAAACAATATGCGGACGAAGCTGGCTGCCTTTAGTGCACTTCTGTCCGAATTTCAGTTCCCAGCCATCGATATCGTAAATCAACGATTCGTCAACTGAACTGCGCGCTTTTTTCAATTCGCCGTGCAAATGCAAAACCGATGAGCTACCTGCCCTTTCGTGCAGATCATCAATATTCTGGGTTATGATTTTTACTTCAAAATCCTTTTCCAGATCAACTAATCCGAGATGGCCGGCATTGGGTTCCGATTCGTACAATTGCTTCCGGCGATCGTTGTAAAATTTCATCACCAGCATCGGGTTTTGCGCCCAGGCTTCAGGAGTTGCAACCTCTGTCACATCATATTCTTCCCACAAACCGCCCATGTCGCGAAAAGTGCGAATACCGCTCTCCTGGCTCATTCCTGCTCCTGAAAGAATGACAAGTTTCTTTTTCATTGGTCAAGGATATTAAACTAACCTCATAGGCATATAGAACACATAGATTATTATTCAGATGTTCCTGACACCCCATTGCATAATAAATTTTTTACAAATAACTTTTTTCTATGTGCTCTATGAGCCTATGTGGTTCAAATTTTGATTTCGCGATCAGAAGCCCGCCGATAACCATCGATTTTCAGGCTCTTGTCTTTATAAATATCAACAATCATGTAGGCACTGTTTTCCGGACCATCGCCGTCAATCACTGCATTCACCGAATAATAATGGATTCCGTTAATGAGATTGTATCTCTCTTCGTGAACATGCCCCTGAAGTACGCAAGACACATTTCCGGATTCTTCCAGAATTTGCCGAACCTCGGCTGCATTCTGTACCGCTTGTTTCACACCCTTCGAATCGTCGAGCATTTGGTGGATGAAAACTATGACAGGACGCTTGTTCTGTTTCAGATCATCTTTTAACCAACCGATCTCTTCTTCCGGAATACTGGCATCGTCCCATGAGAAATTTCCATGATCATAGGCCTTTCCTTCTTTGGTAAAATTCCCATCCAGAACCACAAAATGATAACCCTTTTGATTGAATGAATAATAGCTTTTTGAGCTTGAAATGCCAGTGTTTTCAACCCTCTCCAAAAATTGCTGTTTGGAAATTCCATCCATATCGTGGTTGCCCAAAACGTGGAAGGTCGGGCCATTGAACTTTTGAAAAACCGACTCAATATCGGTCAGATATTTCAGTGTGTTTGCCTCGTTGGGAACCGCATTCTGATCCTTAAAATCGCCCAATTCAATCAAAAAATCAAGGTTTTCCTGATTCATCCGATCAATTGCTTCCTGAACTTTGGTGAGCGACTGGTTGTAAAAACGGTTTCCGGCAGGTTCGCGATTGGCGTAATGAACATCAGAAATCAGTCCAAACCTGATCAACGGTTTTTCGTTGCCTTTGGCAAATAAACCAGGCGAAAGCATTAATCCAGCGGCTGTGGTTCCTGCTATTCCGAGGAATTTTCTTCTTGAAAGCATCCAGTTTTCAGACATAATCAGATCAATTTGGTTAAACCAAAGATACAAATTAAACATTTGCCTGCGGTTGGTTCTGTTAATACCTGATCTCCCAGATGTTAAAATTTTCAGGAAATGGTTGGCCCCAAACAACAATTCTTCAGCTACGAATTTTATCTTTGACAATCATTCAGAATTCACTTAACTCCTGATTTTTCAGCAAATGAACAACACATCCATCCAAACACTCTCGTTTATTTTCGATAACGAAACCGATCATATCCTTTTACACCAGATTGCCGAAGATGGTCCGCTGAAACGGAAACATTCAGGAATAAAAGGCAACATCGGTTTATTAGAGGACATGAATGAGGCTGCCATCCGGAGTATTCAGGAAGCTGGCGGACTGGAAGTTTCAGAAGCTGTTTTACGAGGGGTGGTTAAAGCCATTGACGATGAAAGCCAAACAGCCACCATTTATTTCGTTTACGAATCGGCCCGCTTTTCCGGAGTATTGGAAAATAAGCTTTCGGGTCGACTGAAATGGGTTGATATTCTGAATATTTTCAACCTGCAAATGGAAAGTCTTGTTCAGAAAATTATGCCCAACCTTCTCGATGGCGAAAGTTTCTTTGAAGGCACCATTCACCTGAGCAGTCAGGATGAGGTCATTAGTTCAGAAATCCGGATTTGCAATACAATTTGATTCGGCAACCGGGAAATCCCGGAAATTTCAACCTTTAAATTTTTACATTTGCATCAATGATTGATCAAGCTACCATCGAGCGAATTGTTGATGCGGCGCACATTTCGGATGTGGTGTCGGAATTTGTTACGCTTAAGAAACGAGGTGTTAACCAACTGGGATTGTGTCCTTTCCATAACGAAAAGACACCTTCGTTTACCGTTTCGTCTGCCAAAGGAATTTTTAAATGTTTTGGCTGCGGAAAAGGTGGCAACTCGGTGAACTTCGTTATGGAGCTTGAGCAGCTTAGTTACCCCGATGCTTTGCGGTGGCTGGCCAAAAAGTTCCACATCGAGATTGAGGAAAAAGAGGAATCGCAGGAAGAGAAGGCACTGAAAGACGAACGCGAGAGCATGATGATCGTGTCGGCTTTTGCACAAAAATATTTCAGTCGCTTTTTGCTGAAGGAAAATGAAGGTCGCACAATTGGCCTGAGTTACCTGCGCGAACGTGGAATCCGCGACGACATTATTACCAAATTCGAGCTGGGATACTGCCCCGACGGTAAAGATTTATTTACCCAAGCCGCCACTCGTGAAGGCTATAAAATGGAATTCCTAGAAAAGACCGGGCTGACCATAAAACGCGACGACTGGGTGCGCGACCGCTTTGGTGGAAGGGTGATTTTTCCGGTTCACAACGTGGCTGGCCGCGTGATTGCCTTTGGCGGACGAACCCTGACCAACGATAAAAAAGTAGCCAAATACCTTAACTCTCCGGAATCTGACATTTACCACAAAGGGCGGACCCTCTACGGAATTTATCAGGCTAAGCGCGATATTACCCGGTTAGACAAATGTTACCTGGTTGAAGGATACACCGATGTGCTGTCGTTTCATCAGGCCGGAATTGAAAATGTGGTGGCCTCATCGGGAACATCGCTGACAATCGATCAGATCCGACTGATCCGCCGGTTTTCGCCCAACATTACTATTGTGTATGATGGTGATGATGCCGGTATCAAAGCCTCGCTTCGGGGAATCGACATGGTTTTGGAAGAAGGCATCAATGTAAAAGTGCTGCCGTTACCACGCGGCGAAGACCCCGATTCGTTTGCCCGTTCTATGAGCGCCAGCGAGTTGACCGAATACATCAAAAAGAACGAAACCGACTTTATCAAGTTCAAGACTCAGCTTTTGATGGAATCCGTTGAAAACGATCCGGTATCAAAGGCCAAGCTAATCAACGAAATAGTTCACTCCATATCGGTTATTCCTGATACGATTACCCGGACCATTTACATCAAGGAATGCAGTCGTTTGATGGATGTTCAGGAAGCCGTTTTGTACTCCGAAATCCGGAAAATTCAGAATAAACAATCGGAAGACCATACCCGGAAAGAGCTTCAGGAAATACAGGTACAGGCAGCAAAACCTGCAACTCCGGTTACTGAAAAAAAAGTGGTTAACCCGTTCGAAACCGAAGAACGTGAAATCCTGCGAATCCTTCTGAAGTACTTTCATCAGGATGTATTCGAAATCGAGGACGAAACCACACACGAAGTTCATACTTACACGGTTGGGGTTTACGTGTTATCTGAATTGCAGAACGACGGACTGGTTTCGGTCAACCCGAAAGTCAGGGCTATTTTATCAGACATGGAACAGAACCTGGAAAACAAAGATTTTGATCCGATCAGGTATTTCACCCAACACCACGATCAGGAAATAAGCCAATACGCCAGTAACCTGTTGGCCGAAAAATACATAGAAAGCAAACGCTGGAGCAAAGGCGGAGCTTTTATAGAATCGGAAAGCGAATTATTGTATGTTTTGGTTCCGAAACTAGTTCAGGAATACAAGCTGAAAAACGTAAAGGCTCTGCTCAAAAAAATAGAGCATCAGATCAACGAAGCCAACAAAAATAATGAAACTGAAAAGCTGATGGAATGCATGGAGCAATATCAAAACCTGAAGAAGGTGATGAAAGAACTTTCGGTACTACTTGGATTCCGCACGATAAGCTGATGGAGTTATGAGTTATAAATAATGAGTTAAGCCAATAATATGAGAACCCATTTTATTCAAGACCGGCAAGAAATCGACGCCATTCTGAAGCAGTGCAAAACCTGCTATGTGGCCATGTCTGTGGATGATGTACCCTATATTCTGCCTCTTAATTTTGCTTTAGATGGCGACCGGGTTATTTTGCATTCTGCGCAATACGGAAGAATGTGGGAAACCATCAAAAAGAACCCGAAGGTTTGCATTAACTGGACTTTGGGAGAAGAACTCGCCTGGCAGGATGAACAGGTTGGATGCAGTTACCGGGTTAAATCCAAGTCGGTAATTATAGAAGGAATTGCTGAAATCGTTGAGGATTTTGATGAGAAAGAACGCCTCTTCAAGCAGTTTATGACACAGTATAGCGATCTTCCATTCAAATTCAGCGCACCTTCAATCCGGAATGTTGGCGTACTGATTGTCCCAATTGGAAAACTGACAGCTAAAGAATTTGGAGCAAAGGCTGTTATGCCCTGGAATACTTAAAAATAAGTTCGAAGTGCCTAAAATTCGGAGTGCCTAAAGTTATAAGGACTCAAATTTAAACACTTATAATTCATAACTTATAACTCATAATTATGATCTTAGTTACGGGTGGTACCGGATTGGTGGGAGCACATTTACTTTATGAACTGACCAGTTCGGGGCATCGGGTAAAAGCGTTACGCAGGCCGCAAAGCAACACCGAATGGGTCAGGAAAATATTCTCGTACTACTCTCCTGAAGCCGATGGTTTATTTTCGCAAATCGAATGGGTTGAAGGCGACATTCTCGATTACCTGAGTCTGGAAGAAGCATTGAAGGGAATAACCAGTATTTTCCATTGTGCCGCCATTGTTTCGTTTCATGGCGACGATCACGACATCATGCTGAACAACAATGTGAAAGGCACCGGGAACCTGATTGACGCCGCAATCCACAACGGAGTTAAACGGTTTTGCCACGTGAGTTCCATTGCCGCATTGGGCAAAACTCAGGATGGAAGTGAAATCACCGAAGAAACTTACTGGACACCCTCGAAACGCAAATCGGGCTATTCGCTCAGTAAATTCTTTTCTGAAATGGAAGTCTGGCGCGGCATTGAGGAAGGACTGGATGCGGTAATCGTGAATCCTTCTATCATTATGGGGCCCGGAAACTGGGAAATTGGTAGTCCAAAGCTTTTTCAGTCGATCTGGAAAGGTCTGAACTATTACACTAAAGGCATTTCAGGATTTGTTGATGTACGCGATGTGGTAAAATCCATGATTTTACTGATGGATGAAACCCAATTTGAGCAGGTAAAAAATCAGCGATTTATCCTGAATGCAGGGAACTTGAGCTATCAGGATTTCTTCAACAAAATAGCTGATGGACTGAATAAACCTCGACCACGAAGTTTTGCCTCTGACATTAAATTGCACATTGCCTGGAGAATGGCCAAAGCCGGAAGTTTCTTTACCGGAAAACCTCCGGTGATTACCCGCGAAGCTGTATCTGGAACGAATCAAAAAAACCAATATTCCGGAGAGAAGATTACCCGTACCATCGGCTTTCAATACCGAAGTCTTGATTCATCGATTGCCGATATTGCCGAAATCTTCCTGAAAGACATGGTTTTACCTTCAGGGAAATAAATAATTGAACCCTTACCGAAGGAATCCGTATGTAATTATTGCATTAATCAACGATCATTCTCGATAGGAGAATAGGCACAAATAGCGCGAACAACTTTTTAGCAGAGAATAATGACAGAACCAAATATTTTATACTATATTTGCACGCTTTTTCAAAAAAAAGGAGCTGGTCTATCTGGCTTATATTTAAACAAATACAATTGTCTGAAAGTACAATAAAAAGAGAAAAATCAGAAGGATGAAAAAATCAGATTTATTAAAAGACACCATCGAGCACATCGACATTAAGTCATTCGATTCAACACCAATCATTGACTCTATGCGGAAAATGTCGTTCACCTCACGCGATACCGCCAGTGCAACCGACATTTTACTGAAAATGGTGAACAATACCGAATGTACCAACATTCTGACCCTGGCCGGAAGTACCAGCGCTGCAGGTTGTATGCAGGTTTATGTCGACATGGTTAAAAATAATATGATCGATGTAATTGTGGCTACCGGCGCCTCTATTATCGACATGGATTTTTTCGAAGCCCTTGGGCACAAACACTACCGCGGGTCCACCGAAATTAACGATGGTATTTTGCGCGACCTTTATATCGACCGTATCTACGACACTTTCATCGACGAAGAAGAATTGCAGAATTGCGATGGAACCATCAAAGAAATTACCGATTCGTTGGAAAGAAGACCATATTCTTCGCGCGAATTCATCAAAGAAATGGGCAAATGGCTGACTGTGAATTCAGTAAAAAAAGATAGCCTGATCCAGGTTTGCTACGAAAATAACGTTCCAATTTTCTGCCCTGCTTTCTCTGACTCAAGCGCAGGTTTTGGTTTGGCTAAACACCAATGGGAAAATCCTGAAAAACACGTTTCGATTGACTCTGTTGCCGATTTCCTTGAACTAACCAAAATCAAAATGGCTGCCGGCGTAACTGGCTTGTTCATGATTGGTGGAGGCGTTCCAAAGAATTTTGCTCAGGACACTGTAGTTTGCGCTGAAATCTTAGGTAAAGAAGTTCCAATGCATCAATATGCTGTTCAGATTACTGTGGCAGATGTGCGCGACGGAGCTTGTTCATCTTCAACCCTGAAAGAAGCCAGCTCATGGGGTAAAGTTCAGGTAACCGACGAACAAATGGTTTTTGCTGAAGCTACTTCGGTATTGCCGTTAATCGTGAGTTACGTTTATCACAAAGGAACCTGGAAAAATCGCCAGCCAAAAAGCTGGAGCAATTTGTTCGAAAAATAAACGATAGTCCAAAATATTATAAGCCCCTTTGTTTACAAAAGCAAAGGGGCTTTTTGTTGGTTCAAATCTGGACTCGATCTTCAATCCAAATATCCCCACTTTTAGGGATTTCACACCTTATGCAGAGCATATACTTTTGGCAGTACAAAATCTCACTGAAAAAGATATATGAAGCGAATCTTATTTTCTACAGCATTGGTGTTAACTGTCCTGTTTTCACAGGCTCAAACATCGGAACAAACAAAACCTACATACCAGAACCTAGCCGATCAGTTGCTATCATCGAGCAATAAACTTACCATTGGAGGTTACGGCGAAGTGCACTACCACCAGCCGTTGAGTTCTGAAATACGCCAAAACGGTGAGCTCGATGTACATCGGATGGTCATGTTATTTGGTTATCAGTTTAACGAACGAACCCAGTTTGTTACCGAACTCGAATTCGAGCACGTGTCGGAAGTGTATGTCGAACAGGCTTTCCTTCAGCACAAAATAAATAAATCAATCAATTTTCGCGGAGGTTTGCTTTTGATCCCAATGGGAATTGTGAACGAATATCACGAGCCTACCACCTTTAATGGAGTTGAGCGCCCGCTGATCGACAACAAAATTTCGCCCTCTACCTGGCGCGAGATCGGGTTTGGACTTTCAGGAACCATTCAGCCTGCCTCAATTAAATATCAGGCTTATCTGGTAAACGGATTTAACGGTTACGACGGAACAGCCAAACTGAACGGCAAAAGCGGTCTACGCAGCGGACGCCAAAAAGGGGCTTCGTCGTTCATCAGCTCACCAAACTTTACCGCGAAAGTTGAATACTACGGAATCAGAGGATTGAACATTGGATTGTCGGGCTATTTTGGCGATACCCAGAGCAAGCTTTATAATGGAATTGCCAAAGACAACGAAGCTGCGTTGGCTAAAGCTGATTCATCAGTTGTGGGGATGTCGATGATCGGTTTGGATGCGCGATATAACCTGAAAGGGCTTCAATTACGCGGACAATTCTACTCGGTTTCATTGTCGAATACCGATGAGTACAATCGCTTTACCGGAAAAAACAAAACCACACCCAACGATTTGGGAAGCCTGATGACTGGCTATTATGTTGAAGCTGGCTACAATGTTTTCCGTCCTTTCGAGAAAGTAAAAACAGAACTTGTCCCTTTTGTGCGACTTGAGGGTTACGACACCCATGCCGATATCGCCTCGAATATTACCCGAAACGAATCGTACAAAAACTCGGTTGTAACTGCCGGATTAACCTTGAAACTGGCGCAGGGCGCCGTTCTGAAAACAGATATGCAATGGGTAAAACCAGACGGGGCAAGCAGCTCAACCAAAGTATTCAGTGCAGGTCTGGGAGTTATGTTTTAATCAGAAAATACCATGTTCAAACTATTAATAGTAGCATTCAGTTTTTGGTTCACTGCCATCAGTTTCCCTCCAAAAGGGTTGGACTTTGAGGACAAAACCCTCAAAAAGGAAATTCAGAAAATCAGCGGAGTTGATGACCCTAAATGGAAAGAAATTTCGTTTCCTGAAGCAAATTCAACACTGGGGAAATTCTTCTCGATTTATGATTTGAACAACCTGAAAAAATATATTTATGTAGGAAGAGTGAACAGCTGCCGCGCAGGTGGCTGTTCAAATCCTGCCCTGACAATTGGAATTGAGACCCCGGAATATTTCGATTATCTGCTAGTGTTTGATGACCATCTTTCGGTTCAGCAGGTAAAAGTGTACAACTACCAGGCGACTCACGGACAAGAAGTAACGAACAAAGGCTGGTTGAAACAATTTCAGGGATACGATGGCAGCCGCTCGCTCACTGTTGGTAAAAGCATCGACGCCATTTCAGGAGCCACTGTTTCGGTTTTAGGAATTACAAATGATATTCAGGAAAAAACCAAGTTATTAAAACAGATTTTTTCAAAATAAAAAAGCCCGGAGATTCTAATATCTCACGGGCTTTCCATTAACCGAAATCAAACCTTAATCCCTTTTCAAATCATATTCGTAGGTTTCATCCCCCGATGAAAAAACTATCTGGTAATTTCCCTTATCAAGATTTTTTAAATCGTATCCAACAGTAAGAGCAAATGTGTTTCCCATTTCTTTATTCCAAATTAAGCTACCGCCTTGATATACGTATAAGCTCATTTCATCTTGGTTGTGGTTCAGATGCGAAACACGAAGCTGATTATTTTTAAAACTGAAAATTGGTTCGGTCTTTTCAACGATCTTACCCACTGCAATTCCATGTCTCCCAACATTCAACATTTGTTCGGTTGAGGCACCATCAACTTGTACGATCATTTTATAAGCGCCGTGTTCCAGTTTCGAAAAATTAAGCGTACGGTTATATTGAGTATGCTCAGCTTCGGTTTCATGGTAAAATACCAGATCACCTTCAGAATTTGAAATACTGATTTCAACCTTTTGCTCTGCATTGTTTGAAATCTCCAGAAGAGCCCTTCCTTCCGCTTTTGGCAGAATATTAACTTTTAAGTTGCCACTGGCAAAAGTAACTTGCGATAATAATGTATAGGCAACTAAAACCCCGATTGCGATAATTGTTTTCATGTTTATATTTGTTTAAAATTTAACACTATAAGGAATTCAATTGCCATTTTGTTTAATTATTAGAATGAAATATTAAACATTGTGCCGTATTTATAATCTATATATCTCATTATATGATACTTAGATAATTGTTAATGTTAGTTAATGCAATTGATCCCACGGAAGGACCAGCCGGATAAAAAGATCAGGTAATTACCGATTGTTTCCAGATCCAAATACTTTACATTTGAAAACCAGTTTTATAATCAAACAGTCATGCGCATTGTTATCGCCCCCGATTCGTTCAAAGAATGTTTATCAGCCACCCAGGTGGCTTTTGCGATTTCAGGAGGCATCAAAAAAACCGTTCCTGAAGCTGAAATCATCTGCATCCCGATTGCCGATGGTGGTGAAGGCACTGTTGAAGCCCTTGTTACAGCAACCGATGGAAAGATTATTCAGGTTGCTTCTGTTGATGCGCTGAACCGCCAGATCCAGTCATTCTATGGAATTTTGGGCGACGGCAAAACTGTGGTGATTGAAATGGCTGCTGCATCAGGAATTGAACGAATCGCACCGGAAGAACGAAATCCGATGATTACCTCTACCTATGGAACTGGCCTACTGTTGAAAGCCGCTATGGAATCCGGTTTTACTGAAATTATTCTTGGAATTGGCGGAAGTGCTACAAACGATGGCGGTGCCGGAATGGCTCAGGCTCTTGGATTCGGACTTCTCGATAAAAGCAACAACCCGATTGGGTTGGGTGGTGGTTCATTAGACGAACTTTACCGAATTGACTTTTCAAATGTCCATCCATTACTCAAAAAAATAAAAATTACAGTGGCCTGCGATGTCCAAAATCCACTCGTAGGTAAATCCGGAGCAACCCGTATTTATGGGCCACAAAAAGGGGCAACTCCTGAAATGCTGGAAATACTCGAAAGAAACATGGCACATTACGCCAAGGTGCTTTATCAGGAATTTGGAATTAACTATTCACACTTCCCAGGGGCTGGTGCTGCCGGTGGATTGGGCGCCGGACTGATGGCCTTTTGCAAAGCCGAAATACTTGCTGGATTTAATTTGATCAGCAAACTAACCTGTCTGGAAGAACACATCCAGCATGCGTCGCTGGTTTTTACTGCCGAAGGTAAAATCGATTCACAGACAGCTTTCGGAAAAACGATCAGCGGGGTAGCGCAATTAGGCAAAAAATATCAGGTTCCGGTTATTGCCCTCGCCGGAATTGTTGAAGGCGATCTTAAAAATCTTTACAATCAGGGCCTAACATCTGCATTTGCCATTGCCAATCGGCCAATGAGCATGGAGGAATCGAAAGCAAATGCTGCCCAATTGCTTGTTTCTGCTTCCGAACAAATCGTGAGGTTGGTTTCAGGAATTGAAAATATTTGACCATCGAAGAAAAATACATCCGAATAATTGTAGATTTGCAGAAATGAAATCGATTGCACAAATCTGTTTCAGGAGTAAAAAAGACAACTAAATATCTAATATATAACACGATGAAACGATTATTAACACTTTCTATTATTTTGTGTGCTCTGGCCACCGGAAGCTTTGCCCAGAAAACTGTTGGACTCGACAACTGGTTCAATCATGAAACAAATGCCAAAACCGGTAAAATCTACCATTATACTTGGGACGATCAGGAATTTAGCGGCTTTTCACAACTGGGCGATCTGTTCCTGAAACGCGGAGCCAAACTGACAACTATTGCTTCAGCGCCCAACAGTAAATCGATGAAAGACGTGAACGTTTACATCATTGTTGATCCGGATACCACCAAGGAAAATCCAAATCCAAATTATATTCAGGCTAACGATATAAAATTCCTGAAAAAATGGGTTAGCAGAGGGGGAGTCCTGTTATTGTTGGGAAACGATGGACCGAATTGCGAGTTTACCCATTTCAACCAGATGGCCAGCGAATTCGGTTTTTATATGCAGCCGTTAACTTTGAATCCGGTAACAAACAGAGTTTGGGACATGGCCGCTGAAACCAAATTCACCGATCATCCGTTATTTTCCGGAGTAAAGAAAATTTACATGAAAGAGGTTGCCCCGATTGTTTTAACTAAAAATGCCAAACCAGTTCTGAAAGATGGCGAATCGGATGCTATTTTTATGGCCGAAACCACTTACGGAAAAGGTTACGTGTTGTTGGTAAGCGATCCGTGGTTATATAACGAGTACATCGACCACGCCTTGCTCCCCGAAAGTTTTGAGAACCTGAAAGCTGCAAACAATTTGGTAGATTTGCTATTGAAGAAAGTAAACAAATAATGTTCGAATTACTGAAGGAGTGAATTACGGAAAAGCATTATGAGTCAGTTCACGATTAAAAATTTCATTTCAGGCATTCCAAAGGCAGAACTTCATTTGCATATCGAAGGTACGTTCGAGCCTGAACTGATGTTTAAAATTGCAGAGCGGAACCGCATCAAGCTAAAATACAATTCGGTTGAAGAACTGAAATCAGCGTACAATTTCAATAACCTTCAGGAATTTTTAGACATTTATTATAATGGAGCCAACGTACTGATTGAAGAGCAAGATTTTTACGATCTGACATGGGCATACCTCCTGAAAATCAATTCACAAAACGTATTGCATACCGAAATTTTCTTCGATCCGCAAACCCATACTTCAAGAGGAATTTCATTCGATAAAGTGATTTCCGGTATTCATCGGGCTTTGGAAGATGGACGCCAGAAACTTGGGATCAGCTACCGTTTGATCCTAAGTTTTTTACGTCACCTCAGCGAAGAATCAGCTTTCGAAACGCTGGAGGAAGCAATGCTCTATAAGTCTTGGATCACCGCTGTTGGATTGGATTCGTCGGAAAAAGGTCATCCACCCAATAAGTTTGAGCGTGTATTTGCAAAAGCCCGAGCGGAGGGATTTTTGACTGTTGCCCATGCCGGAGAAGAAGGCCCACCCGAATACCTTTGGGAAGCCTTGAATTTACTGCATGTTTCGCGCATCGACCATGGAAATCGGTCGCTCGAAGATCCGTTACTAATTGCTGAATTGGTAAAGCGAAAAATGCCACTCACAGTTTGCCCCCTTTCGAATCTGAAGCTGAAAGTAGTTCGTGATATGACTAAACATCCACTTACTAAAATGCTTGAAAATGGGATGATTGCAACGGTTAATTCTGACGATCCGGCGTACTTTGGCGGATACATGAATGAGAATTATCTGGCAGTGACCGAAGCTTTAAATCTGACTAGAGATCAAATCTCTCAGCTAGCCAAAAACTCTTTTACTGCAAGCTTTTTGGGTGAAAAAGAAAAATTAGAAATGATTGAAAAAGTGGATCGTTTCCTCGATTCAACTTCCGGAATAATCTAGAAATAAAAGTATTAGAAGTTCAAGTCATGTTAAATTGAATTTCTATCTTTATGATCTAAGAAATTCAGTATCATCATCCCTTCATTTCTTTTGTTATGACTAAACTAAACCGCCGCGATTTCATCCAATCAGCAAGTCTTGCTTTTGGAAGCATTCTACTTTTCCCTTCGTGCCTGAAACAGAATGGTATTTATCGTTTTTTTACTCCTGAAGAAGCCCTTTGCATCATTGCCTTTTCTGAACAAATTATTCCGAAAGATGAATCGCCCGGTGCAACCGACGCCGGAGTTATTTATTACATCGACAAGCAGCTTTCCGGAGTATTTCATTACGATCAGGAGACGTACCGGAATGGCATAAAAAACCTTCAGGAATACTGTATAAAAAAACATACCAAACTTTTTGAGAACCTGGCAGTCGATGAACAAACCAAATTGTTGATCGTGTTGGAATCGAACCAACTGAACGAATCCGAATGGCCACAGGGAAAACCTTCCGACTTTTTTAATCTCGTGCGTTCGCATACCATGCAGGGATTTTACGGCTCTCCCATTCACGGCGGAAACAAAAATTATATGAGTTTCGAAATGCTAAAAATAGATTACCCACTGGTAATTGGCCAAAACCGATATCGTGCCTAAAAAACACAGTGATCAGTCTCAGTATTCAGAAAAACCTCAAGTTCGGTAATTCATATCCCAAAATTTATTCATTATGAAGACAAAGACTTTACTAACCCTCGCTGCATTTGTAGTTATTGCGTTGTTCCTGTTTTCATCATGCGCCGAAGTACAGCATGTTGAAGCCTGCAAGACCGGACATACTTATGGATTCTTCGGTGGATTGTGGCATGGAATTATTGCTCCCGCTTCTTTTGTCGTGAGTTTATTCAGCGATAATGTAGCCGTTTGGGCGGTCAATAATAACGGTGGCTGGTACACTTTCGGATTTCTGATTGGAGTTGGTGGACTTGGATTTGGCGGTAGCAAAGCTTCAAGATAATATTTAACTATGGCAAATAAACATGTAAATGCAATTGTTGTTGGAGCAGGTGCCGGAGGCGGAATTGTCGCCAAAGAACTTGCTACAAAAGGAATAACGGTAGTTCTTTTCGAGCGCGGCGAATGGCCCAATTACGACGAACATCCGAATGATGAACTAATTTCTCAGCGTACTGAAGTATTGGGTTCGCCTTTTGGCCCCGATCACCTAAAAAATCCAAGGACGGTTACTTATAAAGATGGGAACAAACAAATTGTAACGCCAATCAAAGGTGGCTACAACAACAATGCAGCCTGTGTCGGCTCCGGAACAGTGAGTTACGGAGCCATGGCCTGGCGGTTTATGCAAGAAGATTTCAAACTGAAAACGGTTTATGGTTCGGTAGAAGGCTCAACCCTAGAAGATTGGCCAATAACGTACGAAGATCTGGAGCCTTGTTACGAGAAAGCGGAGTGGGAAATTGGCGTTTCGGGCGACGATACCCAAAACCCGTTTGCACCGCCGCGAAAGAAAAAACAGCCGATGCCTCCGTTCGAATACAACCAGGAGGCCAAAGTGCTTTACGAGGCTTCAAAAAAGATGGGACTTCACCCATTCCCAATCCCCATGCTCCGGAATTCAATTCCATACAACGATCGCGCCGGATGTATCCGCAACCGCACCTGTTGCGGGTTTGCCTGCCCGGTTGATGCCAAAAACGGAAGTCAGAATACGGTTATTCCAGTTGCTATTGCTACCGGAAATTGTGAAATCAGAACTGGTAGCATTGTATCGGAAATCATGATTGACGATCATGGTAAAGCGACCGGCGTAAAATACTTTGATCAGAATAACAAACCGCAAATACAAACTGCCGATTTGGTTGTAGTTTCAGGGGCAGCTATCGAGACAGCGCGTTTGTTGCTCAACTCCAAATCGAAACTTTTTGAGAATGGAGCCGGAAATAATTTCGATTGGGTAGGCCGGAACTTACAAGGGCATGCTTATACCGGCGCTTACGGATTGTTTGATTACGATATCCTAGACTTTTCAGGACCAGGAGCAACTGTGGCCTGGTGCGATTTCAACCATCATAACCCCGGAATTATCGGTGGTGGTTTGCTTGCCAACGAATTTAACCGACTCCCCTACTTATATACAAATATTCGTCCACCGGGATCGTCGCGATGGGGAAAAGAGCACAAGGAGTTTCAACGCAACATGTCCCACCGAACTGCCCAGGTTGTTGGCCCCATTCAGGAATTGCCCATGTTCGATTCAAGAGTAACGATTGATGCTGAAGTGAAAGATTTCTGGGGAATTCCGGTAGCTTCCATGTCGGGCGAACGCCATCCTTTAGACCACGAACACTGTAAATTCCTTTCGTCCAAAGCTGAGTCGATTCTGAAAGAAGCAGGAGCTTATCAAACCTGGCAAAGCGTTGGCGGAAAAGGCGGCCCAAGTGGCGGTCAGCACCAAAATGGAACTGCCCGCATGGGAAACGACAAAAAAACGTCGGTAGTCAACAAATACGGACAGGTGCACGAAATCGACAATTTGTTTGTGGCCGACGGCAGTATCATGTTAAATGGTGGAGGGTTTAATCCTGCTCTTACCATTATGGCTCTTGGATACTGGGTTGGTGGACATATCGCTAAAAACTTTTCCGGAACGAAATTTAAATAGAAAAGTCATTTGCCTTGCGTCGCATTACAATCAGTGACAACAAATGACCATCAATGACAACCATCGAAACTAATTGAACATGAACCTAAAAAGATTCCTTTTAGTACTTGTAGTCTTATTCATCGGTCTGACTTTTTTATTTGGAGGCTATTCGCAATGGAATTCAGCCAATCCGGAGAAAACCTGTGCCAGCTGTCACGAAATTAGTCCTTCAGCTGGAGAATGGCAACTCTCGGCCCACCGCGAAATTGGATGCATCGAATGCCATGGAACAGCAATTAGCAATGGAATTCACAGCCTCAAAGAAAAGGCGAACATGGTTTTTACGCATTGGGGCGACGGAAAGAGACATGATGAAATCCGGATGACAGAACAACAGGTGCTTGAGCTTTCCGAGAGATGCATAAAATGCCACCAGTCTGAATACAAAAAATGGCTTTCAGGCGGACACTCAGCTAATTATGCCGACATCTTTATGAACGGAAAACACAATTTGGAGGAAGCTCCCTATTGGGCTTGTTTGCGATGTCATGGAATGTTTTACGATGGAAACATCAAAACGCTTCTTCAGAAACCCTCAAATGCTGATGGTGTCTGGAAATTGAAGGATATGAATCAGGCCACAAATCCAACAATACCATGTCTGTCGTGTCACTACATGCATGCCAATAACGAATTACTGGGAAGACCTTCCCGATTGGATCAGCCGAATGCAATTTCGTATGATAGAGCCAACCGCAAACCATCAATTAGCTGGTATGTACGCGACAGCAAGCAAATAATTCGTGCCGACAAACTCATGAAAGTTGAAATGAAGGACGATGGGAAACCGGTTAAAGTTGCTGATGATGCAGCAACCCGGCTTTGTCAGCAGTGCCATTCTCCCAATTTCGCTCATCAGACCGGTTCGCAGGACGACCGCACACCAACAGGTGTTCATGAAGGAATTTCATGCAATGCCTGTCATTCACCACATTCGAACGATGCCCGAAATTCATGTAAAAATTGTCATCCGGCTTTGTCAAACTGCGGACTGGATGTGGCTAAAATGAATACCACTTATCTGGATATAAACAGTCCGAATAACATTCATTCGGTCAGCTGCAAAAGTTGTCATAAAAACGTGGAAGAACTGAGGGAAAAGATAAAGAAGTCAGTTTAAAGGTTCAATGCCATGTATTTCAACCCATCCAGAGTCAGATTTTCGTCAATAAGTTGAATTCTTGATGACACATTTTTCAAAACCGATGAAAGGCCTCCGGTTGCAATAACAGTGAGGTTTTCGCCCAATTCTTCTTCGGTACGACTGACTATTGAATCGACCAAACCTGCAAATCCAAGAACAATGCCCGATTGGATAGCATGAACCGTGTTTTTACCCAGAACCGATGGTGGTGCATCAAGCGATACATCGTGCAATTGAGCCGTATTACCTGTAAGTGATTTTAGTGCAGTGAGCAATCCCGGGGAAATGGCCACGCCAAGAATCTCGCCTGACTTACTGATGGTTGTAAATGTAAGTGCAGTTCCAAAATCGATGATCATTGCGGGTCCGCCATAACCAATAAAAGCAGCGGTAGCATCGGCAACCAGGTCGGTTCCAATCTCATACGGATCAATTATTTGAATGGGGAGTTTATTATAAATGGAAGGCTCTACCAAAAGCAGAGAACATCCAAGCAGGTGATTCAGCATTTCCCTGAATGGTCTGATCAGGCTTGGAACAACACTGCTTAAAACTGTACGTGAAATTTCAGTACAACTAATTGACGAACTTGCAAATAGCGACCTGAAAATCACTTCATATTCATCAGCCGTTTTTGACCAATCGGTTTGTATCCGCCAAATCTTTACCCACTCATTTTGATCGGCAACCCCAAATACAATATTTGTATTGCCAATGTCGATGGTTAGATTCATTTTTATCAGTTTTGAATTGCCAATTTCCATTCAGAATTTCGATTGCATTTCCCGAAAAACGGGAATTTCTGATCAGTTTTCAGCTCTCAAAGTTGTGAAATTTATCGCTTGTCAGCATAAAAATAAAAAACAAACGTTCTTAAATTATAATCCTTGATAAAATCTGTTTTTTTTTTCTAAATTTGATTACTCTATATTCCATAATCATTTTAACAATCATTGGTATTAAGAGTAAACCTTACGACTTTTTTTGACCAAAACATATATACAGCATGCAAAACACCAAGAATCCCCTGATATTTGTCGTCGAGGACAATCAGATGTATAATAAGCTTGTCGTTAGCTACCTCAAAACCAATAAATTCACTAACGTTGAATCGTATTTGTCTGGAGAGGAAGCTTTAAACCACATGACAAAAAATCCGGATATCATTATTCAGGATTACTTGCTTGAAGGAATGACTGGTATTGAGGTTTTGATTAAGGCAAAGAAAACAAATCCAAACGTCGAGTTTATTTTTCTTTCGGGACAGGATAGTATTGACATTGCCATTAACAGTATGAAATCTGGAGCATACGACTACATTGTAAAAGATCAGATGGCTTTGCAAAAGATGGTCAATAAGATTAACAAGATTAACTCAGTAACCGAACTGGTGAAATCGAACAAACGATACAGAGTTGGAGTTGTTCTGTTTTTTGTTGGTTTGGCGATGCTTGTTATAGCAACTCTTGTTCTGGCAATATTGTACCCCCATATTTTTGGATTGTAAATTCACGCTAAATTTGAGAGCATAAAGAACCCGGTACAGTTTCCTGTCCGGGTTTTTTTTTAGGCGAACTTATTGAAGCCAAATCAGATCGACAAATACAGATTAATTTGATTTTATGATTCTACCTGAATCGAAAATGGCAGCATATCCATCGGGTTTATGCAATATTTCCACAGCTTTATTCACATCCGAATCGCCACGCAATGCGGCCTTTATAGCTCCCTTCTGATAATAGTATCTCGAAACAATTTCATCGGTCAGCAATTCGGAAATCTCTTTCTTGAAATGCTCCATATCCTGATCCAGATTGTGCCCGAGCTTTAACTTCAGCTTCTCAAATTCGTCTTTCGAAATATCGTAGTATTTTTCTCGTTTAGCTACTTCCAACAGATTATCCAATTCTGACTCGGTTTTCGATTCGTATTTAAAGTCCTTACCTTTAACAAACTGAATAAAATCTGCATAAATTTCAGGTGAGATCTCGAACTCCTCAGGAGATGCTATTTTTTCGGTTTTACTGTTGTAAACGGTAGCATAGTCAAAAATTACGGAACCGGTTACCAAATTTGTAGCCACGTTGCTCAGTGTTTCGTCTTCAACCGTAAGGTCGGGAGCAACACCTCCGCCATCAAAAACAACACGTCCTTTTTTTGTCTTGAATTTAGTGATCAGGGAATCAGGAACAATTCCCACGCTTCCATCTTCGTTCCGATGTGCATAATCGAGAGCCTGAATGCACCGTCCGCTCGGAATGTAATATTTGGCAGTAGTTATTTTCAGTTTGGCATTGTAGCTCAGATCGCGGGTAGTTTGAACAAGGCCTTTACCGAAAGTACGAGTTCCAATGACTATACCGCGATCGAGATCCTGAATGGCACCGGCAACAATTTCGGAAGCCGAAGCCGATCCGCGGTTAACCAGCACTGCAATGGGTATTATCGTATCAATCGGATTTTCAGTAGCGGTATAAACTTTATCCCATTGTTTTACTTTACCCCTGGTACTTACAATTTCCTGTCCTTTAGGAATAAACAGATTGGCAATTCGCACTGCTTCAATCAATAAACCTCCCGGATTTGAACGAAGATCCAGAACCAACGTTTTTGCTCCCTGCTTTTCCTTTAATTCAATCAATGCCATTTTTACCCTTTCGGTACAATTTTCGGTAAAGCTCGACAGCCGGATATAACCTGTTTCTTTATCAAGCATTCCGTAATAAGGAACCGGATCGATCTGGATTTTTTCACGCATGATTTCAATATCCATCGGTTTCTTCTGTCCGTATCGCTCCACTTTAACGACAACCGCTTTGTTGGCCGGACCTTTCAGAAGGGCGCTCACATCTTCAGTCGAAAGTTTTTCGGTTGATTTACCTGCCACTTCAAGCAAAACATCACCAGCTTTAAGACCGCTTTTCTGCGCCGGAAAACCTTCATAAGGCTCTGCGATTAAAATTTTACCGTTCTGTTTACTGATTAATGCGCCAATACCGGCATACTCTCCGGTAGTCATAAACCTGAAATCTTCCACATCATCTTCAGGAATAAAGTTGGTGTATGGATCGAGCGATTCGAGCATTTTATCGACACTGGTTTTCACCAACTTGGTTGGATCAACATCGTCGACATAAAACAGGTTTAATTCCCGAAAAAGAGTGTAATAAATGTCAAGATTCTTGGCTATCTGGAAATTCTTATCGTCTTGTTTAAAGCTGTAGAAGCTTATCGCAAAAGCAAATATCCCGACAATGACAATTGCTGCTTTTTTTGTTTTGGAAAATTTCATCTCTAACGCGTTGTTAATTAATGTTTTCTGAACCGGATAACAGAAGTTTAAAATGTCCAGTCGCTATTACAATATCTATTTCAGATATGAATCATTTCATGGCTTCTGATTCGTAAAATGAAGAACAAAAATAGTAAAAGCTTTGTTCTTATCGGCTTACGTTTAAATCTAAAAAGTTAATTATTCTTAACCCTTATATTAAAGCTTAAAACAACAAGCAAAACGATTCGGAAAAGGTTGGAATGAAAATTTAGAGGAGCTCAACAATCAGCAGTAAAAACGAACATTTCAAAAAAAATAAGTCATTCATAATCAATAATTAACGATTATGAATGACTTATTAGCAATATTATACGGATAATTTCTTCAGTAAACTATTTGGTTGTGCGGGTCCAGGTTGTTGCTCGTCCAAGCCATTTCATTCCAGCTATATACCCTTTAATATTCAACGTGTTGGCATCCTTTTCGAACCAGGCAAAACAATCATACGTTTTCCCGTTTTTCGGATCGTAGATGCGGCCACCCTGCCATTCTTTATCCGAAGCATCAAATTTAAGTCCCGATAAAATCTGCAAACCTAATCTTGAACGCGAACGTAAATTGACATCCGGATTCATATTGTCCTTCTCTGGCTCACCATTCACATATTTCTCCGGATTAATGTAAATCACTGTACCGATAAATTTCCCGTTTTCTTCTTTCACTTCAATTTTCGAAGTTTTTTCATCGTTCCACCAAATACCGGCAATTTTCTGCGCATCCTGTGCAAATGCATGCGAAATAAGCATACTGAGAGCTAAAACCAATCCAAGTCGTTTCATAAGCTAATTTTTCTAGCAATTTATACATATTTTTTGGTATTTGGAACAGTGTTCATTCTGACGACCTTTGCAACATTTTTATTAAGTAAACGGGTTCTTGCATCATCATCAAATTAGTTACATTTGAATCAAAATCAACACTTATGATCAGGTCATTCATCGCCATTCTATTTATCCCCATTAGTTTATGTGGAGTTGCCCAGATTAGTTTTCCTGAAGCTGAAGTTATGATCCAAAGTCGGCACATCTGGCGAGGGACACAACTTGGAAATGCTCCTGCCATAGAACCTTCGGTCACTTTTACCAAAGGACATTTCAGTCTTAATGTCTGGACATCAATTACAACAAATAACAGTTATTCAGAAATTGACCTGATTCCGGCATGGCAATTCGGGGAGTTTACGGTAACTGTTTTAGATTATTACAATCCGGTTGTAGGTGAAAAAAATCAATTCCTAAATTTTCAGGATGGATACAACCGACACTCACTCGAACTAACTGTTGACAATTATTCGGGCGAAAAACATCGGATAAAGTGGTTGGTCGGAACTTTGTTCGTGGGCGATAAGAATGAAGAGACAGGAAATCCATTTTACTCAACCTACCTTGAATTAAAATATCCATTTCCCTTCCTGAAAATCGATGCTGAACCATTTGTTGGCCTAACTCCATTCAAAGGGTATTATGCTGAAAAACTTGCAGTTATTAATTCCGGAATTGCCCTTAGCAAAGAGCTTAAGCTTTCATCAAACCTGTCAATTCCAATTATTCTTACCTATACCTACAACCCTTACGAGGATAAGCAATTTATTACCTTAGGTAGCGGGATCGTTTTCTCTTCAGGCGAATAAAGCACCACATTTCTTCATTTTTCCCCAACAGAATTAACCTTTCCGTATCCTTAATATTTATTAACAAATAATGGTTGCATAAGTCAACTATTATAAACTACTTTTGCCCAAAATTGAATGTTAAATGGACGCTATTAAACCATTGGGGTATATTTTGGGTCTACCGTTAAGGGTTTTCTTGAATCAGGTTGCAGTTGAATTCCGAAATAGAGAAATTGAACTGACATTCGAACAGTTTGTTATGCTTAGATTGATTGATTCAAACAGCGATCTCATCCAGCAGGATATAGCTAATCATTTGCAAAAAGACAAATCGCTCATCGTTCGGCAAATGAATAGCCTGATTGAGAAACAATATGTGGTTCGGCTAGCCAACCGGGAAGACAAACGCAAAAAAAACCTCCTGCTTACTCCAAAAGGAACGAAAATGATGAATCAAATAACCGAATTGACTATTGAAGTATCAAATAAACTTCTCGCCGAGGTTGATAACAAAGACTATGAAGCTTTCCGTCGGGTTCTGAATAAAATTCAGGAGAATGGAGGTTCAGTCGAACAATTTTTGAATGATAAAAGCAAATAAAACAGAATATGAATATGAGAACAATGAAACAACTCAGAAATTTAGGAATGGTTTTAGTGGCGCTTACAATTGCGTCGTGCAGCCAGAAACAACAAGGTGGGGCTCCCGGAGGACCTGCCGGACAAGTAAAAGAATATCCGGTAATTGCTGTAGCACAGCAGTCGACCACACTCTTTAAAGAATATGCTTCGAAACTTGAAGGACAACAAACGGTTGAAATCCGCTCGAAGATTGCCGGGTACATCGAAAAAATTATGGTTGACGAAGGCGCTTCAGTGAAAAAAGGACAGGTACTTTTCCGCCTGAATGCCAACGACCTTCAGGCAACGGTGCGTTCAGCCGAAGCTTCGGTAAAAGTTGCCGAGGCCGATGTAAATTCAGCTGCGATCAACCTGGAAAAGACCAAACCGCTGGTTGAAAAGAACATCATCAGCAAATTTGAGTTGGAATCGGTCAATTCGACCTTGAAAGCAAAAGAAGCACAATTGGCATTGACCAAAGCAAACCTCGAAAATGCGAAGGCCAATCTTCAGTATACAGCCATAACCAGTCCTGCCGATGGAATAATCGGTACTTTCCCCTATCGCGTGGGAAGTCTGGTAAGCAGCACTTCTGCCGAACCATTGACAACCGTTTCGAACACCGAAAAAATGTACGCTTACTTCTCGTTAAACGAAAAAGAATTTTTATCTCTGACCAAAGGACTGGAAGGAAAAAATCTTCAGGAGAAATTTACCAAACTTCCTGATGTATCGCTCATTTTGGCCGATAACTCGGCATATGAAACACCCGGTCGCATTGAAACGGCCAGCGGGTTGGTTGATCAGACAACCGGAGCAGTCAATATTCGGGCAACATTTCCGAATGCCGAAGGATTGCTGCGCAGCGGTGGCAGCGGCTCAGTCCGCATTCCACAGTTCATTGATTCGACAATCATCATTCCGCAGAAAACAACTTACGAATTGCAAGGCAAGTACTTTGTTTACCTGGTTGGTGCCGATAACAAGGTTCACAATACCGAAATCCAGGTGCTTACCGGTAACCTGAAAGATTCTTATGTGGTTACCAACGGATTAAACGTCGGCGACCAGATTGTACTTCAGGGAATTGCTTCGTTACGAAATGATGCCGAAATCAAACCGAAACTGGTAGAAGTCGGAAGCCTTTCAGAAAATATGCCAGCAGCCAACCAGGCTAAAAATTAAATCCAGAAACCTATGTTCAGAAAATTTATAGAACGCCCGATTCTTTCATCGGTCATTTCAATCATTATTGTCATTCTGGGGGTGCTCGGATTGATCAGCTTGCCCATTGAGCAATATCCCGATATTGCCCCTCCAACCATTATGGTGTCGGCAAACTACACCGGGGCTAATGCCGAAACCGTGCTGAAAAGCGTGGTTATCCCACTTGAAGAACAAATCAACGGGGTAGAAAATATGATTTACATGACCTCATCGTCCAGTAATCTTGGTACGGGGTCAATTCAGGTTTTCTTTAAGCAGGGCACCAATGCCGATATGGCGGCGGTGAACGTGCAAAACCGTGTATCACGCGCCACCAGCATACTTCCGGCCGAAGTAACCCGTTCAGGAGTAAGTGTAGCCAAGCGGCAAACCAATATGTTGCTGATTTTTTCGATATATAGCGAAGTCGACGAATACGATGAAACTTTCCTTCAGAACTATACCAAAATTAACTTGTTGCCTCAGATTCAGCGTGTAAACGGCGTTGGCGAGGCAACCGTTTTTGGCGGAAAAGATTATTCAATGCGTATCTGGCTGAAACCCGACATTATGGCTACTTTTGGCCTGATACCTACAGATATTACGGCAGCCCTGAGTGAGCAAAATCTGGAAGCTGCCCCCGGCCGTTTGGGAGAACGCAACGGACAATCGTTTGAATATGTACTTAAATACAAAGGAAAGCTCAGCCAGCCATCCGAGTTCGAAAATATTATAGTCAAGGCTGATAAAGATGGAAATATTTTGCGACTGAAAGATGTTGCCCGCGTCGAGCTTGGCGCTCTGAGTTATGGGGTGACCACCTCCGCAATGGGCCGACCTGGAATTACAGTTGCCATTTTCCAGTCACCTGGATCAAATGCCCGCGACGTAATTATTCAGGCAAAAAAGGTAATCGAAGAAGCATCCAAAACTTTTCCGGCAGGAGTCAAATACAAGGTAACTATCGATGCCAACGAATTCCTCGATAGTTCAATTTCAAAAGTTCTCATGACCTTGCTCGAAGCATTTATTCTGGTATTCATTGTGGTTTTTGTGTTCCTGCAGAATTTCAGGGCCACACTGATTCCGGCTATTTCGGTTCCGGTTGCTATTATTGGCACCTTCTTTTTCCTGAATGTATTCGGATTTACAATAAACCTGCTCACCTTATTCGCTTTGGTACTGGCGATCGGGTTTGTGGTTGACGATGCCATTGTGGT
>JAHEYT010000057.1:0-43157 GCA_023251455.1 Bacteroidota bacterium
GACCGACGGAGTCTTTCACTTGGATTAAAGGGGGGAGTTAATTTTTTCGAAGCGAATATTTCAGACCTTACTACCAACGACCCGAACGACCCTGTTTTCGCGAACGATATTAACCGTAAATTTCTGCCAAATTTTGGGGTGGGCGCGTTCTATTTCACACCTAGGTATTACTTAGGACTCTCAATTCCCAAATTAATCGAAAACAAGATCAACGAAAGTGGAGTTTCTACCCAAAGTATTAGCAAAGAACAGATGCACGTTTTTTTTATGGCAGGTTATGTTATAGATGTAAATAGAATTGTTAAATTTAAACCATCTATTTTAACCAAATATGTTAAGAATGCCCCTGTCTCGTTAGACATAACTGGCACATTCTTGTTTTATGATCGTCTTTGGTTAGGAACGATGTATCGGATTGGTGATTCATTTGGAGGTTTATTACAGCTTCAGGCCACTAACCAGTTAAAAGTCGGATATTCTTATGATCTCCCAATTAACAAACTGGGAGCTTATAACAATGGAACGCATGAAATTATGGTCACCTTCGATTTCGACTTTGGAAGCGGCAGGGTAAGATCACCAAGGTATTTCTAACCAGGGAGTCTCCCATCCATTCGCCAGGTTTATTTGAGTGTGCCAGAATTACAGGTATTCGATTGATTGAGACACTGTTTGAATTTTCGGGTTTGGACTTTTGCATTATCATAAACTCAGGTTTTCTGAAGTCGTAACTCAGGTTTTCTAACCCCCAAAATCAGCATTTTGCCTATTTTAAAAGGCAGTTTGAAGAAATATCTTTATCCTAAATATTTCGGACGATAATTTATATAGACTGAAAATCATCAATGGATCGGGAATGAATTTGAATACTCCAAAGACACGATGGAATAGGATGCAGTTTATATTGATAAAATGAGTATTTAAGAGAATCCAAAAGTAAAATTTAAACAGTTTCTGAAGGGTTTATTTTCGGGTGAAAGAGCAATATTTAATGGGAAGACTTTCAAACATATTTTTGTGGGGCGTAATTCTTACCTTTTTGTTCCCAATAATGAGTTTCAGCCAGAAACTTACCACTAAACTTGCGGATAAAAGTTTTGAGGAGTTTGCATATATTGAGGCTATCAGCTTATACGAATATGCTTATGAAAAAGACACTACCGATAATTACCTTATCAAACAATTGGCCGAGTCGAACCGAAATGTTGGAAATACGGAAGCGGTTGAAAGCTGGCTAAAGAAGCTGATTGACCGGCACACCGAGCAACCCGAAGATATTTTCAATTATTCACAGGCACTGAAAAGCAACGGCAAATACCTGCTTGCCGAACAATGGCTGAAGGAATATTCAGACCTGCGACCAGAGGACGGTCGCGTTAATATGCAGGTTTCGTTGCTCGAATACATTAAGTTCCTGATGCGCGATTCTACCAATTACGAAATCATGAACACCTCCATAAATACAATTGGCTCTGATATGGGGCCTGCTTTCTATGAGGATAAGCTTATTTTTTCGTCAACTTCTATTGGCACCAAAGCTGGCGCTACATATAAATGGAACGAATTGCCTTATCTGAAAATGCATTCAGCAAAAATAGGCCCTTATGGTGATTTAAATTCAGTAGAATCTTTTGCCCCGAAATTGAAAACAGCCTATCATGATGGCCCGGTTTCGATTGATTCAAAAAATGACATAATTTATTTTACCCGGAATAATCTGGTGAAAGGTAAAACTTCCAAAAGCCGCGATGGTGTGGTTAATCTGAAAATATTCGTTGGAAAACTGGAGGGCGATGACTGGAAAATGTCTGGCAGTTTCAGGTTTAACAGCGATCAATATTCTGTTGGTCACCCGTCGATTGATAAAGAAGGCTCGGTATTATATTTTGCTTCTGACATGCCCGGAGGATATGGTAAATCCGACATTTATTTCAGTGTACTGTCAAACGGACAATGGAGCAAACCTTTTAATCTGGGTCCCAAAATTAATACTGAAGGAAACGAGTTCTTCCCGTTCATGAGCAACGACGGTGTTCTCTACTTTTCAAGCGATGGGCATGGAGGTTTGGGAGCTCTCGATATTTATTTTTCGGTTCCTGAACAAGGCATTTTTAACAGCATTGAAAATATGGGATATCCCGTTAATTCATCAAAAGATGATTTCGGACTTGCTCTTGACTCGACCGGAGTGAAAGGCTATTTTTCTTCAAACCGTTTGGGTGGAAAAGGCGACGACGATCTGTATTTCATGAAAATTAAACGTATCCCGGTTATTATCCGTGGAGTAATTAAGGACCGCGACACAAAAGACGTACTTTCTGATGCTACTGTTTCAGTAATTAACGAAGCTGGAAATACTATAGCCTCAAGCATCACCCGCATTGATGGGCAGTTCGAGTTTGAAGTGAACAAGGGACAGCAATATGTTATTAATGTAACCAAGGAATTTTATAACGAAAACGAAATCATAATCGGAACCGCATCGCTTCGTCCAAACGATGTGGCATTTCCCGAAATTTTTCTTGAGCAAAAGATGGAAGATGCTGATAATTCGCCTGCACCTAAGAGTATGGAAGAAGAAGATGGCGAGGCTTTACAGGTTGTTGAACTGGAGTACATCAACTACGAGTTGGACAAATCAGATGTTAAATCAGATGTTGCGGCAACGCTCGACCGGTTAATAGCACTTCTCAAGGAGTTTCCTGATCTTGAAATAAGGATTGAATCGCATACCGACTCGCGTGGAAGTGACGATTATAATATGCTGCTTTCAAAAAAACGCGCCAAGGCAGCTTTCGACTATATTGTTTCGAAAGGGATAGATCCCAATCGTTTATTGTATCATGGATATGGCGAAACCCGATTGCTGAATAATTGCACCAATGGGGTTGATTGTAACGAAGAACAGCATGAAGTTAACCGCCGTTCGATTGTTAAAGTGGTGCGCAAAGGCGAGTATAAGGAAAAGCGCGGCCAAAAGAATATCTACTATTTTTAGTTGTTGTTTTCAATCTTCAATGCTCATCTGGACTCTTTTTGTCAGCCTTGTTGGTGTTCTTTCCTGAACTCCATAGGGCTTTTCCCAGTTTTATCCTTGAATATCCGCGAGAAATAGAAATACGATTCGAATCCAAGGTTGATGGCAATTTCCTTGAAACTTTGATCGGTCGAAATCAGTAAATCCTTCGCTTTTTGTATCCGGAGCGACAAATGGTACTGGGTGGGCGAAATGCCGGTATACTTCCGGAACATTTGCCTGAAATACGAATAACCCACATTCAGTTCGTTGGCCAGTTCTTCAATATTTACGTTCGTGTTCAGGTTTTCCCTGAAATACAGACAAGCTTTTCTGATGGTGCGCTCAATGCTTTTTCCGGCGAATTCCTGGTTGCGAACTACCGAAAGGATCTTGCTGAGGATTAGTATTGTATTCGCAGCAGCAACCTGTTGATGGCCTGTTTTCTCATCTTTAACCAACTGGATGATTTCAAGAAATAGTTTCAGGATACTTTCCTGAAAGCCGACATACATGACAGGTTTCCCCGATTGAAAGAAGCCTTCGTTAAACAGGTGCGAACAGAAATCGCCGTTAAATCCGAGGAAGTGTTCGTTCCATCCGGTATTTGGATCGGGTTTGTAGCGGTGCCACATTCCGGGGCGCAGAATGAGCATCGAGCCAGGTACCACTTGAAACTGATCGGTACTAGTTTCAAATATTCCCGAGCCTTCGGTGATGTAATTGATTTGGTATTCTTGTAAAACCCGTCCTTTTTCCCAGGTGAAGAAATAGCCACTGGGGTGCACATTTGGCGGGTAAACAGAATTTGGCGGTATTTGTGCATACCCTGTCCCAGTGAGGAATAATCCCCATTCTTTATCAAGCGCCCCGGCATGAATATATTTTACGAACGATTCGTTAGACATATTTTGTATTTTATAACATCTTTGTTTGTGTCATTTTGTGCAATCAAAGAATCATTTTAAACATCTATTGGCATTAAATAGTAAGTAGTTTTGCACTTACAATAATAGTTAATAAAGTCATAAAAGATAAATTCTAACTGAACGAATTAAGATGTGAAACGAGCCATGAGAGATAACCTCACACACAGCAGAATGATTGTAATGGCGAGTTCCATCCGGCAATTAAAAAAACAAATTATAAACTGATGAAAAATAAATCGTTCCTGGCATTCGACCTTGGTGCCACCAGCGGCCGTTCAATACTTGGAACACTCGACAATGGCAGGCTCCAAATGAAGGAGTTGACCCGGTTCCCGAATCAGATGCTTCAGATTGGCGATCACTTTCATTGGAACATCTATTCGTTGTTCGAACATTTTAAATCGGCGCTGGCTGAAGTTAAAAAAGAAGGTGTCGAAATTTCGTCAATAGGTATTGATACCTGGGGTGTCGATTTTGCATTGATTGCCAAAGACGGCACCATACTTGGCGCTCCATATGCTTACCGTGATCCTCAAACCAATGGGATGCCCGAAAAATACTTCGAAATTGTTTCACGCGAAAAAGTTTACGGACTAACGGGCATTCAGGTGATGAATTTCAATAGCTTGTACCAGTTGTTTGCATTAAAACAGGCCGACAGTTCGCTTTTGGAAGCCGCATCAGAAATGTTGTTTATGCCCGATGCCCTGGCTTATTTGCTTACCGGAAATAAGGTGGTTGAATATACTATCGCTTCCACCTCGCAGATATTAAATCCGAGAACAAAACAATTCGAAAATCAATTGCTCGAAGCGGCAGAAGTATCGCCTTCTATTTTGGGCGAAATCGTTATGCCGGGTCATCGAATTGGCACACTTACCGATGCGTTGGCCGACGAATGTGAATTGGGGAAAGTACCTGTTGTTGCAGTTGCAGGTCACGATACAGCCTCGGCGGTGGCCGCTGTTCCTGCAGAAAATGAACGTTTTGCTTACCTGAGTTCTGGCACATGGTCTTTAATGGGTATCGAGGTAAAAGATGCGATTATAAACGATGAGACTTATGCGCTTAACTTTACAAACGAAGGTGGGATTGAAGGAACTACGCGTTTCCTGAAAAATATCACCGGAATGTGGCTCCTCGAACAATGCCTCAAAGAATGGAAAAAAGAGGGGATTACTTATGCCTACGAAAAATTGGTTCACATGGCCGAATCGGCGCCTGCATTTCAGTCATTGATCGATTCGGACCATCCTTCATTTGCCAATCCGGTTAGTATGACAAAAGCCATTGTTGATTATTGTACCTCATCAGGGCAAACTGCTCCTTCGACCCATGCCGAGTTTGTACGCTGCATTTTCGAAAGCTTATCGCTCAGGTATAAATATGTATTAGGGAAGTTCATTAATCTGGCACCTTTTGCCATCGAAAAGCTTCATGTAATTGGTGGTGGCTCCAAAAATCCACTACTTAACCAATGGACTGCCAATGCTATTGGTATACCGGTTTTAGCCGGTCCATCAGAAGCAACATCCATCGGGAATATCATGATTCAGGCAAGAGCTGCGGGGTGCGTCGATTCTTTGTCAGAAATGCGTAAGATTATTAGAGAGTCAATTCAGATCGAAGAATTTTTACCTGAAAATACAAGCGAATGGGAAGAAGCTTACCTGGAATTTCTGAAAATAACAGGTGAATAGGCGAGGAGAAATAAAAGTTGAAAATGAAATTAATTTAGAATAAAACAATCATGAAAGAATCTCAAATCAATCAGGCATTTGAATACGCCAAGGTGCGTTATGCCGACCTGGGTGTCGATGTAGAAAAAGCTGTAGAGCAATTAGACAAACTTTCCATTTCGCTGCATTGCTGGCAAGCCGACGATGTTACTGGTTTCGAAAATGGCGACGGCGAACTCACCGGCGGTATTCAGACCACCGGAAACTACCCGGGGAAAGCACATACAATTTCCGAACTTCGTGCTGATGTTGATAAAGCCATGTCGTTAATTCCGGGCGATCACCGTGTGAACATTCACGCTTTTTATGGCGATTTTGGTGGTGAAACCGTTGACCGCAATCAGATCGAACCAAAACATTTCCAGAGCTGGATTGATTGGGCAAAAGAAAAAAATTATAAACTTGATTTCAACTGTACCTGTTTTTCGCACGAAAAATCGGCTGACGGCTTTACTTTGTCGCACCGCGATCCTGCTATCCGTCAATTCTGGATTGACCACGTCATTCAGTCGCGTAAAATTGCTGAAGAAATGGGACGTCAGTTGGGTTCAAAATGTATCCACAACATCTGGATTCCTGACGGATCGAAAGATTTGACTGTCGACCGTCTGCTGTACCGCAAAAATCTGAAAGAATCGCTCGATCAGATTTTCGAATACAAAACCAACGACGAATACATGCTCGACAGTATCGAATGTAAATTATTCGGTATCGGAAGCGAAAGCTATGTGGTTGGTTCACATGAGTTCTACATGGGTTACGGCGTTGCCAATAACAAGATGATCACATTGGATTCAGGACACTTCCATCCAACCGAAGTTATTTCCGACAAGATTTCATCCTTGTTGCTTTTTGCTCCTGAAATTATGCTTCACGTGAGCCGTGGCGTGCGTTGGGATAGCGACCACGTAGTCATTCTGAACGACGAATTGCAGGGGCTGACACAGGAAATTATCCGCGCCAATGCGCTTGACCGTGTTCATGTTGGACTCGACTATTTCGATGCTTCCATCAACCGGATTGGCGCTTATGTGGTTGGCGTACGCGCTACTCAGAAAGCCTTGTTACAAGCATTGTTGGAGCCTATTGCTCAACTGCGTGCTTATGAAGCCAATGGACAAAATTTTGAACGCATGGCATTGCTCGAAGAAGCTAAATCGTTACCTTGGGCTGCCGTATTCGATTACTATTGCCTGAAAAAAGGAGTAATTGCCGGTGAGGCTTATATTGCAGACATTCAGCAATACGAAAAGGATGTAACAAGCAAACGATAATCTGGTAGATAAAACTTAACTAAACAAAACATATGAACGCACTATTAGGGATTATTTTTCATACCCTTGGCGGCGGTGCCTCGGGAAGTTGGTACATGCCATACAATTGGGTGAAGAAATGGCGCTGGGAAGTCTATTGGATTACCGGTGGAATTTTCTCGTGGTTTATCATGCCACTAATTGCTGTCTTGTTGACTATTCCTGACTGGCAGGGGATTTTAAATTCCACTCCGACAAATATTATTCGCAACACTTATATTATGGGTTTGCTTTGGGGAGTTGGAGGTCTGACTTACGGACTGGCGATACGCTACCTCGGTATGTCGTTGGGAAACTCAGTATTGCTGGGAATTACTTCTATCGTTGGTTCGCTGGGATTGCCAATTTTGCGGAATATCCCCGGGATTGCGGAACTACTTCCTGATGGACTTTCGTTCACCGATTTGTTTAGTACCACAGGCGGACGAATCGTCATACTCGGTATCCTAATTTTGCTGGTCGGAATTATCCTCAGCGGACGCGCCGGAATTCGGAAAGATCATGACCTGGGTAAAAATAAGGAGGGAGTCAACAGTGAATTCAAGTTATCTAAAGGATTACTGATTGCTATTGTTTCTGGTGTTTTAAGCGCATTTTTCAGCTTCGGGATCGATGCTGGGAAAGAAATGTCTAGCATTGCCCGATCGTTGGCAGTTGAAAAAGGTTATCCATTCATTACCGAAGCCAGTGGTAGTTTCAAATACCTTTTCGAAAATAACATTATCTTTTTCGTAATTCTCTGGGGAGGCCTCACCACTAACCTGATTTGGACTACCGGCCTGATTTTCAAAAACAAAACAGGTAACGATTTTGTCGACAAGAAAGCACCACTGTTAAGCAATTACCTTTTCTGTGCGCTGGCCGGGACAACCTGGTTTCTTCAATTCTTTTTCTACGGAATGGGAGAAACTAAAATCGGCAACGGTGCCAGTTCGTGGACCCTGCACATGGCCACTATTATTCTAACCGCCAACCTTTGGGGTTTCTACCGCAAGGAATGGAAAGGCGTTTCAAAGAAAACCTATAACATGATTCTTTTAGGTATTGGGGCAATTCTTTTGTCGGTTATTATTATCGGTGTCGCCAAGTGGTTATATCCTGAATTAAATGCTCTCGGATAATGGAACGACTGGCTTTTAAAATGTACCTCAACGAAGGGCAAAAAGAAGAGTATAAAAAACGTCATAACGAACTTTGGCCCGAATTGCACTCACTCCTGAAAGATTCCGGAGTGAGTGAATATTCTATTTTTCTGGATGAAGAAACTAACACACTTTTTGCATTCCAGAAAAATAGCGGGACAGGCGGTTCGCAAGACCTTGGACAAACCGAAATTGTTAAGAAATGGTGGGCGTTTATGGCCGACATCATGAAAACAAATCCTGACAATTCTCCAATTTCTAAGCCGTTGGAAGAAGTGTTTTTTATGGAATAAACTAACCTTAAACTAAACTAATAATGAAACAATCCATTCAAGTCGTGAGATTATTCATGCTCGTTTTCATGCTCAGCAGTTTTAGTGCTGCTGCTGCGGTTAAAACGGAAGTAAAAGAACTAATTTGTGAATATCATACCAACCCGTTGGGTATCGATGTTCAGAAACCCCGTCTTAGCTGGCAAATTGCCTCGGCTGAAGAGAATGTACTCCAAACAGCCTACGAAATTAAAGTAACTGACCAAACTGCCAATGGCAAATTACTCTGGAATTCAGGAAAAGTAAACTCGGCACAATCGGTAAACGTAGCTTACGAAGGACTGGCATTAAAATCGATGCAGCGTGTTGCATGGCAGGTGCGGGTGTGGGACAACCAAAACAAGGCTTCGGCCTGGAGCGCCCCGGCTACCTGGGAAATGGGAATTCTCGAGCCTGAATCATGGACGGCTTCGTGGATTACCCTCGGATCTGAACCTAATGTTCAGGGGTCTAAACCTTGTCAGTATTTCCGTAAAGAATTTGCTCCGGCAAAAAAGATACAGTCGGCACGTGTTTATGTAACCTCATTAGGTTTGTACCAATTGTTCCTGAATGGTAAAAAAGTTAGCACTGATTTATTTACTCCCGGATGGACCAGTTATAAAAACCGGATTCAGTATCAAACTTACGATGTGACTTCGATGCTTCAGGCAAAAAATTCCGTAGCTGCCATTGTGGGCGATGGCTGGTATCGTGGAAACATTGGATGGAGCAGCCAGAACGGTTATTACGGAAGCAAAATTGCTTTGCTGGCTCAACTCCGGATTACATACACCGATGGTACTTCCGAAACGGTTGGAACCGACGGATCGTGGAAAGTATCGAATGGCCCAATCCTGTTTTCTGATATTTACAATGGTGAAACCTACGATGCCCGCAAAGAAATGCCGGGTTGGTCGGCTGCCGGATTTAACGATAGCGGATGGGAAAAAGCCGCTGTGATCGATCAGTCGAAGAAATTGTTGGTTGCCCCACAGGGCGCGGTTGTAAAAGCCATCGAAGAAATTAAGCCAGTGAAACTGATTACCACTCCTAATGGCGAAACCGTTTTCGACATGGGCCAAAATATGGTTGGCTGGGTGCGACTGAAAGTTCAGGGTAAAAAGGGCGATCAGGTAACACTGAAATTTGCTGAAGTATTGACAAAGGAAGGAAACTTTTACACCGACAATCTTCGTAGCGCAAAATGTACCGACAATTTTATCCTAAGTGGCTCGGGACAGGAAGTTTTCGAACCAAATTTTACTTTCCACGGTTTCCGTTTTGTGAAAATCGAAGGTCTTTCGGCACAACCATCGCTCGATCAGATCACCGGTGTGGTTATTCATTCCGACATGACCCCGACTGGTTCGTTCACTTGTTCCGATCCGATGATCAACCAGCTTCAGCACAACATTCAATGGGGACAAAAAGGGAACTTCCTCGATGTGCCAACCGATTGTCCGCAGCGTGACGAACGCCTTGGCTGGACTGGCGATGCCCAGGTTTTCAGTATGACGGCAGCATTCAATTACAACGTAGCTCCGTTTTACACCAAATGGATGCGTGATGTGGCTGCCGACCAATTACCTAACGGACGTGTTCCTCACGTCATTCCGGATGTGCTGAAACAAGATGGTGGGTCTACCGCCTGGGCTGATGTTTCGGTTATCGTGCCTTGGACAACTTACCTGGCTTATGGCGACAAACGAATCCTGGAAGTTCAGTATCCAAGCATGAAAGGCTGGGTTGAATATATGAAAAGCAGGGCTGGAGAGAAAAATTTATGGACTGGCGACAACCATTTTGGCGATTGGCTGGCTTTTGCTACCAACCGGTCGGACTATACCGGTGCAACTACCGAAAAGGACCTGATTGCAACCGCGTATTATTCTTATTCTTCCGGGTTACTCGCCAAAATAGCTGCAATAATCGGGCAAAACGACGATGCTAAAAAATATGCACAGCTATCTGAAAATATCAAAAAAGCCTTCCAGAAGGAATTTGTGACCCCTGTCGGACGTTTGGTTTCGCATACACAAACTGCGTATTCGCTGGCGCTGGCTTTCGATCTTCTTCCTGAAAACTTAATTCCGAATGCAGCAAAATACCTGGCCGATGATGTGAAAAAGATGGGTCATTTAACTACTGGTTTTGTTGGAACTCCGCTGCTCTGCAAAACATTGTCGGCTCACGGATACGACGATCTGGCTTTTATGCTCCTGAACCGAAAAGATTATCCATCGTGGTTATACCCGGTTACTCAGGGTGCAACTACTATCTGGGAACGCTGGGACGGACAAAAACCTGACGGATCGTTTCAGGATGTGGGCATGAACAGCTTTAATCATTATGCCTACGGGGCGATCGGCGAGTGGTTGTACCGATATGTGGCTGGTATGGACATCGATCCTGAAAATCCGGGTTACAAACACATTCTGCTGGCTCCTCATCCGGGTGGTGGATTAACCAATGCCGGAGTTGAGTTTAAATCAATCTATGGAAAGGTAAAGTCGGCCTGGAAGCTGGATGGAAACGACTTCGTTTACGAGATAACTGTTCCGGCAAACACTACGGCATCGGTTACTTTACCTTCAGCAAAAGCCGATCAGGTAACGGTTAATGCTCTGGCGATGACAGCTTCACTTAAAGGAAGTCTGAAACAAACTGATAAAGGCATTTCGTTGAATGTTGGATCAGGAAGTTACACGTTCAGGTATCCGGCTGAGGGATTGAAGAAATAAAAAGATAAACATTAGTGGTTGGCTATATAAAAAAGGATCCGGTCTTTTCGATAGATCGGATCCTTTTTAATTATACTATTCAGCGCAAGGATTTTCGTTAATGCGAATGTCCAATCTGGTGTTTCTCGGTCAAATATTGGATAATTTGGTTGGGTTCGTTGATGAATGTACCATCTTCGAGTACCAAAACCGGGCAACTCTGGTTTTCTTCTCCCAGCAAATCGACCAACACCGGACGCGGACGGGCAAAATCAACATAGGTCACTTCCAACTCATTGCGAAGTCGAGGGTAAAATGACAGCAATCCTTCAATCATGACGCAATCCGGACAAAAATATTTTTTGCCATCGGCTCTGTTCAAATCCCAAAAATCGGCTTTTATTAAAAATAGTTTTTCCATAATACGATAAGTGTTTTGAATAAATTAAACAACAAGCACCTGTTTAGGTTCGATTCGGCTTATTTCATCCGGCTGATTGAATAAATTTTCACCGGCTCAATCAGGTATTGGTCTTTATCTTTTTGTTCCTGAATCTTTCGGGCTACTTTCATTCCTTTGGTTACTCGTCCGAATGCGGCAAATCCTTGCCCGTCGGGATTTCGCTTTCCGGCAAAATCGAGTTCAGGCTGATCGTTGATGCATACAAAAAAGCTTGAAGTTGCTGAGTTGGGCTTATCACGTGCCATCGATAAAGTGCCATTCAGGTGCAGAATGTTGGTTTGTTGGGTGGTCTCCATCGGTATCGGCTCAAATGCCTTACCTTCCGGAACATCACCTCCCTGGATCACCTGAATTTTGATCTTTCGGTCCTTTTCATTTTCAGGTGTACAGACCCTGTAGAATGTTGTTCCATCATACAGGCGATTGTCGACATATTTTAAAAAGTTGGCAACCGTAACCGGAGCCTTCTCCGGATATAATTCAACCCTGATATTCCCTAATGATGTTTTTATCAGGCATGGAATCGTTTTTTGTGCCTGTGAATTCAGGAATAACAGGCTCAGGATTGCTATAAAAAATCTGATTTTCATTGAATTGGTTATTTTTTCTTTTTCGACGATTTGGCGTATTTGTTATAGTCAACTGCAAGTCCAATCCAATAATTCAGGTCAGCAACAGTTTTCATTCCCGAATCATCAATCAGCACCCAGCCTTTCATGGGTCTACCGGTAAAGTTCATCTCATGGCAACCAGTCTTTTCAAGCGCTTCATCGTAAAGTGCAGGATCAAACCGGCACATCATTTCGTCTTTGATAATGCCAACACACATTTTATCGTTGAGCATGAAACACAAACCGCCCATCATTTCTTTCTCTTCGATTCCATCCAGATGCTGAAGTTGTTCCCTGATACGATCGGCGAGTATTTGATTGTATGCCATTTGAGAAAATGAAAAGGGAAATAGTCATTAGTCATTGGGAAAAAGTATAAAACAATGACTCATGACGACTTCCTGATTTTTACTAATGAATTTCAATATCGTAAGGCACCCTTGCCAGAATTCCCTTCTGAGAAGTGAGCCCGCGCAGTTGTTCGTAGTATTTGTAGGTTTCGCCCAGTTCGTCTTTCATGAATTTGGCTTTGGCCGAACCTGTAAATTCTTTCATCAATTCCTCGAATGGGTCTTTCAGTTTAGGCAAATTAACAATCCGGAAGTTATCGAGTTTTGCCATCTTTTTAGCCAGTTCAATAGCATCAGTTAATCCGCCATAAACGTCAACCAGCTTAATCTCTTTTGCATTGGTGGCAGCCCAAACGCGGCCTTGTCCAATATCATCAACAGCTGTCTTCTCCATTTTTCGACCTTCGGCTACTCTGGAAATGAATGTGTCATAACCATCTTCAACAGTTTGCTGCATCAAGTCGCGTTCGAATGCCGACATTGGCCGGGTTACCGAAATCATGTCGGAATGTTCGTTGGTGGTAACCACATCCTGCGTAATTCCGAGTTTGTTGGTCAGCAAATTCTGAAAGTTTGGAATCATCCCGAAAATACCGATCGATCCGGTAATGGTGGTGCGATCTGCCATAATGGTATCGGCAGCAGCGGCAATGTAATAACCACCCGAGGCAGCCATATCGCCCATCGATGCGATCAATGGTTTAGCTTGGGCAGCTAGTTTCACTTCACGCCAAATCACTTCCGACCCGTATGCGCTTCCTCCCGGAGAATTAATGCGCAACACAATGGCTTTGATCGATGAATCGCGGCGTGCTTCGCGGATTGCTTTCGAAAGTTCCTCCGATTTAATTTCGTCCTCCGAGGTGCCGGTATCAATATCTCCGGAAGCATAGATGACCGCAATCTTTTTGCGTGCCATCGTTTTGGGACCATTCATATCCGGAACTTTAATGTACTTATAAATATCGATTGCTTTTACATCGTCTTTAGCATCCGTATTGGTCAGCTTTTTCAGGTCATCAATCACCTGATCTTTGTATTTCAGGCGGTCAACCATGTTTTTCTGTTTTGCGAAATCAGCTTTCCGGAATGTTGCAACAGCATCAGCAATGTCGTTCAATTCGTCAAAGCCCATTTTCCGTGAAGCCGAAATATCGGTCAGCATTTCATTCCACATACTTTTCAGGTAGGTTTCGGTTTGAAGACGGTTTTCAGGACTCATTTTATCCAAAAGGAAAGGCTCAACAGCCGCTTTAAATTTACCATGACGGATAATCTGCATTTCAACACCCAGTTTTTCAAGCCCTTTTTTGTAGAAAGTTCGTTCGCCTCCCAAGCCCCGAAAATCAACCGATCCCTGAGGATTTAGTATAACACTGTCAGCAACAGTCACAAGGTAATAAGCCTTTTGCGAAAATGCATCGCCATAAGCATAAATAAATTTCCCTGAAGTTTTGAAGTCTTTCAATGCCGAACGGATTTCTTCAACTGTACCCATTCCGGTCAAGATATCGCTTGGATTCAAATAAATACCCAGAATGTTGTGGTCGGTTTTGGCTTTCCGGATGCAATCGAGCATATCGTTCAGTCCGACTGTTTTCTCGCCTTGAAACAGTCCAAAGTCGAGACCTTCCAGCGGATTTTTCCGGGCCCGGTCAACAATCTGATGATCGAATTTCAGGAGCAGCACACTGTTGCTCTCCGACTGTACCGGTTCCTCCGTGCCTGAAACCATAGCGGTGATAATTCCGATGGTAATAAAAAGTAGTAAAAGTCCGGCAACCATAACGCCAACGATCGAAGCCAGCGTAAATTTTAAAAATTGCATCATGCTTATTTATTTGAATTAATTTGTTTCGATTAAAATGTACGATAGATTTGTACGAAAATAGTGTTTTTGTTACAATTTTTCAGTTCTTATGATCAAACTATATATCCTGTTGGGTGGAAATCTCGGAGATAAACAGCAGGTTTTTTCTGAAGCGCGGGCAAGGCTGAACCAACAAGTTGGAACGATAACCAACCAATCGGCCATTTATGAAACCGAACCCTGGGGATTTGAATCGGATGATATATTCTGGAATCAGGTTATAGAAATATCAACGGCTTTTTCTCAGGAAGAAGTTCTGCTGAAAACACAACAAATTGAGCAAGAACTTGGCCGGGTGCGCAAAGTCAACCAATTCGATTCACGAATCATTGACATCGACATTTTGTTTTACGGCGATCAGATCATCAAAACAGAAAACCTGACCGTGCCACATCCGCGCATTCAGGAACGAAAATTTGCCTTGATTCCACTCTGCGAAATTGCTCCGGAACTAATTCATCCAGTCTTTCAGAAAAGCATCAGGCAACTGCTGGATGAATGCACCGATCCATTAAAGGTTGAAAAAGTGACAGAAACTCACAACTCATAATTTATCACTCACAACTCAAATGAAGGCTCATTTTCAAAAATATACGCTCAACTTCAAACAGGCATCCGGTACATCGCGCGGAGTTTACACAACTCGCGATACGTGGTTTATTTTCCTGAACGACGGAACAAACACTGGCATCGGCGAATGCGCTCCCCTGCCTGATTTGAGCATTGAAAGTCCGAAGAGAATGAGTGTAAAGTTGCTTCAGGTGTGCGAACAAATTGATTATTTCAGTCAGTCTCCTGAAGAGCTGAATGCCTGGCCATCGATTAGATTTGGCCTCGAAACCGCTTTGCTCGATCTGAAAAATGGCGGCAAACAAGAACTTTTCCACACAGCATTTACCAGAGGAGAGCAGGGAATCCCGATCAATGGATTGATCTGGATGGGGACTCCCGAATTTATGAAACAGCAGATACGCGCCAAATTGGATGCCGGATTCCGCTGCATCAAAATGAAAATCGGCGCATTGGATTTCGAAACTGAATTGGGATTGCTCAAAACCATCCGAAACGAGTTCTCTCCCGAAGAAATTACACTCCGCGTGGATGCCAATTGCGCGTATTCATTCCACACCGCGCTTGAAAACCTAAAACGCTTGTCTGACCTGCAGATTCACTCCATAGAGCAGCCCATTCAAACTGGACGTTGGAACGAAATGGCTGAATTATGCCAAAAATCTCCTGTTCCGATTGGACTCGACGAAGAATTGATTGGCATAAGTTCAGGAAAAGAAATGCAGAAACTGCTCGAAACTATCCATCCGGCATACTTGATTTTGAAACCCAGCTTACATGGAGGTTTTGCAGGTTGCGAAAAATGGATTGAACAGGCAGAAAAATACGATTCGGGCTGGTGGATCACATCGGCACTCGAATCGAACATTGGGCTGAATGCCATTGCCCAATGGACGTTTCAACTGAATGCCAAAAATGAACAAGGTTTGGGAACCGGCCAGCTTTTTACCAATAATTTTGATTCACCACTGGAAATTACAGGCGATCAATTGTGGTTTCGTCCAGAAAAAAGATGGAACCTGGCAAATCTCCAAAATTATGATTCGGACGACGATTTTTAAACAACATATAACTTGAAACACACCACATCACATATTATTCTCAACGGCAAACAGTTTTCTCCTGAAAAAATTCAGAATCGAACTGCTGAAATTACCGTCAATCCAACCGTTCCCGATTGGGAAAAAGAATTGTATTTGTTCCTGAACGAATGGTTTTCGGATACGGAATTTGTGTTGGTACAAACTTCGGGAAGCACAGGTGAACCAAAACCCATTGAATTACCGAAATCGGTGATGCTGAAAAGCGCCGAACGAACCATTGAATATTTCGGACTGCAAAAAAACAACCGTCTTTTGCTCAGTCTGCCTTGTCGCTACATTGCCGGAAAAATGATGGTGGTTCGCGCCATTGTCGGACAAATGAACCTGATAGCGGTTGATCCGGCTACCGATTTTGATTTTCTGGAACAGGAAAACTTCGACTTTGGAGCAATGGTTCCCAATCAGGTTTTCAAACTTTTGGGACAACCTTCAGGAATAGAAAAACTGCAAAATATCCGCAACTTGCTGATTGGAGGGTCAGGTATTTCGTTGGCCATGGAAGCACAGGTCAGTTCACTTTCCAGCCGCGTGGTTATCACCTATGGAATGACTGAAACCGCTTCGCACATTGCCATCCGCGAACTTTCAGGTAACCGGGAATCAGATTTCTACCAATGTTTACCTGGCATTTCGGTGAGTCTCAGTGAAAACGATTGTTTGCAAATTCACCATCCGGAATTTGATGAAGTTTTGCAAACCAATGATTTAGCAGAACTACAGTCGGACACTTCTTTCCGCATTTTAGGACGTTCCGATTCAGTAATCATTTCAGGAGGAATAAAATATTCGCCGGAAGCTTTGGAAAAAAAGCTGGAAACGGTTATCAACGAACGTTTCAACATATCTTCCGTTCCCGATGAAAAACTGGGCGAAAAGCTGGCGCTGGTTATTGAAGGGAAACCAACAGAAACAACGATTCTTGAACAAAAAATCGATGTACTTTTAACCACTTTCGAGCGACCCAAATTCATTTATTTTCTGGAACATTTTCCAACAACCGTCAGCGGAAAAATTAAGCGAAAGGAACTGAAACAACTGATTCAAAAGTCCTGATGAAAAAATATCTTCCTGATCCATTTATCCTCGGCATACTTTCGATGATTGTGTTGGCTTGGCTCATCCCCGGCATTGGAGGAGAAAACAGCCTTTTGCACCTGAAAGAAATCATACAGTACGGAATTGCCCTTCTGTTCTTTTTCTATGGCCTGCGACTGAACCCGGAGAAACTGGTCAACGACATGAAAAACTGGCGATTGCATTTACTGATACAGTTGGTTACATTTATTGTCTTTCCAATTTTGGTACTGCTCTTTCGCCCATTTCTGAAAGGCACCGACAACGAAGTTCTGTGGCTTGCCGTCTTCTTTTTGGCTGTTTTGCCATCCACCGTTTCGTCGTCGGTAGTTATGGTTTCAATTGCCAAAGGAAACATTCCGAGCGCCATTTTCAACGCCAGTATTTCCGGAGTAATTGGCATTGTAGTTACCCCGCTCCTGATGGGTTTCTTTCTGGAAAAACAAGCTGAATCATTCGATTTTGGAGGTGTGATGGCCGATCTGTTCATAACCATTTTACTGCCGGTAATTGCCGGACTGTTGTTGCACCGCTTCTGGGGCAATTGGGCCACACGTAACAACCGATACCTCAGTTTATTCGATAAATCAGTCATTCTCTCGGTGGTGTACCGCAGTTTCAGCGATTCGTTCCTTAACGGCATTTTCCATGGAATCAGCTGGCTTGACTTGATTTTACTCACAGCAAGTGTTATTGCGTTGTTCTTTATAGTCCTCAACCTGACCCGAGCCTTGACCCGACTGATGAAGTTTAACCGCGAAGACAGCATCACGGTGATTTTCTGTGGCTCTAAGAAATCGCTCATGCACGGCTCGGTAATGGCCGGAGTCATTTTTGCAGGCAGCAGCGCTGGAAGTATTTTCCTGGTACCAATCATGATTTATCATGCTTTTCAGCTGTTCTACATCAGCCTGATAGCTCAAAAATTAGGAAAAGGTCATTAGTCATTTGAAAAACATAGAACTTTTTCTGATGACTAATGACTCTATACAATTCTAATTTGTCTCCAAAAGAATCCATTCACCGATTTTAAACTTTTACTGACCGATCATTGATGCTCCAACTGTTTGAAGTGAATTACATTTACATCATCAAAATTACTCGTAATGGAAAATCATATCGAACACAGAAGACATTCAGGATCATTTTGGGCATACGTGCTCATCATAGTTGGAATTCTATGGATTCTGAAACAAAGTGGCTGGGACATTAACCTTCCGGGCTTTGGTGAATTCTTCGCCGGAATCGGACATTTTTTTGGCAATTTATTTCAAATGACAGCCTTTGCAACAGTTCCGGTGCTCATTATTTTGTTCGGAATTATGCTAATTTTAGGACGGAAGTTTTTTGGGGCACTCTTACTCGTTTTGTTGGTTATGATTATTGTGCCACATTTTCTGATTATTCCCGGAATCCTGATGGTTCTCTTTTTTCCAATTATTTTGATCATCATTGGAATAATTATATTAACAAAGCTGTTCTGAAAATCCATTAAAATTGGATTAACCGATTAGATCAGTCGTTTTACCGATCTGCGGATGATTCGAAACTGATAAAAATTACATTTGTAACAACGAAAAAAAGCATATCATGGAAAGTAGAAGAAGCGATAAACGGTTTTATTTTGGAGTCATACTGATTGCGGTGGGAGTGATTCTTATACTTGAAAGGCTGAATTTGATTCCGGAATCGATGGCAGACATGCTTATCTCCTGGCAAATGCTTCTGGTTGGTGTAGGCGTTCTTTCGCTTATTGGCGGCAACCGTACAGCCGGTACCATTATGATTGTTATTGGAGCAACCTTCATGATTCCGGAACTAATAACCGTACCTCAAGAAGTGCGAAGAATTTACTGGCCATTAATTTTGGTAGCCATCGGTATTTCTATTTTACTACGACGTCGTGATTCCCAAAAACTCGATAAAGGGAATGATCCAATTATTACAAGTCCGAATGACAATGCTTCACAATCATCGAAATCTGCATACAACGAAGATTCTTTCAATACTTTCGATGATTTTGTGATTTTTGGAGGACGCGAAATTTTTGTCACCTCCCAAGCTTTAGCTGGAGGAAAAGCCACATCTATTTTTGGCGGCATTGAATTCGATTTACGAAAAGCCAGCTTGCAGCCCGGTGGTGCAGTAATAGACTGTGTGAGCGTATTTGGTGGCTGCGGTTTCAAAATCCCGATGGATTGGAACGTACGCAATGAGGTAACAACCATCTTTGGCGCATTTACCGATAAACGTGGCGAAACCTATAACGACAGATACTACGACCCTTCCAAAACACTTGTAATTAAAGGAATTTCCATGTTTGGCGGCATTGAGGTAAAACACTTCTAGTAGCCATGAAACATCCGCTAACCAACAACTATAGGCTACTTGGTTTCTATGCCATGTTTTGGGCAGTAATTGGGATAATCGACTTTATCCTCTTGTTTTTTTGGAACAATGTCCCGTTCACTTTTGCATTACTCGATTCCGGAACAACTTTTATATTGTATCCATTGCTCGGTTCAAGTATATGGTACAGTATTCGATACAATAGCCTTGAAGATGTTACCATCGGGCGTTTGATCCTTTTTCATTTTATTGCAGCTTCAATTTTATGCGCAATCTGGGTTTCTCTCATTTATGCCATCTTCAAGCCTTTCATCGCCAGTAGCGATAGTTTTCTGACCAATTCGCTTCCTTATAAAGTATTTGGCGGCTACGTAATGTATGCTGTTTTCCTAGTCTTTTTCTACGCCGTAAACTATTACCAAAGCCTGAAAGAAAAAATCAAGAAGGAAAGCGAGTACAAAGCACTGATTCGTGAGGCTGAATTGCAGGCGTTGAAATCCCAGATCAATCCCCATTTCCTATTCAATAGCCTGAATTCCATATCTTCGCTTACGGTAAGTAATCCGGAGAAGGCACAGGAAATGGTCATCAATCTTTCAACCTTCATGCGTTATTCGCTGATGCACAACGAAAAGGAAATGGTTTCATTCTCAAGAGAATTGGAAAACATTAAGCTCTATCTCAGCATCGAAAAAGTACGTTTCGGGAAAAAACTAAATGCAGAATTCGAGATTGATGCACATTGTATGGAGGCCGAAATTCCGAATATGATTTTGCAACCTTTGTACGAAAATGCCATCAAATACGGAGTTTACGAAACAACCGACCAGGTAACTATTAGAACAATATGTAAGTGCGAAGGAAACCTCCTAAAAATAAACATCGTAAACGATTACGATAGCAGCACAATTAAGAAGAGGGGCGAGGGAATTGGTTTGCGAAACATCCGTAAGCGCATGGAAATTATATACAACAATCCGGATTTAATGAAAGTTACTGACCATAGAACCAGCTTTGAAGTACAACTAATCATACCACAAAAACAATCAGTGTCATGAGCGAAAAATTACAAACCCTTATTATTGAAGACGAAGAACTGGCCCGCAACCTGTTACGCTCCTATTTAAAAGACCATCCCGACATTGAAGTAATTGGCGAATGCGAAAATGGATTTGACGGAGTAAAAGCAATCAATGAAAAAAAACCTGACCTGGTTTTTCTGGACATTCAGATGCCCAAAATTACAGGATTCGAGATGATTGAACTCCTTGATTTTAAACCACAGATCATTTTCACAACTGCTTACGATCAATATGCACTGAAAGCTTTCGAACTCAATGCAGTGGACTACCTGCTGAAACCATTCTCAAAAGATCGGCTATTGGCTGCCATCGAAAAAGTTCAGCACCGCATTGCAAATGAAGAAGATAATGCCGAGAAACTCAACGAACTTTCAAATTTTCGCCCGGGTGATGAATTTATTGATCGCGTGGTTGTTAAAGACCGGCACAAAATTCACATCATCACCGTTGACCAAATTAGGTATGTTGAGTCGCTCGACGATTACGTGATGATTTATACAAACGATGGGCGCCACATGAAACAAAAAACCATGAAGTATTTCGAAACCAATCTCGACCCGAAAAACTTCATCCGCATTCACCGTTCTTACATTGTTCATGTCGATCATATCGCTGAAATTCAGCAGTATGAAAAAGAATCGTATATAGTTATCCTGAAAGATAAAGACAAGACCAAGCTTAAAGTGAGCAAAACTGGCTATAAGAAAATAAAAGAGGTGCTACATTTCTAGTTATTAAAGAAAAGCTTTTGAATAAATAACAGCTCATTTTCGGCAACTCAAATACCTGAAATGAATAAAGTTCTGCAATTATCGCAGGACTTTTTCTATTTTTGTGGATCAATTCCGAAACCGCATGATTCAAGTGTATCTTTTGTGTCTCTTATCCAATCCGCTCCTCTTCCTTTCCGAATTAAGTTCTGGAGTTGACAAGGAAACTCTGGTATTGAGCATTATTGTCCTCACAGTCCTTTTAATTGTTGTTCTGGGATACGAACTCATCCGGTTTCTCCGGAATCGTAATTCAGGATTCCTTTCTATATTTTTCAGGAAAGTACAATTGAATGTTCATTTGGAGAAAGACCGGCTCTTTTATCCGAAGATACTTACTATGACCATACGCAATACAGGTAATCAGCCAGTTGACATTAGTGCACCGGTTCTGGAATACCGAAAGATATGGTCGAAACGGAAATTCAAATTAAACGGAGTGAGCGGGCAGCAAATCTATCCGCTGCTTCTCGATCCCGGAAAAGTACATCGGCTACCCATAGAAACAGTGACTTTTCATCAATACGACAGTGAAATTAAATCGTATTATTGGGCACGGATTTATGTGTCGGACGTTGAAGGCCGAAAATGGAAATCGAACGATGTAAAACTGCGGAAAAGCCTTGTGACCTAAATCAGGACAAATCTTCCGTAATAAAAAATAAGTGCTATCCGGATGAGAGAATGGAGATTTAATGGAGATGATTTTTTGTCGTACCCCTACTATAGCGGTAATGACCTGGGAGTTAATTATTCCAAAACCCAAACCAGTATCCGCGTTTGGGCGCCAACCGCTAATCTGGTTGAACTGCGCATTTACAAACAATCCCAAGGTGGTTCTGCCATCCGGATCGACCAGTTTCAAAGGGCAGAAAACGGGACTTGGGTTATCAATATACAGGGAGACTTAAACGGATATTTCTATACCATCCGGGTAAACGACAACATTGGATGGCTCAACGAAACGCCGGGAATAGATGCCAAAGCCGTTGGAATGAATGGCCATCGCGGGTTGATTTTTGATCCGGAGCAAACGAATCCTGAAGGATGGAAAGATGACTGCCGCATTTCTTGTGACCATGCGACTGATGCCATTATTTACGAATTGCACGTTCGCGATTTTTCCATATCTCCATCATCAGGAATAACGAATAAAGGAAAATATTTGGCTTTTACCGAATCAGGAACTCTTTCTCCTGAAGGACTAAAGACCGGGATAGACCATCTGAAAGAATTAGGCATTACCCATGTTCACCTTTTGCCTGTAAACGATTTTTTTACGGTTGACGAACAAGTTCCACACGAAAGCTATAACTGGGGTTACGATCCTCAAAATTTCAATGCTCCTGAAGGAAGTTACTCAACCAACCCGAATACTGTAGCACGAATCCTTGAATTAAAAATGCTGGTTCAGGCGCTCCACCGTGCCGGAATTGGTGTCATTTTCGATGTTGTTTACAATCATACTTACCGCACCCGAAGGTCATATTTCAACCAGACTGTTCCCGGATATTATTACCGCCAAAAATCAAACGGCACCTTCTCTAATGCCAGCGGATGCGGCAACGAAATGGCCACCGAGCGCGGAATGGTTCATAAATTTATCATCGATTCGCTTTATTATTGGGCAACCGAATTTCATGTCGATGGTTTCAGGTTCGATCTGATGGGAATTTATGATCTGGAAACCATGAATCAGATTCGCGCCAAAATGGACAGTATTTCGCCTTCGATCTTGTTATATGGCGAAGGATGGGCTGCCGACAGAAGCCCGCTAAATGAAACCTGGCGAGCTGTAAAAACAAATGTATCGCGATTGTATCGAGTTGCCGTTTTTAACGACGATTTCAGGAATGGCATTAAAGGAAACAGCTTTGATTCAAGAAGTACCGGATTCGTTAGTGGAAAGACGATTCAGGAGGAAAACATCAAGTTCGGAATTGTCGGCGCCTGTTTTCATCCTCAAATTGTGTACGGCTACGTCGAGCATTCCAAATCGCCCTGGGCTACAGAGCCCTGGCAATGTGTTAATTATGCTTCGTGCCACGACAATTACACCCTGTATGATAAACTGGCGCTAAGTTGTCCGGAAGCCAGCGATGATGAACTCAACCGAATGGTCCTGATGGCTGGGGCTTTGGTGCTAACTTCCCAGGGAATTCCATTTTTACATGCCGGAGTTGAGATGGCTCGTACAAAGCTTGGCGACCACAATTCGTACAAATCGCCCGACCATATCAATTACATCGATTGGGAACGGAAGAAAATATTTAATCAAATATTCAGGTATTATCAGGCTCTCATTAGTTTACGGAAAACACATCCTGCTTTCCGGATGACATCGGCCGACCAGATTCGAAAACACCTTATTTTTTCTTCTGATTATCAACCTGGAGTAGCTTCCTACATGTTGGTGAACCATGCTAATGAAGACAAGTGGAAAACAATCCTGATCGTTTTTAACGGAAATCGTCATTCCATTCCGTTCAAACTGGTGCCGAATATCCAGTGGCGAATTATTGCCAGGGATACCACGATTAATCCTGATAGCACTGAATATTTTTCGGGATCAGAGATCGACGTTCCGGAAATTTCGATGATGATACTGGTCGAAGATTATTTCAACCACAACATTCAATTTGCTGATATATAACTTAATAAACAGCTAGTAGCAAATCGATGTCTTTATAAGGGATGTTAAATTTCTCAGACAAGCTTGAGTTCGTCAGAATTCCGTTGTACACATAAACACCTTTCCTGAAACTCTTTGAGTTCTTGATGTAATTATCAATACCACCGATCTCGCCGATCGAAATCAATATGGGTATCAATACATTACTCAAGGCGATGGAAGCTGTTCGAGCAACAATTGCCGGTAAATTCGGAACGCAATAATGAATAACTCCATGCTCAACGAACGACGGATTATTCAAATCAGTACAACGAGAGGTTTCAAAACAACCTCCCTGACTTACATTTAAATCGATAATCACAGAGCCGGGCTTCATCTTCTTTACCATATCTTCGGTTATCCGGAACGCAGGAGGTGTTCCAACGGGCATTGCACCAAGCACTGCATCGGCCGACTTGAGCGCTTTGCGAACAACTTTTGGATAATACACTGAAGTAAATATGCGCTGCGAAAGTTTTTCTTCCAGTTTACGAAGCGAGCTGATGTTATCATCAAAAACTTTAACAATTGCACCCAATCCGAGAGCAGCGCGTGCTGCAAATTCAGCTGCGGTACCCGAACCTAGGATAACCAATTCTGCAGGTGATATCCCAGTTACACTTCCCAGCAAAACTCCTTTTCCGCCCCGCGATTTACTCATGTATTCGTTAATCAAAACGACCGAGGTGCTCCCTGAAATCTGGCTCATAAGCTGAACGATTGGTTTTCGTCCATCTTCGTCTTCCATGTATTCGTAAGCAATATTCGTCATTTTCTTTTGCATCAGTTTGCCGATTGAATTTGGGCAATGTGCATTAATCTGAAGATTCGAAATTAAAGCCTGATGACCTTTGAGTAAATCGATTTCAGCCTCATCGAACGGAGAAACCCGCAAAATGATGTCACATTCAAAAATTTCCTTGCGGTCGTCCATAACAACCGCTCCGGCAGCAAGGTATTCTTCATCGCTATAAGTGGCAGCCTTCCCCGCTTCTTTTTCAATTAATATTTCGTGGCCATATGAAACCAGCAATTCAACAGCTTGCGGTGTCAACGGAACCCGATATTCTACTTTATCTTTGTCCGAAGGAATTCCGATCCTGATTTTTTTACCTTTTCTCCTGATCTCGAGCATTTCTTCCTTTGGCATCATGAATGTTGAGCCGGATGCAGAATGTTCAGTTAATCTTTCCTTTTCGGTCATGGTTGATAAATTGGGTTACTGAAAATTTTTATACGCAGATTGTACTAAATATTTACACTTTTTGGGCTTCAACTAACCTGATCCCATTATCACCTTCCTTTATCCTGACTTCCACAATTCCCTCAGGCAATAATTGTTCAATCATTTCAGGCCATTCAATAAAACAGTAATTCCCACTGTAAATATAATCTTCATATCCCAGATCAAAAGCCTCTTCAATCTTTTTAATACGGTAAAAATCAAAATGGTAGATTACTGATCCATTTGCGGTAGTATATTCGTTGATCAGGGCAAATGTCGGACTCGTTACATAATCATTCGAGCCCAATTCGTGGCAAATGGCTTTAATAAAGGTAGTTTTCCCGGCTCCCATCGCTCCGTAAAAAGCAAAAATCCTTTCTTCAGGGAAATGATTCAACAGCATTTTGGCTGTTTTCTGAAGTGCCGACAGATGTGTAATTTGAGACTGAAACATTGATATCAAAATTATTTGTGCAAATTAATAAAACTTCGTCGAATATGCATAACACTGACTTTTGTTAAAGGTTTGAATAAAAAAATTGTATTACTTTTGATTCAGAATAAACCGAAAAAAATTATCATATGAATATTCCGGAAAATTTAAAGTACACCAGCGAACACGAATGGATTAGTGTTGAAGGTGATGTTGCATTGGTTGGAATTACCGCATTCGCTCAAGGCGAATTGGGTGACATTGTTTTTGTTGAAATTGAAACTGAAGGTGAAACTTTAGCAAAAGGAGAAACTTTTGGAACGATTGAAGCAGTGAAAACAGTATCAGATTTGTTTATGCCTGTAGGTGGCGAAGTTGTGGAATTCAATCCGGCTCTTGAAGCTTCTCCGGAACTCGTAAATAAAGATCCTTATGGACAGGGCTGGTTAATAAAAATAGCCATTTCGAACCAGGACGAGCTTGGCGATTTATTGAGTGCTGCAGAATATCAAGCGATGCTCGAAGCATAAACTAACAAGTACAAAAAAAAAATAAGCCCTGAAGAATTCTCTTTAGGGCTTATTTTTTTGAACTGTACTTATTATGCAATATCTCTTGCAACCTCTCCGTGATAGCTAATATCCAGACCTTCTTTTTCTTCCTTCAACGATGCTTTTACAGTTACCAGGCGGTTAATTCCTTTCAGAAGCAGCAGAGTAAAAAAGAATCCATAAACTGTTGCCAGAAGAATTGCAGCTATTTGTTTCAATAAAAAGGAAATCCCTCCACCGTAGAAAAGCCCATCAACGCCATTGACATTGATTGTTTTGGTCGCGAATAATCCAAGACAAATGGTACCGATAACACCACCCATTCCATGAACGCCCCAAACATCGAGAGCATCGTCCCATTCCTGCTTTTCCTTGAATTTCACGGCCAGATAACAGCCAATTCCGGCTATAATACCAATCATAACGGCTGATTGGATGGTTACATAACCAGCAGCCGGAGTTATAGTTGCTAAACCTGCAACCGCTCCAGTCATTAACCCAATAAAAGTAGGTTTCTTCTTTCCAACATTCCATTCAATAATTAGCCAGGTAATTGCTGCAAATGAAGCTGCGATGTCTGTATTAAGGAATGCAGCTACCGTTACTTCATTAACTGCCATTTCACTTCCGGCATTAAAACCGTACCAGCCAAACCACAAAAGCGCTGTGCCAATGGCCACCAATGGAATATTATTAGGGACATGATTTTTTTCTTTACGGGCACCAACAAAATATACTGATGCCAAGGCTGCAAAACCGGCGGTTGCATGAACGACAATTCCTCCTGCAAAATCGAGAACGCCCCATACTGCCAAAAGACCACCGCCCCATACCATGTGAACAAATGGATAATAAACAAATACTTGCCATAAAACCAGAAACCAGATATAGGCCTTAAATGAAATTCGATTGATAAACGCTCCGGTAATCAACGCAGGAGTTATGATGGCGAACATCATCTGGTAAGCAATAAAAATATACTCCGGAAATCTTCTTTCAGGCGAGAAAACTGTTTTTGGAGTAATTCCATGAAACATGGCTTTGTCCAAATTTCCGATAATGCCAAAGAAGTCAGTTCCTTCAGTCATATTTCCGCTGAAGCACAATGAATAGCCGAAGAAGAACCACAAAACAGTGGTTAGTCCGAGCGAAACAAAACTTTGCATCATGATATTGAGGACGTGTTTTTTATTTCCGAGTCCTCCGTAGAAAAATGCCAATCCAGGTGTCATTAACATGACCATACTGGTGGCTAAAATCATAAACGTGGTTAGACCTACATCAAACATAAATGGGGGATTTTAAATTAATGCATGGCAAAAATAATTAATTTCGCACGCCACCACATAAATAATGGGCTATATTTTTTATTTATTATCTTTTTGTAAACTCACACCCTATTTATAAATACCCATATTTCAAATTTAATATACTTATTTTAAACACACCTACCCATTTAATATTGCTCCACCAGAAATACTGCATCCGCTTTGAAGGTATTTCAAGAAAAGTATGAAGCAAAAAAAACCTGCTTTTTGCAAAGCAGGTTTTTGAATTATGAGAAAATTTTGGTTGCTGAACTAGAGCGTCTTGGCAACTTCTGTTAAAGTAAAGGCTTCAATAAAGTCACCCTCTTTTACATTGTTGTAATTGTCAATATTCAAGCCGCATTCATAACCTTTGTTGACTTCTTTTACATCATCTTTGAATCGTTTGAGCGATCCTAGAGTTCCGGTATAAATTACAATTCCATCGCGGATTACACGAACTTTGTCTTTCCTGATAATCTTTCCGTCACGGACTATACATCCTGCGATTGTACCAACCTTTGTGATATCGAATGCTTCCATAACTTCGGCTGTTCCGGTAATTTCTTCCCTGATTTCAGGAGAAAGCATACCTTCCATCGCCGCTTTTATTTCGTTGATAGCATCGTAAATGATTGAATACAGACGGATATCAATTTGTTCTTTTTCGGCAATCTTCCGGGCATTTACTGAAGGACGAACCTGGAATCCAACGATGATTGCATTCGAAGCAGTCGCCAACATGATATCTGATTCAGAGATCGCACCAACCGCTTTATGGATCACATTCACCTGAATTTCTTCAGTTGAAAGTTTGATCAATGAATCAGACAATGCTTCGATCGATCCATCCACGTCACCCTTCACAATCAGGTTCAATTCCTGGAAGTTGCCAATCGCGATACGACGGCCAATTTCATCCAGCGTAATATGTTTCTGAGTACGCAATCCCTGTTCGCGGGCAAGTTGTTCACGTTTGTTGGCAATGTTACGTGCGTCACGTTCATTTTCCATCACGTTGAATTTATCACCAGCCTGAGGCGCACCGTCCAGCCCGAGAATAATTACCGGTTCGGCAGGAAGGGCTACTGAAACCTTTTGGTTTCGTTCGTTAAACATGGCTTTCACGTGTCCGTAATACTGACCAGCCAAAAGAACATCACCAACTCTTAACGATCCGTTTTGTACCAATACTGTGGCTACATAACCTCTACCTTTATCAAGAGTCGATTCCAATACCGCTCCGGTGGCACGTTTGTTCGGATTACCTTTCAGTTCGAGCATTTCGGCTTCGAGCAATATTTTTTCGAGTAATAAGTCAACATTTAATCCACTTTTAGCAGATATATCCTGACTCTGGTATTTTCCGCCCCAATCTTCAACCAAGAAGTTCATGGCAGCTAATTTTTCTTTTATCTTTTCAGGATTTGCACCCGCTTTATCAATCTTATTAATGGCGAAGATGATAGGAACACCTGCTGCCTGAGCGTGGTTGATTGCTTCAACAGTCTGTGGCATGATGTTATCATCGGCAGCTACAATAATAATTGCAATATCTGTCACCTGGGCACCACGGGCACGCATCGCGGTAAATGCTTCGTGACCTGGAGTATCAAGGAATGTAATTCGGCGTCCGTCTTTCAGTTTTACATTGTAAGCACCGATGTGCTGGGTAATTCCTCCGGCTTCACCTGCGATTACGTTAGTGCTACGAATGTGGTCAAGCAACGATGTTTTACCATGGTCAACGTGTCCCATCACTGCAACAACAGGAGCCCTTGGCAATAATTGTTCTTCGGTATCTGGTTCTTCTTCGATAGCAACCTGAATTTCAGCACTCACGAATTCCACTTTAAAGCCAAATTCATCAGCCACAACAGCCATTGTCTCAGCATCCAGGCGTTGGTTGATCGACACGAACAAACCAAGGCTCATACAGGTAGAAATAACACTGGTAACCGATGTATCCATCATGGTAGCCAACTCGTTAACAGAAACGAATTCAGTTACTTTCAGAATATTCAGATTTTCAGTGTCGCGTTCTGCCTGAGCGGCCATTTTATCGCTGACCATCTGACGTTTATCTTTCCGGTATTTCGAACCTTTAGATTTCGTTCCTTTGGTTGTCAGGCGAGCCAGTGTATCTTTAATTTGCTTTTGTACATCTTCTTCGCTTACTTCCTTTTTAAGAAGCGTGCGTTTTTTTAATCCCGGTTTATCGCCAGCTGGTCTTGGCGCGCCACCAATATTTTTGGTAACCACCAGTTTTTTCCGTTCGCCTGCAACAACAGGTTTATCGGCAACATTCACACGTTGCTGCTGATTTCCCGGAATATCTTTTGTGATACGTTTTCTTTTTTTCTTGCGATTTGCCTGAGCAGCGGCATCGTTCGATGGACCTGCAGGTCTTTTATCTGAAGGAAGTTCGATCTTGCCAACGACTGTTGGTCCTGATAAACGTTCAGCTTTAGCTTTAATAACAGTTGGTCCGACACGTTCCGGACGTTCTGCTGGAGGAGTTCCTGGCTGAACAGCTTCTCCTTCAGAAGGTCTTTGAACATCACGTCGTACGCGTTCGCGATCTTTGCGTTCATCTTCCTTCTGTTTTTTGCTCTTCTTCGCCGGTCTGGTCTTTTGATTTAATAAATCAAGATCAATACGGCCCACAACCTTCACATCTTCAACCGTTGGAACATTGGTTGTAACATGATCTGAACTAAATCGGTCATCTTCCGATTCCGAACGAACAGACTCTTCCTTTACTTCAGGAATTACAACTGGTTCTGGTTTTTCTTCTCTCGGTGGTTTTTGCGCCTTAACTTCAGGAACAACGACTGGTGTTTCCTGAACAGGTTGGGCTTCAACTACCGGTTTCTGTTGGACTGGTTTTGGTTTTTCAACAGGAACCGGAGGAACAACAGGTTCTTCCTTTTTCTTTGCACCACTCAGGTTGTCAAGGTCGATCTTGCCAATCACTTTTGGAGATTCAATTTCCTGACGGTTGGTAGTGACAAATTCTTCCTTATGCTCGTGCCTTACCGGTTTTGGCTCGACATGCTGCACAGGTTCAACCTTTTTTGAAGTGTGGCCTTTAATAATGACCTCATCATCCACATAATCTTCGTCAACATGTTTGTGACCTGTATCTTTCACATCTTCCAATGAGATTGATTCATGAGCACCACGGTGACTTTTCAGATTGATTTTCTCTGACTCTTTTTTAAGACTGATATCGCCTTTATATTCTTTTTCAAGAAGATGAAATGCGTCATCAGTAATTTTGTTGTTTGGATTTGTATCAATGTCAAATCCCTTCTTGTGCAGAAATTCAACGATGGTTGAAATACCAACATTAAAGTCCCGCGCTACTTTACTTAGTCGTTTTATACTACTACCTATAACCATAAACCCACTCAGTTAAATAAACCTCAAAATAATTTCTAAGGAATTAACGATGATGCAATTTTACATTCAAAATCTAAAATGCCCTAATTTTCAAGCAAAAAATTTGAATAAACTTTCGCCTATTCAAATTCATTTTTCAGTATTCTAAGAACTTCGTCGATCGTTTCCTCTTCGAGATCGGTTCTTTTGATCAGTTCTGACCGGGTAAGACTTAATACGTTTTTAGCCGTATCGCAACCAATTGATTTCAGTTGGTCAATCACCCAGCTTTCAATTTCATCGGAAAATTCATCCAGATTCACATCTTCATCGTCCTGAGCCACTTCGCGGTAAACATCAATTTCGTAGCCGGTCAACTGGCTTGCCAATCTGATGTTCAACCCACCTTTTCCGATAGCCATCGAAACCTCATCGGGTTTCAGATAAACATCGGCTCTTTTGGTGTCTTCGTGCAACTTAATGGATGATACTTTGGCTGGATTCAATGCACGTTGAATGAACAACTGCAAATTTGCCGAATAATTAATAACATCAATATTTTCGTTACGCAATTCACGAACGATGCCATGAATACGCGATCCTTTCATTCCAACACAAGCTCCAACCGGGTCGATACGTTCGTCGTAAGACTCAACGGCCACTTTAGCGCGTTCGCCCGGCACCCTGACAATCTTTTTAATGGTGATCAAACCATCAAAAATTTCAGGAACTTCCAGTTCGAAAAGGCGTTCGAGGAAAACAGGAGATGTACGCGAAAGAATAATCAGCGGATTGTTGTTCCGTAATTCAACTTTGTACACTACGGCCCGCAGGTTATCTCCTTTTCTGAAATAATCTGAAGGAATCTGCTCTGTTCTTGGAAGAATCAGTTCATTGCCTTCGTCATCCAGAATCAGGATTTCTTTTTTCCAAACCTGATAAACTTCACCGGCAACGATGTCACCGATCTTGTTTTTGTATTTGTTGTAAATATGGTCTTTTTCAAGTTCCATAATGCGACTGGCAAGGTTTTGACGCAAATTCAGAATAGCCCTGCGACCAAAATGGGCCAATTTTACCTCGTCGGTTACTTCTTCGCCAATTTCATAATCTGTGTCAATTTTTTTGGCTTCTTTCAAAGTGATCTGCCTGTTTGGATCTTCAAAATCCTCGTCAGCAACCACTTCTCTATTGCGCCAAATCTCAAAGTCACCTTTATCGATGTTAATAATCACATCGAAGTTTTCATCTGTGCCATAGGTCTTTTGAAGAACATTTTTAAACACGTCTTCCAATACGCTCATCATTGTGGCGCGATCGATGTTTTTAAGTTCCTTAAATTCGGCAAAGGTGTCGATAAGATTAAGAGTCTCCATCTCGTCCCATTTTAAAATTTTAATACTTTTTTTGCTTCTTTTATCTCCGGATAACCCAACGAATGAACCCGTGTTACAAGCTCTTTCTTTTTCGATCCTTCCGATTTTTCTTTTGTTGTTACCTCCAGATCAATTCCCTGATCGTCGGCTTTTATGAGTATTCCAGTCAGCTTTTGGCCGCTGGTGAGCAATACGTCAATTTCTTTATCTATGTTTTTCTTATACTGACGAACCAAACTTAAAGGTTCGCTTAATCCGGCAGAAAATACCGACAATTCGAAATCTTCCACTTCGCGGTCGAGGTTGCTTTCAATAAAACGGCTGATTTCAACGATCTGATTAATCGAAATGCCGGTGTCGCTGTCAACCATGACATGAATTACATTGCTTGACGAAACAGTTACTTCAACCAGGAACTGGTCATCAGTAAGCTTTTCATTTACAAGTTCTGCTATTTTAATTTTGTCGATCATATTTGTGTAATAAAATAGGGGACTTTCGATCCCCTACGCTTTGGTTTCCCCAAATTGTCGGCACAAAAATAGTAATTTTAATCAAAATGGCAAAATCAATTCATTAAGCTTTCTGATTATCAGCAAAAAATAAGAAATGCGACACTCTTCATACATCAAAATTGTGAGTAAACTTTCTATTTTAGTATGTTTGTAGATGCATACAGATATTTAATGCCTTGAAAACAAATAAGAAGAAAATAATCAACGATCCGGTTTTTGGGTTTATCAATATTCGCTCCGAGCTCGTCTTCGATTTAATAGAACACCCGTATTTTCAACGTTTACGCCGAATTAAGCAGCTAGGCTTATCATGCATGGTATATCCGGGCGCCAACCACACCCGGTTTGAGCATGCCCTTGGTGCTGTTTATTTGATGAGGTCGGCCATTGCCATCCTGAAATTAAAAGGTCAGGAAATTACCGATGAAGAGGCTGATGCGGTTACCATTGCCATTCTTTTACATGACATTGGTCACGGGCCATTTTCGCATGCACTGGAAAGCACCATTGTTCCGGGAGTCCCGCACGAACGCATTTCAATTTTGCTCATGGAGGAACTAAACCGTCAATTCGATGGCAAGCTCAATCTGGCTATTCGCATTTTTACAGATCAATATCATCGGCATTTTCTTCATCAACTGGTTTCCAGCCAACTCGACATGGACCGGCTTGATTACCTGAGCCGCGATAGTTTCTTTTCAGGAGTTTCGGAAGGCGTAATCAGTTCGGAGCGCATTATCAAGATGCTTAACGTACGAAACGACGAACTGGTGATTGAGTACAAGGGGATTTATTCGGTGGAGAACTTCCTGATCGCACGACGGCTGATGTACTGGCAGGTTTACCTGCACAAAACCGTTCTTTCGGCCGAATACCTTTTGATTAATGTACTCACACGTGCACGCGAACTCGTTCTTCAGGGTTCCGACTTATTTGCCACACCTGTGTTTAAAGCCTTTCTAACGCATGAAGTAACTCTCGATGACTTTGTTTTTAACCGGTTGGTCAACGGACGTCCGATACTGGATTTGTTCGCCAGCCTCGACGACAACGACATTATTGCCTCCATCAAAGAATGGCAAAACCATCCCGATCCGGTATTATCTTATCTTTCCAATTGCATAATCAACAGGCGATTGTACAAAATTAAGATCAGCAAGAAACCGATTCCGGAGCAGAAGGTTAACTTACTCAAAGAGAAAATATGCTCCCATTTTAATGTTTGCGATGACCAGATGCACTATTTCCTCATTGCCGACACCATTTCGAACAGCGCGTACAACAAGGCTTCCAGCGAAAAAATTAATGTTTTATTCAAAAACAATAAGATAAGCGACATTGCGGATGCTTCGGATATAAACCTCTCGGTTTTCTCTGAAACGGTAAGGAAATATTTCATCTGTTATCCGAAAGAATTGGACATTAAGTAATTTAAACTATTTTTGCACGGCAAATCGAAAACAAATATGGAATTCAAAGCTCAAAGTATAGCTGATTTTCTGGGAGGTACGATAGAAGGAGATGCCAATGCTATCGTAACTGATGTAGCCAAGATTGAAGAAGGAAGACCCGGAACATTAGCATTCTTATCCAACCCGAAATACAACAAATACCTATACGAAACAGAAGCTACAATCGTCATTGTAAACCAGGATTTTGAACCTGAGACTGAAGTTAAACCCACATTAATCCGGGTTCCTGACGCTTACAAAGCTTTCGCATCGCTTCTCGAATTATATCAGCAGGCCAAAGGCAACAAAACAGGTATTGAAAACCCATCATTTATTGACGCTTCAGCAAAAGTTGGTAACGACGTTTATGTTGGCGCCTTTGCTTACATCGGTAAGAATGTTCGGATTGGAAATCATGTAAAGATTTATCCTCAGGTATATATTGGCGACAATAGCATTGTTGGCGATGACACTATTTTGTTTGCCGGAGCAAAAATATACGAAGACTCCAGAATCGGCGAAGCATGTATTATTCATTCCGGAGCCGTAATCGGATCGGATGGTTTCGGTTTTGCACCTACTGAAGATGGCTCTTACAAAAAGATCCCGCAGGTTGGAAATGTAATTCTGGAAGATAATGTTGAGATTGGAGCAAACACCACGATTGATTGCGCCACCATGGGATCGACCATCATCAGGAAAGGAACAAAAATTGACAACCTGGTACAAATCGCCCATAATGTTGAAGTTGGCGAAAATACAGTAATGGCTGCATTGACCGGAATCGCAGGCTCATCGAAAATAGGCAAGAACTGCCGTTTTGGTGGCCAGGTGGGAATTGCAGGACATATTACCGTTGGCGACAATGTTAACATCGGAGCCATGTCGGGGGTAAACAGCAGCATTAAATCGAATCGTACAATTTTAGGAGCGCCAGCCATGGACATCGCTCAGGCTGCCAAAGTGTTTGCCATTTTCCGCAACCTTCCTGCACTTAGGGAACAGGTTCTTGATATGGGAAAACAAATAGCACAAATTAAAATAAAGCTTGAAGAATAATTGAAATCAGGAATGACAATTAAACAAAAAACATTAGCGAAAGAATTTTCGATCAGCGGGAAGGGACTTCATACCAACTGTTTGGTAAACATGACCTTTAAGCCAGCTCCAATCAATCATGGATTCAAATTTCAACGTATTGATCTTCCAGATCAGCCAGTGATACCGGCAAGTGTCGAATATGTTGTTGATACCTCAAGAGGTACGGTGCTTGGTATCGGAAATGCACGGATTAGTACGCTGGAACATAGTTTGGCTGCTTTAACCGGAATGGATCTGGACAATGTATTGATTGAAATCGATAACGAAGAAGTTCCAATTCTTGACGGAAGCTCACGCTTTTTTGTTAAGGCCATCGAAGAAGTTGGAATCGTTGAACAGAATGCCGAACGCGAATATTTCGTCGTTACCGAAAGGATCGTTTACAAAAATGAAAAAACAGGATCAGAAATCATTGCCGTTCCTGATTCTGAATACAACCTCAACATCTTAATATCATTTAATTCAGCGGTATTGAACAACCAGTTTGCATCGTTGAATTCGCTTTCCGATTTTAAAACTGAGGTTGCCAACTGCCGGACTTTTGTATTTCTGCACGAACTCGAATTTTTGCTTCAAAACAATTTGGTAAAAGGAGGCGATTTGGACAATGCCATTGTAATTATGGATCGTCCGGTTTCGCAGGAAGAACTCGACCGTATTGCTCTCATGTTCAATCACGAACGTGTTGAAGTAAAATCGCAGGGAATACTGAATAACATTGAATTGCAGTACGATAACGAATGCGCCCGCCATAAACTTCTGGATGTTATTGGTGATTTAACCCTCGCCGGGAAGCGGATTAAAGGTCGTATCATAGCCACCAAGCCGGGGCACAGCGCCAATACCGAATTTGCGAAAGTAATCATGAAAGCTATTCGCAAGGAAGACGCAAGAGAAAAGGCTCCGGTTTATGGACCCAATACGCCTGTGTTGATGGATGTAAATAAAATAAAAGAACTTCTTCCGCATCGTTACCCTTTCCTTTTGGTTGATAAGGTTATCGACATTCAGGACAATTACCTTGTGGGCGTTAAAAATGTAACTGCCAACGAACCATTTTTCCAGGGACATTTTCCGGAAGAACCCGTTATGCCGGGAGTTTTACTCGTTGAAGCTATGGCTCAGGCAGGCGGAATATTTGTACTTCGAAACCTTGAAGGAAAATACTCTACTTATTTCATGAAAATTGACAATGTCAAATTCAGAAAAAAAGTAGTTCCAGGAGACACCCTTGTTTTCAAGGTTACCCTTTCATCGCCAATCCGTCGCGGAATAGCAGAAATGCGTGGATTATGCTACGTGGGCGATACCGTTGTTGCCGAAGGCGATTATATGGCCCAGATTATAAAAATACAGTAATTAGAAACAGAAAATAGAACAGAAATGAAACAACCATTAGCTTACGTACACCCCGAAGCAAATATTGCTGAAAACGTAGTTATTGAACCTTTTGTGTCGATCGACAAAGACGTGATCATTGGTGAAGGCACCCGGATCGGATCGAGTGTTACCATCATGCCTGGCGTTCGTATTGGCAAAAACTGCCGGATTTTTCCTGGAGCAGTCATTGGTGCTGCACCTCAGGATTTAAAATTCAGGGGCGAATATTCTACTGTTGAAATTGGAGACAATACTACCATTCGCGAATTTGTGACCATAAACCGTGGTACCGTTGCTAAAGGTAAAACTGTAGTTGGCAACAACTGCCTGCTCATGGCTTACGTGCATGTTGCCCACGATTGTATCGTTGGAAACGATGTGATTTTAGTGAACAACACCCAGTTGGCCGGTGAAGTAATTATTGACGACTTTGCCATTTTGGGTGGCATGACCGCCGTACACCAGTTTGTACGTGTTGGTTCGCACGTTATGGTTTCAGGTGGATCGCTGGTTCGTAAAGATATTCCTCCGTTCATCAAAGCTGGTCGCGAACCGCTTTCGTATGTGGGTATCAACTCCATCGGATTGCGCCGCCGTAATTTCAGCAACGAAAAAATCCGCGAGGTTCAGGAAATTTACCGCTACATCTACCAAAAAGGCTTGAACATCTCTCAGGCTGTCGAAATTATTGAAGCCGAAATGCCAGCTTCGACCGAACGCGACGAAGTGTTGCTGTTTATTAAAGACTCGAAACGTGGAATTATTCGTGGTTATCTGCCAGATTAATTTCTACTGAAAACATATAAGCTGAAAGGCCCTGAATCATTTGGTTCAGGGCTTTTTTTATGACTTGATGTTTCTAAAATGAAAGCTACGAAGCACAAGAATTTTGCCCGATCAAGGTTTCGATGCTTCGTTGACCAAAAATTGGTAAATTTGAAAGGAAACGATTGAATAATAATTAATCGAAATTGGTTTTGGAAAATTATTTTGAAAAACAATTTGAGCTTCGGTATTTCGAAATGAATAAATTCGGAGAGGCTTCGTCGACAGCGATCTTAACATTACTCGAAGAAACCGCTGCCGATCATTGTTATTCCATTAATCACAGCTTGTTCGATCTTGAAAAACAAAATATTGGTTGGGTATTGCTTTCGGGTATCCTGGAAATGGATCACTATCCGGGTTACAAAGAAAAGATTGTAATCCGGACATGGTTGTCGAAATATTCGACGATTAAAGGATTTCGCGAAAATATCATTTACAACGAACAGGGCCGTATTATCGGGAAAGCGAAAGGTCTTTGGGTTTTCTTTGATATCGACCGGAGAAGGCCTATTCAGATTTCGGATGACATTAAAGATAAATGGTCGTACTGCAATGAAGAATGTATCAATCACGACATCACGAAGAAAATAGAAATTATTGACTCGTCAAACCACATTAAGGAATTCAAAATTAACCGGTTTGATGTCGACACCAATCTGCACGTAAACAACATCAGGTACTTGCAATGGCTCATAGAGTCAATTCCTGATGATATTATCGACAATTATTATTTGCATTCTATCGACGGACGGTTTATTGCGGAAGCTCAATTGGGCGACACCATCATGTCGTTTACCGAAAAGGATGCGAGTCTCAATTCCTTTGTTCATCACATTAAAACCCAAGGGAACAATAAGGTTTGTGCCACCGCCAGAACAATATGGAAGCCAAGAATAAAATAACTTGAACCAACGAAATTATCCGTCATTTGACTCCGGTCTCCCGACTTTTAAATAAACTTCTCCCTTTTCTGCAAATTAAACAATCCGTAGAGGACGAACAGCAATGTGCCAACAGCCAGAAAAATACGGTTTTTCATGGTTGTTTCCTGCCACACCATTTCGTTGAGCCGATTGGGAATGTCAAATGGGTTCAGGAAAATGTTCCACATGGTCCGTTCAAGGATTCCAGACATGATAAGTAATCCAACGCCGATAATGACCATCACAACGGCTGTTCCGTTCCCGTTTTTAATAATTGTTGAGAAAAGGAATGCCAGCGATCCGAGGAAATAAATTGGGAACATCACATGCCAGGTCAACTCGAATATGCTCACCGGTGCCAGCAGGTAATAGCTCATTACAGTCAGGCCAATCATCATCAGGAAAACCAGCACAAAAACCAGAATTAATCTTACCAGCCATACTTTATAGCGATAATCTGGAATACCAAAAAGTATTTCAAGGATTCCGGCATCCAGATCGTTTTGAATACCGAAGGTCATCGGGTAGAAAATGAGCAGGATGCCCGGCATAATTTGCAGGTCAAAAATAAATCCTTCGTCGAGTGTGCCATTATCGTAAATGTTGGTGATGGCAATGAAGAAGTAGAAAGCAATGGCCGCAAGCACAAACCAGATAAACCGGTTGCCAAAAATGACCTTCATATTGTATTTCACCATTTTCCGGAACAAAGTCCAAACATTAGCGGTGGTTATTGATTGCATATTTTTCAGGTATTATATTTTGTTTGAACCACATAGGCACATAAGTCACATAGTTTTTTATATTTCTATGTGTTCTATGTGTCTATGTGGTTTTATTTATAACTCGTTTCATCATTTCAAATCTTTAATCAGGCACAAATAAGCATCTTCCAAAATCGGGCTGACTGGTACTGAATCTTCGGTAGGCTTTTTCTTGGAGAGGAAACGCACCCTGATCAGATCGCCCTGCCGCATGTGGTGGGTAACCAGCTGTTTGTTTTCCATCTTGTCGAATTCCTCAACCGAAATATCGTATTGCCAAACCATGTCTTTTGCCAGATGCACCATATCCATTGGTGTTCCGTGATATTTTACACGGCCGCGGTTAATAACTGCTACCTGGTTACACGAGCTTGAAATATCTTCGATGATGTGTGTCGAGAAGATCACAATGCGTTCGCGGCTCAGTTCAACCAACAAGTTACGGAAACGGATGCGTTCGCGCGGATCGAGTCCGGCAGTTGGTTCGTCAACAACCATGATCTTGGGCAAATGCAGTAATATCTGCGCAATACCGATTCGCTGTTTCATACCTCCGGAGAAAGAACCGATTTTGTCGCCACGTTTTTCCCACATGTGAACGGCTTTCAACACGTATTCAATACGATCTTTACGTTGTTGCTCGTCGGTCAGACCTTTCAGTATCGCCTGATAGTCGAGGAATTCTTCAGCAGGCATGTTTTCGTAGGTTCCAAATTCCTGAGGCAGATAACCGATCAGTCCCTGAAGTTCTTCGCGTTTTTCCTGGGTGTCGATGCCGTTGATCCAGATTTTGCCGTAGCTCTGTTCCAGAATACCGCAAATGATGCGCATCATGGTCGATTTTCCGGCGCCATTTGGTCCCAGCAAACCAAACATTCCGGTAGTTATTTCAAGCGAGACACCGTTCAATGCTTTGAATGGCTGATGCTGTTTGCCAATCACTGGTATTGTTTTTACCGTTCGCAGCAACCCGCGACGCATGGTTCCGAAGCGGCCTGTAATGCGGTCGATGTTGATTTTTTCCTGATACAGTTTGTTGGCAGTCACTGAGATAATCAGGGCCAGGTACCACAAAATGCCAAATGTAACTACCAGTCCGATGGATTTATTTATTCGCCAAACTACGAATGTTTCTATGGCCGGAAGAATCCAGAAAAGGACGAATTGCACCCATTTAAATATTTTCAGCGGTCTCCTTTTACCGGTTTTTTCCGCCCTGAAATTCAGGAAGAAGCCGAAAGGTTTCCAGATGGTCAAAGCTAGATTGGCTATTCCGACCGAAAGCAGGAGCGACCAGAATGCTGAATCGAGATAGAAAAAGCTGAAATAGACCATAAATGCGAGTACCGGCAATTGCCAAATGATGTAGTCGAATTCGCGTAAAGTGTGGTACTGTTTTTCAAGTCCGGCGCGGCGGCGTATTTTTTTACCGGCTTCCCATTCGCGTGAGAACTGGCTTTCGCGGTCGTATATTTTAACCAGATTTTGGATGCGGATACTGATGGTGTCCTGATCTCCGATGAGTTTAGTCTGCGCTTTCCTCAAACTGTTGAGAATAAACCAGGTTGAACCGGGAACAAGAATGAGCACCAATACAAAATCGAGCAATTGCCACAGTCCGGAATCAACATTCAGGTAGATGAGCATGAACAAACCTGTCATCAGCACAAATTGAGTGATCCTGATCCGGAGCGATAGTTCTTTAAACCATTCGATGGCATTTTCCAATCCGGAATAGAAAGTCGGAATAAATACAAGCGTAAGCAGGGTACTCAACGCCAATCCGCCAATTACCACGATGGCAAATGGGGCACCAATGGCACTTACGTATTCGGCATCGCCCATCGCCAACGGAAACATTCCCACGATCGTTGTGATTGTAGTAATCAGGATTGGGCGTACACGCGAAAGGCCGGCAGTCATCAGGGCGCGCGAACGGCGGAACCCACGTTTGCGAAGGATATTGGTGTAGTCAATCAGGATGATCCCGTTATTGACTACCACCCCGAGTAAAATAAGGAAGCCGATCAGCGTGTTTGAACTGAGCAAACTGTTGTTGGTGATGATCAGAGCAAGCAACGAACCAATGGCTGCCAACGGAATGGAAAAGAGCAATACAAAAGGCGTTGCCAGCGATTCGAACACCGATGCCATAATCATAAATATCAGGACGATGGCCGCTCCAATCAGAAAATAAAACTCCGAAAAATCGGTTTCCTCGTGAACCACTTCAGCAGCAACTCCCGATGGAAGGTTGTAATTAGCCACCAGTTCGTCAATTTCGTAGCGGTAGGCTGCCAAAAGATCTTTCGAACTTGCTGCTTCGCTAATGAAGCGGTAGTTCACCTCAATTTGTTTTTCCTGGTTCACCCGGTTAATGCCCGATAAACCGCTGGCGTAAACAATATTGGTAAAATCCTGAAGGTCGTGTATTCCTCCGGCGGCATCAGTAACCTGAACCATTTTCAGTTCCTCCATGTTGCGGTCGGTCTTTTGCGTTTCTCCTTCAACCGGTTCATTTTGTGTGATGATAATTTCATATTCATCAACGCCTTGTTTGTATTGAATTCCGGTTGATATTTCTTTCGAAAAGGAGTTCAGTTCCGATAAGACATTGCTGAGTGAAATGTCGTATTCGGTCATCAGCAGCGGATTAAAATACAGGTGTACCTCGGGGCGGTTTTCCGAAATATTCAGATTTACAGTCTGCACCAATTCAAGCTGGTCGATGAAATACTTCAGGTCTTCGCCAACAGCCTGCAATTTTTTGAAGTCCTGACCTTTTAGCACAATTTTTTCTTCGTCAGTTCCAATTCCCATCATTTTCTGGAAACTGCCCATCATGTTTCGGCTACCACCCTGGAAATTTCGTGTGCTTTGTGTTTGTGTAAACGAAATCGATGATGCTTTTATGTTTTGCGTCCGGTCGTTGATGTCGGTTTTAACCTGAGCAAAAGTCCGGTCGGCTATCTCTTCAAATTTATCTTTCAGCTTGATGGTTACTGTAGCCTGTTCTTCCTCTATTTTGCTGATTACATCTAGCTTTTCTGCCAAATCGTCCAGCTTCTTCTCAATTTCCTGAACAGTCCGGTCGGTGGTTTCGAGCGATGAGCCCGAAGGCATGGTCACATACAGGCGGATTTCTTTATTCTCAACTTCCTGAAGCGAGCTGACACTGACGGCCAGACTAATAAAAACGGCCAGGAAAAACACGACGATACCGCCAATGATGGTGGCTGCCGGATAACGCATACACGATTTCAGGAATACCAGGTAAATCTGGACCATCCTCAGGTTGGTGGTTACTTTTTCGTAGAAAATATTTTTGGCAACCTGTCGCCTAAGCAAGGCATACGAGGCCATCGGTACCAGCAATATGGCCACGGCCAGCGAAACAACAACGGTGGAAATAATTGAAATACCCACGTTGTAGCCCAGCATAACAATCATGAAATTATTAGAGAAGACGAAGGGTAAAAATACGGTTATGGTAGTGAGTGTGGCTGCCAGTATCGATCGCCAGACTTCGGTTGTGCCCTGAACGACGGCCTGCATCGGGGAATATCCTTTCCCGGCAAGCCGATATATATTTTCGAGTACCACCACACTATTGTCGAGCAGCATCCCAATGGCCAAAGCCATTCCAACCAAAGTCAGGCTGTTAAGGGTTATGTCGAATGCATAAAACAGGTTAAACGAAGTGAAAATGGAGATGGGAATGGCCAACGCGATAAACGCTACAATCCTCAGATTTTTCAGGAAGATCCAAAGAACAAAAATGGCCATAATGCCCCCAATCAGGGCGAGGTCGATAATCTGGTTTATGTTTTTTT
>JAHEYT010000057.1:43167-47264 GCA_023251455.1 Bacteroidota bacterium
TTTTCCATCTGGTCGGCAGAGTTGCTTATTTCAGCAATCTCAATTTCTTTGGTCGCCATTTTCTCGTTGAGGGCAGCAACCACTTTTCTTGTCGCCTTCGACAGCTCAATCATGTTGGCCTGCGAATCGTTGACCAACAATATGGTTACGGCATCTTTTCCGTTTACGCGACTGAACGAAGTTTCCTCTTTCACACCGAACCGGACTTCAGCCACATCTTTCAGAAGAATTGGACCGGTGGCAACCACCAGGTTTTCCAAATCCTCAACCTTGGTGTATTCAGCCGTTACATGCACAAAATACTGAACAGTTTTTTCTTTCAGATTGCCTACATAGGTGCGAGAACCGGCATTTTGAGAAAGCAACGAACGTATTCTGCCGGGAGTGATGTGATATGCTTCGCAAGCTTTGGTATCGAGAATAACCTGGATTGATTTTTCTTTTCCGCCATATACGTTTACCGAGGCAATTCCATCGATGTTTTCCAAATCGGGTTTAATGTCCTGCTCAACAATAGTGCGCACACGGTCTACACCACCTTCGCCACGAGCCTGCAATTCCATGAACTGGCTATTCATTTGTTGTAAGTCAACTTTAGCCACATTCACCCGCACATTTGCTGGCATCGACGATTGTATCTCGTTTACCTTTTCCTGAAGTTTCAGGTAAGCATACTTGAAATTGACATCTTTTTGGTAATAAACGACAATAGAACTTTGCCGTGAATTGACGTTCGACTCGATGGATTCAATGCCTTCGAGCGTGCCAATGGCTCCTTCGATGGGGATAACCACCTGATTTTCCATGTATTCCGGAGCAAGATCGGTTGACGAGCTGGCCTGAACGAAAAGGAACGGAAGTTCGGCATTGGGCAACAATTCGACCGGCAGTTGTTTGTAGGAAACGTAACCCAAAACGGTTAGCGCCAGAAACAACATGCTGATCAATACTTTTCGCTGTATGATGAATTTCATATGCTAGTTTTTTTACCACATAGGCACATAGGTCACATAGTTTTTCTTAATTCTTTTCTCTATGTGTTTTATGCATTTATATGGTCTTATATATTTGGTTCATATTAATATATTACTCTTCAGATAGAACCCGAAAATGTTCTGTTACAAAAGTTTGTTGACCTTCTTTGAAAATATTTACGCAGTTGAAATTGATCAATATCCCTTTCGGCTTTTTAAGTAGTTTCAAATAGGTCAGCAGTTGAGCTTCGTGAATTGGTAGAAGTTCGTCAACTGTTTTTAATTCAACAATGATCTGTTCATTCACTAGTAAATCAAATCTAAGTTCACAATCCAGATTGAGTCCTCTAAAATTTAGTGGAATGATTTGTTGCCGGGCAACTGAATATCCATTCTGAATTAATAAATGAGCCAGACATTTTTCATAAATACCTTCCAATAACCTTGGTCCGAGTTCTTTATGAACATCAATGGCATACCCAATGATTGCCCGACTCAATAGATTTATTTCTTTTTGTGTAGTCATAATATCACTATTGAAACATAGTCAAATAGTTTTTTAATTCTTTTTTCTATGTGTTCTATGTGTCTATGTGGTTTTATCAATATCTCTCCTGAACCGATCTTTTACTCCGTCGAAAACATCGAATACGCATGGAATCACAATCAGCGACATCAGGGTGGAAGTTGTTAATCCTCCGATTACAGCCAAAGCCATTGGCGCTCGCAGCGAAGCGCTTTCGCCAAAGCCAAACGTAAGTGGCAGCATGGCTAAAACGGTTGTTAGCGTGGTCATCAAAATTGGTCTGATTCGTTGTTGCCCGGCTTGCTGTATGGCTTCAATCCGCGAAACACCATCTTTCTGAAGTTGCAATATTCGGTCGACCAGCAGAATGGAGTTATTAACCGCAATACCCACCAGCATAATGATTCCGATAACCGCCATGATATTCAGGGTTTGGTTAAACATGAAAAACGTGAGAATGGAGCCAACGACTGCCATCGGGATGGTCATCAGGATGGTGAATGGGTGAAGCAGCGATTCGAACTGGGCCGCCATAACCATAAACACCAGCACGATTGACAAAATCATGGCAAAGCTGAGCGCGTCCATCGATTCTTTCCGTTTTTCTTCTTCTCCGGTGATCTTGATTTTATAATCGGTTGGAAGAGGAATTCCGGCAATAGCCTGATTAACTTTGGTTACCATCTTGTCGAGGGCAATCTCTTTATCCATGTATCCAGTTATTTTGCCAATACGAATTTGATTCCGGCGGAAAATTTCCTTGGGCGATGTGCCTTCACGGATGGTAGCAATTTCGTTGACCCGAACAACCTGAGTTCCGTTCTTGATTTCCATATCCGACAAATCGGCCAATCCGCGGTCAGGCAAACGCAAGGTGATGTCCTGCATTTCGCCACCTTTTTCGATAGTTCCTGCAGCTTTACCTGTCAACTGGTTCTGAATTTGGGTGACCACATTCGATACGCTCAGGTTAAAAATCCCGGCACGCAAGCGGTCAACCATAACTTCCACTTCAGGCGAACCACCTTCCATCGATGCCTCGAGGTTATACAATTCAGGAATTCCCTGAACGGCAGTTTTTACCTGGTTCGATAAACCTTCAATAACTTCCAGGTCTTCTCCCTGTATTTCGATCACCAGCGGAGCTTCATCGGTTCCCATCAATCCACCCAAAGCAGTCTGATCCTGAACGTATTTGATTTCCATATCGGGCATTTCTCCCAGACCTTGCGAAATGGATTGAATGGCAATAGTCGATCCGAAATTATCATCAGGTTTCAATATAATTTTGATGCTGGCAGTGTTTTCACCCTGAAAAAGTGCGTCCTGACTGGTCAGCAATCCGGTCGAAGGGCCAATCTGGCTATAAACAGTTTCCAGATGATCGCCCAACACTTCGCGGATGATTGTTTCCAGATTCTCAACGGCAGCAGTCGTTCGTTTGAGCCGGGTTCCTTCCTGCATTTTCAAGTCAATACTGAATTGGCGGGTTTCTGATTTGGGCATGAATTCGGTTCCGATAAATGGCAAAACCAATACCGAAAGACCCATGAGAACCAGTGTGAGAATGATGACAGCCCATTTGTTGCGCACTACGGTTCCGAGGAATTTTCCGTATCCCTGAATCCGGACTGACTTTTGAACTGCGGGTTTTTTGCTGTTTTTGAAGAAGTAGTTGAACATCATTGGGATCAACAGTATGGCAACGATCAACGATGAAAGCAACGAAAATGTGATTGTCCATGCCTGATCGCGGAAAAGTTCGCCCGACGCGCCATGCAGATAAACGATGGGAAGGAAGACGACAATGGTAGTCAGCGTCGATGATGTAATTGCCCCGCTTACCTGCGAAGTTCCCTCAATGGCAGCGTCCTTTACCGACATGCCAGATTCGCGGAGGCGGAAAATATTTTCCATCACCACAATGGCATTGTCAACCAACATTCCGGCACCGAGCGCCAGTCCTCCCAAGGTCATAATATTCAGGCTTAGCCCGTTGAAATACATCAGGTTAAACGTGGCAATGATTGAAATTGGCATGGCCACACTGACGATCAGGGTAGTTCCGATGCGTCGCAGGAAAACAAAAAGTACCAAAATGGCCAGTGCCATACCCATCACAGCAGTGTCTTCCACTTCGTTGATGGCATTGTTGATGAAAGTACCCTGATTCGAAATGACGGTCATCTGGTAACCTGGCAATGCTTTTTCCATATCGACCAAAGCTGACGAAATATCCTCGACGGCTTTTACTGTATTGAATCGGGTTTCCTTATAAATTGACAAGCCCAGACAGCGTTTGCCATTCATCATGACAATGTTTTCGGGCTCTTTGTTTGCGAAACTGATTTTGGCCACTTCGCGAAGGTAAATCGGAGCTTTTTCGGCAGTGGTGCTGCCAGTTTCAACCGCTTTGTAGCCAACAATTGTATTTTCAAAGTCGCTCAGATCGGTCAATAAACTGACGCCTTTCACCACATATTTCAATCCCATTTCGGTAATTGAACCCCCGGAAATGCTCTGGTTGAAACTCTGTATTCGCGTGTTCAACTCGTCGAGTGTAAGCCCGAAAGCATCAAGCATGTATTGATCGGTTT
>JAHEYT010000017.1 GCA_023251455.1 Bacteroidota bacterium
CTTTCACATGGTAAGCAATCGGGCGATACAATACACCTGATGAATTAACCGGCGAACCGTGAGAAAGGTGACCTCCGTGAGCAATATCCAAACCTAAAAAGGTATCGCCAGGGTTCAGGATAACAGCTAAAACAGCAGCATTGGCCTGAGCACCAGAGTGTGGCTGAACATTGGCATAAACTGCACCAAAAATTTCCTTAATACGATCTATGGCCAACTGCTCGGTCATATCAACAAACTGACAACCGCCATAATAACGGTTTCCGGGATATCCTTCTGCATACTTATTGGTCATAACCGATCCCATCGCTTCCAGAACCTGTTCGCTGACAAAATTTTCAGAAGCAATAAGTTCGATTCCGCTTATCTGACGCTGGCGTTCTTTTTCAATGATCTCAAATACTTTGGTATCTCTTTCCATTACGGTAAAATATTGGTTAAAATTGAGGTGGTAAAGGTACAACAAAATCAGGCTGCCTTAAAAATGAAGTTATTCAAAAAATCAGGTATTTTTGAACATTTAAACATTAGATAAGATGGAGAAGAAACCAATAATATTCGAGTCGGCCTGTATTTTCAGCATAATTGGAAGCAGCATCGGCTTTTTTAGTATGTTCATATCTACTTTCTTTTTCCGGATTGTTACTGAAAAAATTACTTCAATTACCAACATTACCGCTACAGAAAAACTAAGTCCGGTTTATTTTGCCATGCTCATGGCAGCATTCAGTGTTTCATTGGCAGGAGCAATCAAACTTTACCGAATGCAACGGGCTGGTTTGTACTTTTACCTGCCAGCTCAGGCAATGATCATGTTTTTACCTGTATTCTGGCTCGGAAGTCATTCATTCTCGACTACCAATGCTATTTTCACGTTGGTATTCGCTGGAGTTTACCTGTATTACTATCGAATTACCAGGTGATAATTTAAATAATCAATCCCATGAAAAAAGTTTATCAATTTTTGAGCATTTGCCTTTGTATTTCTCTCCTCATTTCTTGCCAAACAAAAGAGTCTGGAATTATAACTGTCAGCGGTAAAATCTCGGTTGATGCCATGGGAAAAACTTTGCACCATGAACATTTGCTGGTCGATTTCATTGGTGCCGACAGTATTGGATACCATCGCTGGAATAAAGCCGAAGTGGTTGAAAAGGTTCTTCCCTATTTACTTGAAATCAAAAAATCAGGATATAAAACATTGGTCGATTGTACGCCAGCCTACCTGGGACGCGACCCGGAATTATTAAAAATTCTTTCTGAAAAATCAGGAATACAGATCATAACCAATACCGGATACTATAGCGCTGTTGGTGGAAAATATATTCCGGCACACGGTTTTACTAAAACTGCTGAGCAACTGGCCGAACGATGGATTGCCGAAGCAAAAAAAGGGATTGAAGGTACCGGAGTTTTTCCCGGATTTATTAAAATTTCTGTGGAGCGAAAACCATTGGAAGAAATTAACCGGAAAGTGGTAGAAGCTGCCTGCATTGTACATAAAGCAACCGGGTTGGTTATCATGTCGCACACTGGGCCGGCTGTTCCGGCTTTTCAGCAACTCGAAATATTGAAAAGTTATGGCGTAAATGCATCAGCATTTATCTGGACACATGCACACAACGAACAGGATTTTGCCAAACACATCGAAGCCGCTAAAATGGGCGCGTGGATTGCTTTCGATAACTTTACTCCACAGCAATTGGAAAGGTTTGTTGAATTCGCCCTTTTAATGAAAAAGGAAAACCTCTTGACTAACGTGTTATTTTCGCACGATGCAGGCTGGTACGACCCGGCAAAGTCAGGTGGCGGCAAATTCCGTGGGTTTACTGAAATAGAAGAACTTCTGATTCCTGCCCTTTTAAAAAGCGGATTGGAGCAAAAAGACATCAATCAGCTATTTGTGGTTAATCCGGCAACGGCTTTTCAAGTTCAAATCCGCCTGACCGAATCATAAATTTTCAGGACTGTCTATTCAAACGACAAATCTGCCATCGTATCGCGGTAAACTGAGAATACTCGTGCTCTGGAGATAAACCCAATGTATTTTCCTTCATCTAAAACTGCCAGGTTATATCGTCCGCATGTTTTGAATTTCTCGACAATAACTTCTATCGAATCATTTGGTGAAATATAAAATTCGGGCATGTACATCAGATCGCGAACACTGATTTTTTCATACAAATCTTGCTCAAACATCAGGTTTCTTACGTCATTCATTTTGATCATTCCTTCCATCATTCCATTTTCGTCAACCACAGGAAAAAGGTCGCGTTTAGAACGGGCAATAAAATAGGTCATTTGTCCCAAATTCAAATCAGGCGATAATATCTCGAAGTCGGTTTCAATTAATTCTTTTGTGTTCATAAAATGCATCGCGGCTTTGTCCTTATGGTGTGTAACCAAATCGCCCAACTCAGCCAACCTTTTGGTATATATAGAATGAGGTTCAAAACGGGTAATTGTGACATATGCCACAGTCGCTGATATAATTAAAGGCACCAACAACTGATAACCTCCGGTTATTTCAGCAATTAAGAAAATACCAAGCAACGGTGCATGCATAACACCTGCCATTAATGCCCCCATACCGGCAAGTGCAAAATTTGCATGTGGAAGATGCAAACCGAAGAAAGTATTCAGCGAAAGCGACAAAATATAACCTCCAACGGCACCCATAAACAAGGTTGGTGCAAAAATTCCTCCAACTCCGCCACTCGATGTAGTTATCGCCATGGCAAATACTTTCAGAAAGAGAATCGCTATCAAAATAAGCAGCAGTACATTAGGTTCAGTTTTCCAATCAAAAAATACTGAATTATTCAGCAAATCAGCACCATCTCCAATAAATATTTTATTGATCGAATCATAACCCTCTCCCCATAAAGATGGGAAAATAAAAACCATGAGACCGAGAGTGATCCCCCCAAAAATAAGCTTTGTATAACTATTCTTAATGCGCTTTACCAAACTCTCAACATACATTCCGGTTCGTGTAAAGTAGAGTGAAATAAATCCGGATAAAATTCCCAGTAAAATATAAAATGGAAGATTGTCATAACTAAATTGATTAGAGATGGCAAAATGAAATAATACAGTATCGCCCATAAAAAAATAAGCAAGCGTTGCAGCTGTTATCCCTGAAAGTAGTAATGGTATTAAAGAAGCCATGGTTAGATCGAGCATTAATACTTCAAGTGTGAACATGATGCCTGCAATGGGTGCCTTAAAAATTCCCGCAATAGCTCCGGTAGCGCCACAACCAATCAATAGTCGAATCTGGTTTTCATTGAGATTAAAAAATTTCGAGATATTTGAACCAATTGCAGCACCTGTGTATACAATTGGCGCCTCAGCTCCGACAGAACCTCCAAACCCAATCGTAAATGCACTGGTGATCATCGACGAGAACATGTTGTGCGCCTTGATCTGACTACCCTTTTTGGAAAGCGCTGATAAAATTTTGGACACCCCGTGACTGATATCGTCTTTGATCAGGTATTTGACAATCAATACACTGATCAAAATTCCAATCATCGGATATGCAAGGTAGAAATAGCTTTCAGAAGAAGTACTGAAATGTCGGGTCAGAAAATGGCTGACATAATGAATGAAATTTTTCAGCATAAATGCTGCCGTTCCACTTACCAAACCAACCAACAGACTTAAAATATAAATTTTATTCTTCTCTGTAGTTTCTGAGAAAAATTTCTGAATCCTTTTTATCATTTAAATTTTATTTGCTTTTCTTTTTAAAGATTTCCTTCATGCTTTGCCAGAATGGTTTCTTTTCCTTTTCAGCCGTTGGCTTTGGTTCTTCCGTTGTAGGTTCTGCCACAGGTTTTCCCTGTTTTTTCAGGTCATAATTCGGATTCGTTTCTTTCTTTCCAAACAGATCACGAATAAAGCCCCGGAGTCCAACCTCCAAAACTTCACGGTAAGGTGGAATATTCATCATCGCCAGAGTCTCTTCTGAAGGCGACTGAAATGAACTGAACCTCATATTTTTGTATTTGCTTTTATGCAAAATCTGAC
>JAHEYT010000058.1 GCA_023251455.1 Bacteroidota bacterium
ATGTCGAGTCCGACTTTTATGGCATGAAACAGGAAAACCGAATGGATGGCTTCGCGCACCTGATCGTTTCCGCGGAATGAAAACGACACATTACTGATTCCGCCGATGGTTTTGGCGTGTTTCAGATTTTTCTTGATCCAACTTACGGCATTGATAAAGTCAACGGCGTAATTCAAATGTTCCTCCATTCCGGTGCCGATGATCAGAATATTAGAATCGAAAATGATATCCTGAGGCGGAAAATTGATTTCGTTGACCAGAATATTATAGGCGCGCTGGCAGATTTCAATGCGTCGTTCGAACGAATCGGCCTGACCGATTTCATCGAAAGCCATCACAACAACAGCCGCACCATACCGTTTCAGCAATTGCGCTTGTTGGCGGAAGACTGCTTCGCCCTCCTTCATGCTGATTGAATTCACAATCGCTTTGCCATGCACACATTTCAGCCCGGCTTCAATCACTTCCCATTTCGACGAGTCGATCATCATCGGAACACGCGCAATATCGGGCTCGGCCATCAGCAAATTCAGGAACGTGACCATTTCTTTTTTTGCATCGAGCATGGCATCGTCCATATTAATATCGATGACCTGTGCCCCTTCGTCCACCTGCTGGCGGGCAATGGCAATTGCTTCTTCGTATTTTCCTTCGCGGATCAACCGGGCGAATTTGCGCGAACCAGACACGTTGCATCGCTCACCAATATTCATAAACACTGACTCTGGGGTCAGGATTACCGGTTCCAGTCCACTCAACTTCGTAAGTTTATCTTTTTTATGTCTGTGATGAGGTTCAGATTTAGCCGCAATTTTGGCCAGTTCACGAATGTGATCCGGAGTTGTACCACAACAGCCACCAATGATGTTCACAAATTTATTGTCGAGAAAATCGCCAACCTGATGCGCCATTTCAGCAGGTGTTTCGTCGTATTCGCCAAACTGGTTGGGCAACCCGGCGTTCGGATATGCGCTTATAAAATAGGACGACTTTTTTGACAATTCTTCCAGATACTGACGCATATCTTTGGCACCAAGCGAGCAGTTCAGCCCGATAGAAAGCAGGTCGATGTGCGAAACCGAAGTCAGGAAAGCCTCCACGGTTTGTCCGGATAACGTTCGTCCGCTGGCATCGGTAATTGTTCCTGAAACCATGACCGGAAGCCGCATTCCGCGTTCTTCCAGCTCGTCTTCAATGGCAAACAGGGCAGCTTTGGCATTCAGTGTATCGAAAATAGTTTCAACCAACAGCAAGTCCACACCTCCATCGAGCAAGCCTTTCAATTGTTCGCGGTACGATGCCTTTACTTCATCAAAAGTTACTGACCGGAAACCCGGATCATTTACATCAGGCGAAAGCGACAGGGTTTTATTCATCGGGCCGATTGCTCCGGCCACATAGCGCGGTTTATCCGGATTTTTTGCTGTGAACTCTGCGGCTACTTCAATCGCCAGTTTTGCCGCTTGCAGGTTGAGCTGATACACCCACTCTTCCAAATGGTAATCGGCCTGCGAAATACTAGTCGAATTGAAGGTATTGGTTTCGATGATGTCGGCGCCTGCTTCCAGAAATTGCGCATGAATCTCGCGGATGACTTCAGGTTTAGTGATCGACAGCAAGTCGTTATTGCCTTTCAGATCGTGTGGAAAATCAGTAAAAATCGTGCCCCGGAAATCTTCTTCCGATAGTCGGTGTTTCTGAATCATGGTTCCCATGGCGCCATCGAGCACCAACACCCGCGATTCGAGTTCGTGTTGTATGTTTTTTTTCGTTGTCATCCTGTTCAATTAAATGGCTACTGACGGGGTGACTTCGAGTCACCCCGTCAGTAAAAACTGTTACTTTATCAATTTCATTTCAAACTGCCCGCGAATTCCAATTTTGTCTCGACAAATAATTACTGCCGAAAGTATCTCCGGAAACCGTTCCATTTGTTGGGTCACCTGCTGCACATCGTCGGGAACCTGCACCAGATTGCCAAACGTGGTTGCCAGCGCATCGGCCAAAGCCGCATTCCGGCAAATAATCATAGTAGCATCGGTTTTTCCTAAACTCACCGATGGGCCAACTGTTCCGGCCGAAGTACAAACTCCCAGTGGCGAATATTCTGCTTGGATTTCAACTCCGATTTTCCCTGATAAAGGAGAACTTCCGGCATAAACCGACATCAGCAAATTTCGTTCAATTTTTAGAAATATATCGCCTCCATTTTCAACTACCAACTCCTGAATGTCAAATTGTTGCATTAATTGTAGCCCAACTGCTTCCGAAAAAGCGCCGGCCACTGAAGCCATCGGCCCTACTCCTGCTCGATTGGCCGCTTCGGCCATCCATTTAACAATCTCGGGCGCATTCGGTTCTACCCGGTGCGGTTCGAACGTAACTCCAAAAACCGGATCTATCAACAAATAAGCCTCCATTTCCGATCGCAATTGCAACACTTTTGAGTGTGCAACCTCTTTCATTTCTTCGCGAAACGAAAATGGGTCAACACCAATCCACAAGTCGGTTTCCTTGTAATTTATCCCGAACGACCGAAATCGTTCTTGCGAAAACTGGTTGCGATATGTGCGTTCTTCTATCATTTTTTGAAAATCAATCCCTCAGTCCTTCAATCCTTCAGTATTTACTCCCTAAAATCAATCTTGAACAAATTCAGAGGGCATGCCGGAACGCAAAGTTCGCAAACAATGCATTTTTCCGGATCGAACTGAAGCTCCCATTTTTCAGGATCCAGTTGCAAAGCTCCGGCAAAACACACCGCGGTGCAATTCCCGCAACTGATGCATCGTTCCTGATTCCAGGTAATTTTTTTGTTCAGCGGTTCACAACTTACCTGATTTTCCTGCAGATAAGCAATTCCGTTTTTCAGGTTGGTGGTGGTTCCTTCCAGTTCAAGCACCAAACTTCCGGTTTTTCCCGGCCAAACTTCGGCCCGAAGAATATTAATCCGAATGTCAAAGTCTTTTACCAAATGATAACTGAACGGCTGATCACCGCTTTGTGGCGGAAACTTAAGGACATATCTTTTTTTCTGCATTTTCATTATTCGTTTCCTCCCTTAATTTCTTTTAGCGATTTCAATGAGGTATTTGTTGGAAACATTTGAACCGGTTTGCTGATTTCAAATTCGCCAGCCAAAATGGATTGCTTCAGGATATCGGCAATTTTGCGTGCCTTGCTCAGGCTCGCTACCGGGGCCGTCCGTATCTTTTTCCCTTGAACTTCAATTTCTCCTGAACGCAATTCGGCGTAGGTCACACGTCCCAAAGCCGGAGTTCCTTCCACACCGTAATCGAGTACGGTTGTTTGAATCTGCTCGTTCCGAATCGAAACGCATTTGGCAATATCGGCATTCAACACAGGAATTGGGATTCCAATGCCGACAAACAAACTCACACCATACTTTTCGTAATAAGCCGCCTGCAAAAACTCCGACGACATTTCTTTCAGGTTACCCATTACCGCCAGTGTTGCCGAGTTGCTCATCGGAACGCCATGTTCATTTTTCGGTTTCGAGGTGTTGAACTGCGTTCCCGGCCAAACCACAAAACCCTGCGTTCCGCCCAGAAAAATGCGAGTGCCGATGCCGATCGTTTTCATTTCCGGGTCATTCAGCAACGGGCTCAGTTCGCCGGAAGTGGAATACGTGGCATTTCTCATATTTGGGAGCAAATTCCCCATATAGGTGTATTTCATTTGCGAGGTCGAGTTCACCGCCACATTGTAATTCTGGTAAGCATTGCGCGGGTTGAACAGGATCATTTCGTTCACCGTTTCGCGGTTGATGATGGTTTTAATGTGCTTCCGGGGATAACAGTCGGTACCTTTTCCCCAGGCCTCCAGTTCAATGTCTTTGCCATCAACCAAATCCTGAATCACATGCGCACCGCCATATTTGGGATTATCCGGATCGCAGGCAGTAGCCCCGATGTAGGTGTCCACCGCAGCTAAACCTTCGTAGGCAGGCACTCCGTTCAATCGTATTTTTTCCATCCGGATGGGCGGATTGGCGTGTCCAAAATTGACAATCGCGCCGGAGGAACACATGGCTCCAAAAGTTGCAGTAGTCACCACATCCACTTTTTCGGCAATCTCTTCCGGAGAAGCAGTGAGCGCCATTTGCGAAACTTCCTCAGCGGTAAGCACAACCGCTTCGCCACGTCGGATTTTCTCGTTAATTTCTTCGTATGTTTTTTGAATGCTCATAGTTTTAATATGTATTAATCACCTTTTCAACAGATCAGGCAATTTTGAATTTTTAAAATGGAAAGTTGAACCGGACGCACTTCAGCGCATGCACATATTCGAAAAGTACATGAAACTCAGGAAGTAAAGATTTGAGCGTTTCTTCATTTTCTTGTTTAAATTATAATTCCGTTTCCGGCCGGGTATTGGCACCTTTTCTGTTTCAGCTGGTTGCCAGAGTTTCGCTGAGCCCGATCTCTCCGCTCTTCTTTATAATCAAACAATCAGGTTGTGCGAGGATTATTTGATAATGAGACAAAAATAAGTTCAAAAAACCGATTTGACAAACAAAACCTCATTTTGAGTGGGGCGTTTTAGCAAAAGTTGATGTTTTAATTACGAATAGCAATCTATCTTTACTTATTATTACATATAAATGAAGGTCATCCGGCATAGTCTGTCCTTTCATCAATAATTTTTACATTTGCAGCATCAAAAAAATCAAAAGTCATGATTCAGGAAATACAAATTTACAACACACTTACCCGCAAGAAAGAAGTTTTTGAACCGCTGGTTCCCGGCAAGGTTGGGTTGTACGTTTGCGGACCAACCGTTTATGGGCCGCCTCATCTGGGCCATGCCCGCTCGGCCATTAGTTTCGATTTGCTGTTTCGTTTCCTGAAACAAATTGACTACAAAGTGCGCTACGTGCGCAACATTACCGATGTAGGCCATTTAGTTGCCGATGCCGATGAAGGCGAAGATAAAATTGCCCAACAGGCGAAGCTCGACGAGCTGGAACCTATGGAAGTGGTGCAAAAATATACGCTGATGTACCACGAGGCAATGGCCATGCTCAATCTCGAATCGCCGAGCATTGAGCCTCGCGCTTCAGGCCATATCATTGAACAGATTGAAGAAGTCAAAAAAATATTGAGCTCCGGATATGCATACGAAAGCAATGGATCGGTGTATTTCGATGTGGAGAAATTTGCTTCGGAAAATGACTACGGAAAACTTTCGGGCCGAAAAATTGAAGACCTGATCAGCAATACCCGCACCCTCGACGGGCAGGACGAAAAACGATCCGGACTGGATTTTGCCATCTGGAAAAAAGCGCAGCCCGAACACATCATGCGCTGGCCTTCGCCCTGGAGCGACGGTTTCCCAGGCTGGCACATGGAGTGTACAGCTATGAGCTGCAAATATCTGGGTGAAACATTCGATATTCACGGCGGAGGAATGGACTTGACCTTTCCGCACCACGAAGCCGAAATGGCGCAGGCACAGGCAGCCCACGGAAAACCTGCAGTGCGTTACTGGATGCACAACAACATGATTACCCTGAATGGACAGAAAATGGGCAAATCGCTCGGAAATGCCATTTCGCTGGAGCAGTTTTTCAACGGCAATCATCCACTGCTCGAAAAAGCTTACAGCCCAATGACCATACGCTTTTTCATGTTGCAGGCGCATTACCGCAGCACGCTCGATTTCTCGAACGAAGCGCTTCAGGCTTCAGAAAAAGGACTGGAACGTCTAATGAAAGCCGTTGCCAGAATCGAATCGTTACCAATTTCTGAAACCTCAACAGTAAATATTACTGAATTATCGGCCAATTGCTATGCCGCCATGTCCGACGACCTAAACAGCCCAATCGCCATTGCTTACCTGTTCGAAGGCGTGAAAATTATCAATTCGGTTGCCGATGGAAAATCGTCAGTTACGAATGAAGACAGAGAAGCATTAAAGTCGCTTTTCAACGCTTTTGTGTTCGACATTTTTGGCTTGAAAGCCGATACTCAGGCCGAAACCGGAAGCAGCGAAGTGCTGAACGAAGTGGTTGCCTTGCTGATGAAAGTACGCGCTGAAGCCAAAGCCAACAAAGACTGGGCTACTTCAGATAAAATCCGAAACGAGCTTGCAGCCATTGGCTTCGACATAAAAGATGGCAAAGACGGTGTGAGCTGGGAACTGAAAAAGTAATTAGTCCTGTATTTCGATTGCTACTTCAAATTCTTTTGAATAAACAGATTTTTGTTGGGTTTATCTTTCATGATGAACTGGAGCAGGCCGCCCTCCATAATTTCCGCGTGTTTTAAAATAGCTCTTGTAAGTGGTTTGCCGTTCAGGAGAACCTTATCGATATACACATTTTTGTCGCCCTGATTTTTAACTTCAATCTGAAATACTTTGGAGTTTTCGAGCTGCAATCTGGCCGATTTCACTGATGGACTTCCAATAGAATATTCATCCGATCCGGGAGCAACAGGGTAAAATCCCAATGAACTGAAAATATACCAGGCGCTCATCTGTCCGCAGTCGTCGTTTCCGCCCAGCCCGTCAGTGGTTGGGTGATACATACGTTTCAGGATCATCCGGATATTTTCCTGTGTTTTCCAGGGCTGATCGGTGTAGTTGAAAAGGTAGGCCACATGGTGCGAAGGTTCGTTGCCATGCACATAATTTCCGATGATGCCGTCGCGGGTAATATCTTCGGTTTCAGCAAAATATTTATCCGGAAGTTCGAAGGTGAATAACGAATCGAGGTGAGTTACAAATCGCTTTTTGCCACCCATCATACTGATCATGGTTTCAGGATTGTGCGGAACATACAAGCTGTAGTTCCACGAATTACCTTCGATAAATCCCTGATTGTGTGTACTTAAAACGTCAAATTCCTTTTTGAAGCTGCCGTCATTGAGCCGTGGGCGCATATAACCGATCGATGCATCGTACACATTTTTGTAGTTCTCCGACCGTTTGATGAACTCGGCGTATATGTCCATGTGGTTCAGCTTTTTGGCCATTTGAGCTATACACCAGTCGTCGTAGGCATATTCCAGTGTCTTCGAAACCGAACTGCTGTTTTTATCTTCGGGCACATATCCTTTTTCGATGTAATACGGAATGCCATCGTAAAACCTGTTTTTGGCGGTTTCAACGCAAGCTTTCAAGGCCAGTTCGGTATCAAAATCGGCATTTCCTTTTATTACGGCGTCGGCAATTACCGAAACGCTATGGTAGCCCGTCATGCACCAGTTTTCGTTGGCGTAATGCGACCAAACCGGCAACATGTGCATGGCGCTTTGCGAATAATGTGCCAGCATCGAATTCACCATATCGCGGTTTCGTTTCGGCTGAATAATGTTGAACCACGGATGCAAAGCCCGGAACGTGTCCCACAGCGAGAAGGTGGTGTGATTTTCAAAGTTTTTGGCCTGATGAATATTCTGATCCAATCCGCGGTATTTCCCGTCCACATCCATGTACAAAGTCGGGCTTAAAAACGAATGGTACATGGCGGTATAGAAGTTGATTTTTTCGTCGGCGTTGGTTGTTTCGACTACCACTTTGTTCAAAGCCTCGTTCCACTGATTCTGACCGTCCTGTTTCACTTTGTCGAAGTTCCAGTGCGGAATTTCAGTCTGCATATTCAGCAGCGCACCTTCGGTACTCACCGGCGACAGCGCGACTTTCAGCTCAATTTGTTCCTGGGCCTGAGTGTCGAAATCAAAATACAGGCGGAGTTGAGTTCCGGCAACTTCAGGAAAATTCCGGGTTTGATCGAACTTGCGCCAGAAACCACGGTAAACTTCTTTCTTTCCTGAATTCTGGCATCCGTAACTTTTAAACGGTTTCGAAAATGCAATTGCAAAATAAACCGTCCGGGTCCGGGCCCAGCCATTGGTTTGGCGGTATCCGGTAATCAGCGAATCGTTTTCAACCCTCACAAAAGTCCATACATTTTTATTTTCGTAGTTGTAGATTCCAGCCATCAGATCCACAATAAGGTGCGCCTGATCCGATTTTGGGAAGGTATAACGGTGCATCCCGACCCGCGCACTGGTAGTCAATTCGGCGAGTATTTGGTGATCTTCCAGTTTAACCTTGTAATAATTTGGTTCGGCAACTTCGGTAGCATGGTTAAACGCCGACCGGTAACCGCTTTCAGGATTGGATGCCTTGCCCGGATTTAACTGCAGCTTGCCTGTAGTCGGCATAATCAGGATGTCGCCTAAATCAGAATGCCCGGTTCCGCTGAAATGCGTGTGGCTGAAACCAACAATGGTTTTATCGGCATATTGATATCCGGCGCAGTATTTATAGGCATCCGGATTGTATTTTCCATCCAATTCATACTGAATGGTATCCGATTCGGGACTTAATTGCACCATTCCGAAGGGCACCGTGGCACCGGGATAAGTATGTCCCATTTTTTCGGTTCCGATCATGGGATTTACATATTGAATGAGATTGGGTTTCTCGGTGTTTTGCGAAAACAACAGTTGTGAGAAACAGACTAACAAGGAAATTCCGGAAAGCTTAAGTTTATTCATGTTATTCAGAATGGTGTGGTTTGGGCTAATTTATTTGTTATGATTCCTATTTCAGGAGCGGCGCAATAATAGCTAAATAATCGATTTGATAAACTGATATGTTCCCATTTCTGCTTCTTATTTACAACCAAGGCCGGAAAGTGCCAAATTCCTCTTTCCTGTTCAATAACAATACTATTTGTAACATTAGTTACATTTTATTCCAACGAATAACCGTAATTTTATGTTGTAGATTGAAAATCAGCTAAAAAGCTGATTTCTGCCATAACCTTACTGCCATGAAATTTATATTGCATTTTCTTCCTCCGAAACAATGGAGATTCCCCGTAATGCTCATTATGGGAATCTTTATCGGACTATTTTTCTTCCTTTTTTATGTGAGCAAAGCCTATTCGTATTTGTCCGACAATCCTGAAACTTGTGTGAACTGCCACATCATGGCACCGCAATATGCTACATGGAATCACAGTTCGCACCGGCGATACACCAATTGTAACGAGTGCCATGTACCTCACAACAATGTCTTCAACAAATATTTTTTCAAAGCCAAAGATGGTATGCGCCATGCTTCGATGTTTGCCCTCCGGTTGGAACCACAGGTGATTTTCATTCATGAAGCCGGAAGGGATGTGGTTCACCAGAATTGCATTCGTTGCCATTCGAAACTGCTAGAGGATCCGAAACTGAGTGCTTCGGTAAAAGATTTGCATTCCCAACGTACCGATCGTGTTTGCTGGGAGTGCCACCGCGAAGTTCCTCACGGACGGGTAAATAGTTTGAGCAGCACCCCTAATGCGCGGGTTCCACTGCCCGAAAGTCCGGTGCCGGACTGGCTAAAAGAAGCGATGGCTGACTGAAAACACAGAACTTACTTTCAATATATTCAGAAATAATAACAACAAAAAGATATCTATATGAAACCTATTACACAAATTATTGAAAAACGCCCATGGATGGCCTGGATCATTTTCTTTGTTACCATCGTCGTTGTTTTTCTGGTCGGTTTGCTGGCCTCATCGGTTATCGAGCGCCGCGCCGAAGCCGTTTTCGTGAATGTTCCGAAGACAGTAGTTTCGCAATTCGAACCCCGGAATGAAGTTTGGGGCGAAAATTATCCGCGCGAATTTCAGTCGTATTACCAGACTGCTGATACCACATTTGCCAGCAAATACGACGGAAGCCGCCCCATCGATATGCTTAAAGTTGATCCGAGGATGGTAGTTTTATGGGCTGGATATGCTTTTTCGAAGGACTACAGCCAGGGACGCGGGCATTTTTATGCCATCGAAGATATCCGGAATACTTTGCGCACCGGTGCTCCAACCAATGATACCGATGGCCCTCAGCCTTCGACTTGCTGGACATGTAAAAGCCCGGATGTTCCGCGCCTGATGCAGGAAAAGGGTGTCACTGAATTTTACAAAGGCAAATGGTCGGCTTTAGGTCCCGAAGTGGTGAACCCGATTGGCTGTGCCGATTGCCATGACTCGAAAACAATGAACCTGCACATTTCGCGCCCCGGATTGATTGAAGCTTTCGAGCGTCAGGGAAAAGACATTACCAAAGCCACGCATCAGGAAATGCGGACGCTGGTTTGCGCCCAATGCCACGTTGAATATTATTTCGACAAGCACAAAGTGGAAGGTGCCGCTTACCTCACTTTCCCATGGGATAAAGGAATGAGCGCCGAAAACATTGAAAAATACTACGATGAAATTGAATTCTCCGACTGGACACACGGCCTGAGCAAAGCGCCTATGCTGAAAGCCCAGCATCCGGAGTACGAAACTTATTCGTTGGGAATTCATGCTGAACGTGGCGTTTCGTGTGCCGACTGTCACATGCCTTACAAGAGCGAAGGCGGGCAGAAATTTACCGATCACCATATTCAGTCTCCACTGAATAACGTGGCTAATTCGTGCCAGGTTTGTCACCGTGAGGAAACGGCCAAGCTGATTCAGAACGTTTACGACCGTCAGGATAAAATTATTGAGAACCGCGACAAGCTGGAAGAACTGTTGGTTCACGCTCATGTTGAAGCAAAAAAAGCCTGGGATTTGGGAGCTACCGAAGCCGAAATGAAAGACATCCTGCAGGGAATCCGTCATGCACAATGGCGCTGGGATTTTGCCGCAGCCAGTCATGGGGCTTCGTTTCATGCTCCGGTTGAAACAGGCCGCGTCATCTCAACCGGAATTGCCATTGCAGGTGAAACCCGTGTTAAACTTGCCCGATTATTGGCCAGCAAAGGATTTAATCAGGAAGTACCTTATCCGGATATTGCTACCAAAGATAAAGCCCAGGAATTTATTGGTTTGGACATGAAAAAGATGCGCGAAGAAAAGCAAACCTTCAAGCAAAACCTGGTGCCCAAATGGATTGACGCCGCTCAGAAACGAGAAGCTGGATACGGCAAAAAAGTGGAAATGTAAAAGTCAAGGCAAAAGGTAAAAGTAGAAAGTCAAAAAAAATAGACATGAAAAAGTCAATATTCATAGGTATTTGCTGCTTGCTGTTAGGCAACCAGGTGAAAGCACAATTCAGCCTTTCAGGAGAAATACGGCCACGGACTGAATACAGTCACGGTTATGGAACACTTGCCGCCGAAGACCAGGATCCTTCACTGTTTACTTCGCAGCGTACCCGCCTGATCTTCGATTACAAAATGGATTTGCTGAAAGTTGGTTTGGTTTTGCAGGATGTCCGTATTTGGGGAAATCAGGCGCAGCAAGTTGTCAACGAGGATTTTGCAACGTCGGTTCACCAAGCGTGGGCCGAAATGAACCTCTCGAAAATGCTGACTTTGAAAGTTGGACGTCAGGAACTCAACTATGACGATCAGCGTATTCTTGGCAGTGTAGGCTGGGCGCAACAAGGTCGTTCACATGATGTGGCTGTGTTTAAATACGCCGGAAAGGTAAATGTCCATTTTGGGATTGCCCACCATGAAAATACGAACCGAAAAAACAATATCTACGACGGGCCGGATGCTTATAAAGATTTACAGTTTTTGTGGATCAACCGCAAAACCAACAATTTTAACCTGAGTTTACTGTTCCTGAATAACGGAAAACCTGTGATGGTTGGAACCGTGCAGGAATCGAAATACAGCCAAACCTTTGGGACGCATGTTGAAATTCCGGTTGACAAGGTTTCTTTTTCAGGAAACCTGTATTTTCAAACGGGGGAAGATGGCTCGAATTATTCACTGAATGCCTATAATTTAATGGCCGAAGCTACTTATCAGGCTTCTGAAAAGAGCCAGTTTCTGGTTGGTTATGAAATTCTGTCCGGATCGGATTACAATGAAACCGAAAAGAACAGTTCGTTTGCACCACTTTATGGAACCAACCACAAATTCAACGGGTTTATGGATTATTTTTATGTGGGCAACCACCTGAATAATGTCGGATTGTCGGATGGCTATGTGAAATTCGCAACCAGCAAAAACAAAACAGCATTCAATGCCGACGTGCATCTTTTTGCCAGTGCAGCTAAAATTTCGGCAACCGCCAATAATTACCTGGGAACAGAACTGGATTTAACTTTGACGCAAACGCTTAATCCGGTAACTAAAATTGCATTTGGATATTCGCAGATGTTTGGAACCGAAAGCCTGCAAATCCTGAAAGGTGGTTCAAAAGGCGCTTTCAACAACTGGGCTTATGTGATGATTTCGGTAACTCCGAAGTTTATTCCGTAGAATTATGAACAAAGCTCTTTGAGCATTCCCCTGAAAATATATCCATGGAAAGGTAGAACTGAATACCAGTAATTTCGGCCCCAAATACCTAACGGACGAAAAGTTGCTGTTTGGTAAAGTATGTTGTTTCTGATTTCAAATTCAAGCCAGGCTTCACCAGGCAATTTCATTTCAGCATACAACAACAGTCTTTTCTCTTCTTTATTGGCATAAAGCACTCGCCAAAAATCGAGAGAGTCGCCTGCAAAAATCAGCGTACTATTTTTCCGGCCACGACGCAGCCCAACGCCGCCAAAAAGTTTATCGATAAAACCTCTAAATTCCCATAACCAGTTGGCATGGTACCAACCATTTTCTCCACCAATCGACCAGACCTTATTCAAGGTCCGGTCTATATTGCTGACTTCGCGACTCCGTTTATCCACAAAGCAACCGAATGTGGGAACTTCGAGCAATGAAGATATACCTCGATCCAACACGTTACTCGATAAAGCATCTTTCCAGCTCGAAACAACGCTTTCGTTTTGGATACGGCCAAAAGCAAGCCGGATGGCTTCTTCAAAAGTCAGAAGTTTTATTCCCAGCCTGGTTTTCAGATCATTATCCCGGCAAATAATTTCCACACTCATGCTATCAACCAAATTTACAGCTAAAGTGTACGATGTTGAGGTTACAAAATACAACCAGTAAGATGAAACTTTTGGTGTTAAAACCGGAACGGTCAGTATTCTCATTTTCATGTCGCGCACTTTTGCAAAACCTTGCAGCATCTCTTTGTAGGTCATAATTTCAGGCCCTCCAATGTCGAAACTCTGATCAAATGCATATTCGTAAAGTAAAACTCCTTTCAGATATTCGATCACATTGCGGATGGCAATGGGTTGCGATCTGGTATTGAGCCATTTGGGAGCAACCATAAAAGGAAGCTTCTCGACCAAATCGCGGATAATCTCGAACGATGCGCTTCCGGAGCCTAAAATGATCCCGGCCCGAAGAGTCGTTAAATGGTAGCTGCCCGATGCCAGAATATCTTCAACCAGTTTCCTCGATCTCAGATGCTTCGACAAGCTTTGGTCGTTTATGATACCACTCAGGTAAATGACTTGTTGGGCGCGGGTTTGTTGAACACGGTTCTTAAAATTTGTAGCCGAAATCTTTTCCAGTTCTTCAAAGTCTTGATTGGTCGCCGCCATGGAATGAATCAGATAATAGGCTACATCAATATCATCTGGAATCACACTCAGTGATTTTTCGTCCAGAAAATTTACTTCAATCACTTTTATCCGATCTGACTGGTATTTCCGAGAATCAAAACGGTTTTTATCCCTGACACAACAGATAATTTCATGTCCGTCTTCGAGCAATGTCGGAATTAACCGTTGACCAATGTAGCCAGTTGTTCCGGTAAGTAAGATTTTCATCAATGAAAGTGATTAACATGTTAAAATCTGGCCTGCTTTGGATAAGTCGTCCGGAAGAAAGTTCGATCAGCTCTATAACAGTTTAACCATCCTAAGGTTCTAATATTCTGAATGTTTACTCGAGCTTAAATTACCCAATCCGCAAAGAGGTCATCGTCAACGAACCCATCACAGCTTTATCGTTGAAGACCGAAACGGCTTCTTTCTCTTCTTTCAAAGCCAAAGTATAAAGCAATGGCAAATAATGATCGGGAGTTGGAACAGCCAGTTGAACCTCGCGACCAAGAGAAGTGTAGTTTATCAATTCCTTATGGTTTCCGGATTTAATCAGTTGCTTAAACTTGTCGTTAGCCTGAATGGCCCAATCGAAACCATACTCCGGTTCGTTCATTTTGTCCCAGGCAACCATCCGCAGGTTATGCACCAGGTTTCCGCTACCAATGATTAAAACACCTTTGTTCCGGAGCGCAGCCAATTGTTTGGCCAGATCGTAATGATACTGCGGCCCCTGACTGTAATCCAAACTCAATTCAATCACCGGAATATCGGCATTGGGGTACATTGGCCGGATTACGCTCCAGGCACCGTGATCCAAACCCCATTTTTCGTCGAGGCCAACCGTAGTTTTGGTGACAATTCGTTTGGCTTCGTTGGCTAGTTCAGGACTTCCGGGTGCAGGATATTGCACATCGAACAAAGCTTTTGGAAAACCGCCAAAATCGTGAATGGTCTGTGGTTTGGGAACAGCAGTCACAAATGTACCTTTCGTTTCCCAATGCGCCGAAACTACGAGAATGGCTTTTGGACGGGGAAGAGTTTTCCCAAGGTTCTGCCAAGCCTGAACAAACTCGTTTTCTTCGATGGCGTTCATCGGACTTCCGTGCCCGACAAACAATACCGGCATTCGTAGCGTATTTTCGCCGAAGGTCATTAACTGGTTGATTTCGCTGTAATTCATGGCTTTCAGTGAAAAGGGTAATAAAAAGGCTGATCCTAAAAAAGACCGACGTTTCATGTTTACTTGTTTGTTGTTTCTAATCCCAATAAACAAGCATATGCGGCATAAGTTTTACCTGATTTCCTCAGTACCATCGGCATGGCGGGCAAAGCGGCCCTTTTCGCGCGAATGCACCTGATCGCGGCGCGACCACGGCCAGCCCCCAAACTCAGTTCGCTGGTAATCGTGCATGGCTTGCTGAATTTCGGCCTGCGTATTCATAACAAACGGCCCGTATTGCACAACCGGTTCGTTAATTGGTCTTCCCTGAAGCAACAGGAAATATCCGTCAGTATTGCCATTTTCAACAATCAATTCCTGATTTGCTTTGATCTGGATTGCCTTTTCAACCGGAATTTCTTCTCCGTCAATCCGGATGGAGGAACCCCGATAGAAATACAGGGTTCGATTGGCCTGTTCACTGGCTGCTTCCATTTTCCATTGTGCTCCGGCTTCCATTTTAATCGTCCAGATAGCCACCTCATTTTCCGATTCTGCGGCCCACGAATCAGGTGCCGGATCGAGTGCTTTCACATTTCCAACACTTCCGGCAATCACATTGATTTCAACCGTTTTCCCGTTTTCATCTATCGATTTGACCAGTGGAATATCTTCAGACCAAAGCATTTTGAAATGTGGCTCGACAAACTTTTTGGCTTTAGGCAGATTCAACCAAACCTGAAACAATTCAACAGGATTCCGGCTTTCCTGATTCAGCAGCGGAAACATTTCGCTGTGCTGAAGTCCGGCTCCGGCAGTCATCCACTGCACATCGCCACCACCGTACCGGCCCGCCTGACCGTACGAATCAGCATGATCTACCAACCCCTTCGTGACCACAGTTACCGTTTCGAAACCTCGGTGAGGATGCGCAGGAAATCCCGGAATGGTTTCGCCATGATACATGCGCCAGCCGTCTTTAATGTTAAAATCCTGACCAGTATCACGCCCTTTCAGGAGTGATTTTTCTGGACCCATTTGCTCATTTCCTTCAGGAAAAAGATCGAGATGATGTGCACAAAATAAAAACGGATTTGATACCGGCCACATAAATCCGAGTGGTTTTATACTGATAATGGAATTGCTTTTCATTTTTATTGTTCTTTAGTTATTCAACCAAATACAACAATCTTCAGTTGGTTATTCCTATTGATCATGAACGAGAATAAAATTACTCTACCGCAATCAAATAATGCTGTGTCCGAAAATAAAGCGTATTCCCGGAGATAGCAGGGGTTGCCATACACACATCTTTCAGTGGATTTTTGGCTAGCAGTTTAAATTCCGGTCCGGCCTGAATGACGTAAATATTTCCATCCTCAGAGCTAAAATATAGTTTTCCGTCAGCAGCAATTCCTGAAGCGGAGAAAGCCTCCTTCAGGCTGTCCTTGTATTTCAATTCACCTGTTTTTGCATCGAAACACATCAGCTGCCCGTTTACCTGAAGGTTGTACAACAAACCGTTATACACCAGCGGTGTTTGCATGTAAGCCCCGCCACGCTTGACGCTCCAGGCGATGTACTGGTTTTTTGTGCTATCCGGAGCAAGCGTAATATCGCCGCTTGCATTTGGCTTAACAGCAAAAATTGGTGAAAATTTTCCGTGTGCACCGTTCAGATAGATCAAATCGTTGGCAACAACAGGCGCCGGAGTCGGAATATCGCCACCGTTTCCAAGTTTCCAGATTTCCTTTCCTGTTTCAAAGTCGTAGCCACACATGTGCGTATAACCATTGGCAATGACCTGAGATTTCTCATTTTTGGTATAAATGGCAGGAGTGCAATAGGTCTGTGCTTCCTCTCCACGAACAGTTTTCCAAACCTCATTGCCGGTTTTGATATCTAGTGCGGCAATAAAGGGATTTTTCGGAATGTCGCACTGAACAATTATTCTGTTTTTGAAAATGATCGGTGAACTTGAATAACCCCACTCAATTCCCGGAACCGGAGCATAACCCGGGTTAATTATCCCCATATCTTTCTTCCAGACCAGATTCCCTTTAAAATCGTAGCAATACAATCCTTCCGAACCAAAGTGGACAACCACATATTTTCCATCGGTTGCAGCAGTACAGTTGGCCTGCGAAGCTTTGGTATGCCGCTTCGATTTCGGGATTCCCTTATGAGCCAGCTTTTCCCAGATAATTTTTCCGGAGGTTTTGTCCAGACAATACACCTTGAACTCATGAACTGCACTGTCGTTGGCTTCACCAATATCGCCGTACAAACCCACCTTGAGCGACTCGCTTTGGGTTGTATTCACGGCAGTAGTCACAAACAGAAAATTGTCCCAAATTACCGGAGAAGAGTGACCAAGCCCCGGGATGGCAGTTTTCCATTTAATATGTTCTCCGGTTTCGGCATTCCAAGTGGTTGGTGGTTTGGAATTCTCGATGAATCCCAATCCCCAAGGGCCACGAAAACTTGGCCATTGCTGGCTGTAGGCGGTTTGTGAATATCCGTTCAGGATGAAAAAGCAGAAAAGCAGGAAAAGAAAGTTGGCTGATGGTTTCATGGTTGATGGTTTTATTTTCAGGAATAGTATAGGAATCGGACATAAAATTACGCCTTTTGATTGTCATTCTTATGATTGCCTGAAGATAAAACAAAAGATCAATTGTGCTCTTCCATATTCCGAAGAATAATTTCAATTCGTTTGTCGGGAATGAGCCAGATTAAAGCTACCAAAACATACAATGCGCCAGAAATCCATTGACTAATAAAATTAGAGCCAATAGCCAGGGAATAAAGGATTGGTGACATTTTCCCTTTGATGTCATTTCCTACTGCACGAGCCAACAGCGAACGTTCGCCCTGTGCCCTGATGATTGTGGTTTGCAGGACGAAATAGGCAATGGCGGCCATCAGCAATACGATCCCATAAACGGCCATCGGGATGGGAGCGAAATGATTTTCACCGATCCAGCCGGTGGTAAACGGAATCAGCGACAGCCAGAACAACAAATGCAGGTTAGCCCAAAGAATACCTCCAGACACATGTTTCACTGTATGCATCATGTGGTGATGATTGTTCCAGTAAATGCCAATGTAAATGAAACTCAGAATGTAGCTGATCACCACCGGAATCAGCGGTTTCAATGCCGCAAAATCGTTGCCGTGCGGCACTTTAATTTCCAATACCATGATGGTAATGATGATGGCCAGTACGCCATCGCTAAAAGCTTCCAGTCGCGTTCGGTTCATAAAGTTCTGTTTGAATGATGAAAATGAAACGTTTGTGTACAGGAAAAGTTGAAAACGTATATTCTGATCAAGTTAACAGGACACTATTGCTCATTTCTCCGGATATCCTTTTTGTAGCTCTTCATTATTTTCCCGAACTCCTTGTCCCTTTTACGCTTTTCGGCAATGGTGGCTTCAAAATGAGCCTTCTCCCGTTCCATTTTCTGATAATTTTCGTACGAAGCCGGATCGATTTCTCCTTTTTCAACAGCCTCCAGGACAGCACACCCAACTTCGGTGGTATGTGTGCAATCCTTGAATTTACAATCCCTGGAAAGTTGAAAAATCAGATCAAAAGTAATTTCCAAACCGCTTCCCGCATCGGCAATGCCAACTTCACGCATACCCGGATTGTCAATTAAAATTCCTCCATTTTCAAGAACAATCAGTTCGCGACTGGTGGTTACATGCCGTCCTTTATGTGTACTTTGGCTTATTGCATCGGTTCGCATCAGTGTTTTTCCTGAAAGATTATTCACCAGCGACGATTTCCCAACACCCGAAGAACCGAGCATGCAGTAGGTCTTCCCTTTTTCAATTACGGCATTTACAGCTTCATATCCGTCGCGTGTTTCGTTGCTGATGGCCAATACCGGAACCTGGCTGATTCGTACTTTTATACTTTCGATGAGGATGTTCAGTGTAGGCTCGTCGATTAAATCAGTCTTGCTCAAGACAATCAACGGTTTTACTCCCGCGGTATTACAAATGGTCAGGTAGCGTTCGAGCCGGTTGATGTTAAAATCGCGGTCGGCAGCCTGCACAAGGAAAGCAAAATCAATGTTTGTTGCGATGATCTGCACCTCCCCAAACTGGCCAATGGCCTGTCTTTTAAGGATTGAGTAACGAGGAAAAACCTGGTGAATAATTGCCAGATCACCATCATAAACGGTCAGGGAAACCCAGTCGCCAACCGCAGGAAAATCCTCCCGGCTTCTTGCTGAGAAGCGCATATTCCCTGTTATCTCTGCTTCCAGTTCGCCCTTTTCTGTCCAAACCATATACCGTTCCTTGTGTTCGGTAGTCACACGGCCCACCTCAAAATTTAGGAGATTGTTCTCAATTCTGAATTTTTCGAGGTCTTCGTTATATCCCAAGTCTGATAAATTCATGTTAATCAATGCTGAAGATTACATTTTAACGAATAAATATAGCGATTTTACAAATTTGTAGATTACCAATCGCGCAGGAAATAAACTATTTTACAGCTCAATATTTGGTGATTTGTGGCTCAAAATTCGAAATTAATGAGCTATAAAAGGGTGGGTAGTGAGCTTAATTTTTTGAATTTAATAATCTCATTGCAGAGAATGGATATCTGGTTTTGTTTATTAATAGGAATAAACAAAAGACGGATTATTATTGCTTCTTCCAAATAAATGCTTGAGGAACATCGAATCCTTTAGTTCTTCCGCTTTTTTCATCTTTTTTTGCTCCAACATATGAAGATTCAACCAATAAAGTTTTGTCATCCTCAATGATAATTTTTATAAATGCGAATCCATCTGATTTTGAATGAGAATGAAATCCTTCACCAGTACGGAGATTTATGGGATTAATTATGATTTCACCATAAAATACATCGTTGCTTCCAACCCTACACCCTTCAATAAATAATCTGTTTGCTTTTACTGTACAAGTTATTGAATGTACATCTTCTTCCGGAAATCTTTTCCAATAAGAGATGAACTTGACATTGTGAAACTTCCGCTTTAATCTATGGTAGTAGCGAATTTTTTGAATTAACAAAACAAGTAAAAGTGTAAAAATCACATTTCCAATTATACCGCTCAAAACAGACCACCAGAAAACAGAAGTAAACATATTCATATCAAACGCTTGTTTTTATCTACAATAAATATACGCCTTTTATGTAAACAACTCCGATTTCCCAAATCTAAATTTTCTTCCCACCTTTTTGTATATTCGCCAGCAATTAAGCATTCAGCTATGAGCAACGAAAACAAACGGAAAACCTGGGAACAGCCTTGGTCGTACCGTGAAGGAACGATCGTTACGGCGGCTATTCTTTTGCTTGGCTTTGCCATGCAGGCTGCGGGTGGTGGCATGGTACTTCGGGTTGCTGCTTTTCCATGGAACCTGGTTGCCGGGCTCGTTTTTCTGGCTTTTTTAATCATTGCGTTTATACTTTGGCATAAACGGCCTGTGATGAAGTGGCTGGGTGGCGTGAAAGCGGCTTTGCCTGCAATTCTTGGCTTCACCTTCCTGGTTCTGCTCATGGGTTTTGTGAAACAGGATGTGGAACCGAAATATTCACTGGTAAAGCTTTTGGGATTAACTCACCTGGTCAAGACATGGCCGTTTATCCTGATCAACCTGTATTTGATGATTTTATTGGGCGTGGTTACCTTGAAACGCTTGACTCCTTTCAGCCTGAAAAATGCCGGTTTTTTCCTCAACCATTTTGGGCTGTTTCTGGTGCTGTTTTCAACGGCTTTGGGAAGCAGCGACATGCAGCGGTTACGTATGAATTGCTACGAAGATCAGACCGAATGGCGCGCGGTGGACACTTCTGGAAAGACAATTGAATTGCCCGTTGCCATCAAATTACTGAATTTCAACATCGACGAATTTCGTCCGAAAGTAACTATCATCGATAACAACACTGGACAAATCGTACTCAATAAAGGCAAAAATCAATTCGAATTATTGGACCGGAACTCGCTGGATTTGTTCGGATATCATGTTGAAGTGGAGCAGTTTTTGGAATCTTCAGGAAAAGTGGGCGGCGCCTATTTCCCTGTGAACGAACCGGGCTCGGCACCTTCAGCAAAAGTGAAAGTGACCAAAGACGGCATCGAAATTTCGGGTTGGGTTTGCAGCGGAAGTTACGTCAATCAGCCCGAGGCGCTGAAGCTGAACGAAACACATTCGCTGGTGATGCTGCCCGCCGAACCCCGCAAATTCAGCTCCGAGCTAAATATTCAGACCAAAAGTGGAAAACAGGTGACCACCACTATCGAAGTCAACCGGCCATTCCAGATTGACGGCTGGACGATTTACCAACTGAGTTACAACACCGAAATGGGTCGTTGGTCGAACCTGAGTGTGCTCGAACTGGTGCGCGACCCGTGGCTGCCTGTTGTTTATTTCGGCATTTTTTTGATGATGGGTGGCGCAGCATTCCTGTTTATTACCGGAAAACCTAAAAATGGAGGAACTGAACATGTGGCTTGATTTTCCGATTTATGCATGTGTGACCATTCTTTGCTGGCTGACGGCTTCAGGATTGTTTTTGTCGTCAGGGAAAAAACTGATGAACCAGTTGGCAGCCGGACTTTCATTTGCCGGAACGGCCTTTTTATTGGTTTTTATCACGATTCTTTGGCTGCATATTCAACGGCCACCTATGCGTACTTTGGGCGAAACGCGGCTTTGGTACGCCATATTTCTTTCTGGAATCGGACTTGTTGCATACCTTCGATGGAAATATAAATGGCTGGTAAGTTACAGTCTTGGTTTAGCCATGGTTTTCCTGATCATTAACCTGCAACATCCGGAAACCTACGATAAAACGCTGATGCCTGCACTGCAAAGTCCGTGGTTTATTCCGCACGTGATTGTCTATATTTTTGCCTACGCCATGCTGGGCGCTTCGTCGTTGGTGGCTTTGCGCAACCTCTTTTTTGCACCTACCGAAAAAATCGTCAAAGGTCCGATACAAATGGCCGACAACCTGGTTTACCTTGGCTTTTCGTTGCTGACTTTAGGTTTACTATTCGGCGCACTTTGGGCCAAAGAAGCCTGGGGTCATTACTGGACCTGGGATCCTAAAGAAACCTGGGCATTCATCACCTGGATGTTTTACCTCGTGTACATTCATTACCGTTTCCGTCATCCTTCGGAACACAAACGAGCGATGACTATTTTAGCCGTTTCGTTTGCCATTTTGCTGATCTGCTGGTTTGGGGTCAATTACCTGCCGAGCGCACAGAACAGTGTACACGTGTATTCTGAATAGGGATTACTTCTTAAGTGACAAAAACCACAATATGGTTTGCATTCCTGTTGGATAAACGCCCGTAATGTGGTCGACATTTGGAATAATGACAAGCTGTATCTGCGAATCAGTTAATCCGGCGGCTTTAAAATCGGCTAACATTTTTGAACTGATTCCTGGAGGTATTAGATTGTCGTTTGCACCATGGAAAAGCTTCATCGGCGTTATTGCCTTCCATGCAGTAATACTGTTCGAAAGGAACGCACTTCTCACTCCTGCATATTTGGCATCGGTTGCAAATCCGGTACGATATTCAGGAGTTAAAAAACTGGCCATCTGGGTGGTTAGTTCGGCATTGATTGCGCCTCCGCTGTGCTTTCCATCAAATAATCCAGGTATTTTTGCTACATAAGGAGCCTGTATAAAATCGCTTAACGGATTGGTAAATGCATCCATAATATCATACGAATTAAGCAGGTATGCCAGAAAATAAGGCATTGGGTATATCGGCTGCTCAACAATGTATTTATTCATGTATTCGATGGAATAAGGTCCGGCACCACATGAACTGGCAATCAGGTTAAATTCAGACGAATAGTCCTTTTCTATCGATTTCTGAAGTTGCATCGTTGCCCATCCTCCCTGAGAATATCCGAAGATAAACAGATCTTTGGTTGGCTTTGCCAGAACTTTATCGTCGGTACTATATTCTTTGGTTGCCCTGATCATATCCAGAATGCTTTGTGTAGATGATTTGGCATCGAGGTATGGATGCGGAAGGTTTGCTGACGCTCCGAAACCAATATAATCGGGTATAACTACAATAAATCCCATTGATGTAAGACTTTCCATAATGGCAAACATATCGTTACCGCTGTTCTCGCTTGGAGCTTCGCTGTTAAGGGTGTTGGTGCCATTCTGAAAGCTAATTATTGGAAAATTTCCTGCTGATTTCGGAAAACAAATTAAGCCGGAAGCCTGTATGTTTTTGTCCTTAAAAATAGTTTTGTAAGTTATTTTACGGACCTCAACATCGAAACGGATCAAAGGACTTATTGCAATGGCCTCAGGTGCAGCTTTAATAAAATTGGCTACTGCCTCCTGACTGGTTATTTGCAATTTTAACTCGGTTGAAATGAAATTTTCGTATGATGTTGGTTCCGGAGTGTCCTTGTCATTGCACGAATTCAAGAATAAGCCTGCAAAAACGAATAATAACAAGTAGATGTTGTGGAATTTAAAGTTTTTCATGATTTCTAATTTTCTTTTCTAATTTTTGTTTTCAAAACCCAATTCAGCTGCCGAGTTCCGGAGAAAATCGCGGGTATAATAATCCGGATCAACAATTACATTATTCCAAATCAGAATGTCGAGATCGATGTTTCGGGGACCAAACTTTTTCTGGCTTCGGTCGCGTCCCATCTGGTCTTCCAGCATTTTAAGATATAAAGATAGCGCTTCCAAATCCATTTCTGTCTTAATCCGAACAGCGCCATTGGTATAATCAGCCTGTTCAGTTATTCCGATTGGTTTTGTCTGAACCATTTCTGAGACCTGAACAATCTCAACTTTATCGGCTAAAAGCGTGAGCATCTCCGGAATATTCTTGTCAGCATCAATGTTCGAACCGATACCTATTATGCAATCGTTCATTTACTGTTAATCCTTTTTAATTATCAATTGTAACCCAGTGATGATCGTTAAAATCGCCACTTGGAATGGCTCGTTCTATCGTTCGGCCTCCATCTCGAACGAAACCGATTCGGCAAAGCGCAGTGCGTGAGGCTTGTCAACTTCAACGCGGGCCCAGCTTACACGCTCGTCGGTCATAATCAGATCAAGAATATTTTTGGTGAGGACCTCCAGCAATTTGAAACGTTTTTCCTGAACCAGCCCAATGATCTGCTTCGTCGTGGTTTTATAGTTGTAAATGCCATCAGGTTCGTCGGCCAATAAGGCTTCTTCAGGAATATCAGCCTCAATTTCGATGTTGATAACCACATCCTGCATATTGGCAATTTCTTCAGGATTAAACCCAATATAAGTGCGCAACAGTAAATTTTTTACACGGATTAAAGCCATAGAAGTGATTGATTTTGATGAATGATTATTGATTATATTCCGATCAGCTGATATTCTCGACTTATTAAATTCAAATTTTTATACCCAAATTTTCGCCTCCGTCGCAAAACAAAAGCTGTCCGGTCAAATAATCGTTATTCAGAATATAATCCAGACTTTTCAGGATTGGATCCAAACCACCGGGACTTTTCATGGCAATCTTTTCGGCCAGTTTCAAAAGGTAATCTTCTCCTTTTTCTTCCGGAGGGAGTGTTAATCCCGGCGCTATTGCATTAACCCTGATATCTGGTCCAAATTCGAGAGCAGCCATTTTGGTTAATTCCCAAAGCGCTTTTTTTGAAATGGAATAAGCAGCAAAGTTCGATTGGTTAGTAACAATCCGGGTATCCACAAAGTTGACAATAACTCCTGATTTGAGTAACTGCGCAAAGTTGCGTGTAAGAATAAACGGAGCTTTAAAATTGACATTCATCTGGCGATCCAAAAATCCGGTGGTAGTTCCGCCTAATTTGGCTGGTTCAAAAACCGATGCATTGTTGATCAGCAAATCCAGACTTTTCATTTTCTGAATGACTTGCGGAATAAGCAGTTCAACCTCTTCAGGCAAATTCAGATCGGCCTTGAAGAGTTCGAATTGTTGTTTCGGATAAACGCTGATCAGCTCATCCACAAGCAACCGGGCCTCAGCATCCGATGAGTTGTAATGGATAGCAATGTTCCATCCCTGGCTGGCCAGATGAAGAGCCATTGCCTTCCCTACCCGTCTGGCAGCACCGGTTATCAACGCTGTTTTGTTCATGTTTACCTGTTTAAACTTATTTCAGAAATCAGCAAAATTCAAGAAAAAGAAGCATCAGTAACTACAACTGCCGTTTTTCAAATTTCTTCGCGAGGTTTTGAATAAAATCACCTCTCGACGGAGTCTTGTCATCCGGATTCGAATTCTGGATTTCTTTTATTTTTCCTATTACCTGAGCTGATTTTCCATCGGAAAGAATCAATTCAATTGCTTGTAATTCATCAAGACTTAACTTCATATTTTTAAGGGCTGCAACATTGTCATCGAGTTGTGGCACCGAACTGGCGCCAATTAAAACTGAGGTAACCCTTGAATCTTTGAGTAACCAAACCAGTGCCATTTGAGCCAGCGTTTGATCTCGTTGTTGTGCAATTTCGTTTAGTTTTTTTACTTTTTCGATTGCCGGTGCAACCTGATCCGGTTTCAGAAAGCCCCACGATTTGGCAGCTCTTGAACCTTCAGGAATACCATTGAGGTATTTGTCGGTAAGCAAACCCTGAGCCAGCGGAGAAAATGGGATGCACCCAATTCCCTCTTTTTCCAAAACGTCAAGCAAACCACCTTCAACCCAACGTTCGAACATAGAATATTTAGGCTGGTGAATCAAACAGGGAGTACCAAGTTCTTTGAGAATTTTCGAAGCCTGAGCTGCCATAGGAGCAGGATAATTTGAAATTCCGGCATACAAAGCTTTTCCCTGACGAACTGCCTGATCGAGCGCCATCATAGTTTCTTCAAGTGGCGTGTCCGGATCGGGACGATGTGAGTAGAAAATATCCACATAGTCGAGGTTCATTCGCTTCAGACTTTGATTCAGACTTGAAAGCAGGTTTTTGCGGCTTCCCCATTCGCCATAAGGCCCTGGCCACATCAGGTAGCCAGCCTTGGTCGAAATGATAAGCTCGTCGCGGTGTGGTGCCAAATCGAGTTGCATAATTTTGCCGAAGTTTTCCTCGGCTGATCCGGGAGGCGGACCATAATTGTTGGCCAGGTCAAAATGAGTGATTCCGAGGTCGAAAGCACGGCGGCACATGGCCCGGCCGTTTTCAAACACATCAACTCCTCCGAAATTGTGCCACAGACCAAGCGAAATTGCCGGAAGTTTTAGCCCCCATTTTCCACATTTATGATATGGCATTTCTGAATACCGGTTGTCATCAGCTAAATATTGCATGTTAATTGGTTTTTTTAGTTTTTATAAAAAGCCAATTTAAGAAAATATGTCTGTACAATAGACATTAACCCGAACTTTTTTGAAATTCAACGGTTGATTTTATTGTGACATAAGTGTTGGTATAACATACCAACATAGTTATCTAAATGGCTCGTTTCATTTAATTATGAAGCATCGTCAAATGAAGAAATCGGCTGTAATATATTCACGTCCTAAATATTTTTACCATGAACTCAAAAAAAAAAGATGGACAGGCTGAACCTATTTATGTTGTTTCAGGAGGAAAGGGACTTGCTGGAAATAACATGGTTCATTCGCTGTTGATTCAATATCCAAACAACAATGTTCCGGTAATTATTGTGCCGCAAATTACTGAAGAAAAACAGCTGGTTAAATTGGTTGCAAAAATAAAGCTGGAAGGAGGACTGATAACCCACACCATGGTAAATCGTCACCTGCGTGATTTCCTGACTAATCTTTGTGAGGAGAATGGTGTAAAACATATCGATTTTATGGGAAAGCTGGCCGATTATCTGGATGAAACCCTCGATATTCCTTCTCTTCAGTCGCCTGGCCTTTATCGGGAGATTAACCAGGAATACTTTGACAGGATCGATGCCATCGAATTCACTTTGAATCACGATGATGGATTAAGTCCGGGCAAATTACACAAAGCTGAAATTATCCTGACCGGTGTTTCGCGTTCAGGAAAAACCCCGCTGAGTGTTTACCTGGCCATGTATGGATGGAAAGTAGCTAATATTCCACTGGTTCATGGCATCGATCCACCCAAAGAGCTGTTCGAAGTTGATCCGCAGCGGGTATTTGGGTTGACCATCAGTTCCGGCCAACTGATTTCGCACCGTATTAAACGTCTTCGGAGCATTAACAATACCGAGAATACAAATTATGTGGACGAACGGATGGTAGCACAGGAAATCCGAAATGCTAATTTTATTTTTGAAAAAGGCGGATTTACAATACTCAACGTATCAAATAAGCCAGTGGAAACCACTGCCAACGAAATATTGAATATAATGGCTAACAGATTTGATTATCGCGGACAAAGGCTTAATTCGCCCTATCCTGATGAAGCGAAAGAATGAACCCTTTCGTGACTACTCCACTGTTACACTTTTGGCTAAATTCCTCGGTTGATCAACGTCGCACCCACGCATTACTGCGATGTAATATGAGAACAGCTGTAAAGGAATAATAGCCAGTAATGGCGAAACTGCCGGATGCGATTTAGGAATCTCGAAAAGGTCATTTACCATGTTCTTCAATCCATCGTCGCCTTCAGTGACCACCGCTATGATGTTTCCTTTCCGGGCTTTCACTTCCTGAATGTTGCTAACAATCTTTTCGTAGTAATGATCTTTAGCAGCAACCACAATCACCGGGAGGTTATCGTCAACCAATGCAATCGGACCATGTTTCATTTCGCCTGCGGCATAGCCTTCAGCATGGATGTACGATATTTCTTTCAGTTTAAGAGCGCCTTCAAGGGCAACAGGGAAAAGGGCACCTCTTCCCAAATAAAGTGCGTTAATGGCATCTTTGTATTTGGCGGCAACCTCTTTAATGTGAGGATGTTTAACGAGTATTGATTTTACTTTCTCCGGAATTTCTGACAATTCTTTAATTAAGTCGAGGTATAATCCGGATGAAATGCGGCCATTTTCTTTGGCCAGTTTTAATGCGAAGAGCGTCATAATGGTAACCTGGGCCGTAAAGGCCTTGGTTGATGCCACGCCAATTTCGACACCGGCATGTGTATAAACACCTCCATCGGTTTCGCGGGCAATGCTCGAACCTACTACATTACAAATACCCAGAATAGTGGCGCCTCGCTCCTTGGCCATGCGCAGAGCGGCCAGCGTATCGGCTGTTTCGCCACTCTGACTAATGGCAATTACCACGTCATCGCTATTCAAAATTGGGTTACGGTAGCGGAATTCCGAAGCATATTCAACTTCAACCGGTATGCGGGCATATTCTTCAATCAGGTATTCGCCAACCAACGCAGCATGCCAAGAAGTTCCGCACCCGATGATAATAATTCTTCGGGCTTTCAGTATTTTGGGGAAAACATCGAGCAACCCACCCAACACAATTTCAGTATGTTCAGGATTTATACGGCCTCTAAAAGTATCCTCGATGGTTTTGGGCTGTTCGAAAATTTCTTTCAGCATAAAATGCTCGAAATCTCCCTTTTCCAGATCACCAATCGTCATATCAACTTTCGTGATTTTGAAGGCTACCGGATTGTTCTCAACCGTCTTCAGGGTGATACTGTCTTTATTGATGATGGCCACATCGTGGTCGTTCAGGTAAATTACACTGTCGGTATAATTAACAATTGGAGTGGCATCTGACGCGATAAAATATTCGCCCTTGCCAATCCCGATAACCAGCGGACTACCTTTACGTGCAGCAATCAACTGATCTTTCTCTTTTCGGCAGATAACCACAATGCCAAAAGCGCCAACAACTTTCGAAAGAGCAAGCCTGACCGCAATTTCGGATGTGGCTTCCTCGGCATTCAGGTAAAAATATTCGATGAGGTTAACCAGAACTTCAGTATCTGTATCCGATTGAAAAGTGTATCCTTTTTTCTGGAGATCCGATTTTAGTTCAGCGTAGTTTTCAATAATCCCATTGTGAACCAGAACAAAGTCGCCATTCATTGAGGTGTGTGGGTGTGCATTCCGGTCGTTTGGTTCGCCGTGGGTTGCCCATCGTGTATGGCCAATTCCGATATGTCCGCTGATGTCTTCGTCAGCCACATGTTTCTCCAAATCAGCAACACGTCCTTTACACTTAAAAACGTTTAATGTGTTGTTATAGATTGCCAATCCGGCAGAATCATATCCACGATATTCAAGTCGTTGAAGTCCCTGGATCAGAATAGGATAAACATCTTTATCGCCAATGTAACCAACAATTCCACACATAATATTCAGTTTTATGGATTATCAAACAAGCATAATGCCTTAAAGGTTCTTTTTGAGACATCGCAAACGGGAAGAAAAAATTAATCAGCCGAATGTGACAATCACAATAAGGACGCTTGTTCTCAAATCATTAATACTACTTATTCTAATAAAATGGGGGACTATTTAATTTTTGAATAAGCTATTTCCAGCTTGATTCCGGTTTTACTGGTTGCACCTTTTAACACGACTCTTCTGAAAGTTGAACTACGGTAAGCCGTTGAAAGATAAAATCCAAAATTTTCCTTTTTCTTTTCAATCACTTCCTGCATGTGCTTGGCAATGTTAAAACGATACGTTTTATCCTTACTGTTATAAGTTCCGCCATAATACAATGAAGAAAATGCCAGATCGGAAGGGAAATATTCTTTACCATCTTTGTCGATAGCTGTTAATACCAACTGTTCTGCAGGTACAAATTTGGTCAGGTCAGTGATTGTTGAGTCAACCTGAAAAACAAGTTCGGCCCTGTTAATGGCAAAATTGGTTGAATCGCTCCAGGTTCCGAGGTTCGGAATTAATATTTTGGTACGCAGTCCACCGGTTGTCTGTAAATAAATCAGGCTGTCCTGAACATCGGCTTTGTCAAGGTTGGCGGCAAATGCTGTATTTGAATAATTGTGCGTAAAACGATTCACACGTGCTGAATTTTCGTTGATCGCGTATATGTATCCTAACGAATCGGTTTTGCTGGTGTGATAATGAATCGTCATATTAGAACCAGTAGCCAAAGTGAAAATTTTCATTACTGCCCCACCTTGATTTAAATCACCGGCTTCAACATATAAACCTTTAAAATACTGGAGGAACTTGTCGTTATCCGACCATGTAAGCGAATCGGCACTCAACAGTTTATCAAGCAACGAAGGATTTAGTTTTATTGAGATTTCCTGAATTACGGTGTCTTTCGGCGCCTTTTTTGTCGAGCCATATTCACTGCTCAATGAGTCGAGTTTGAATTTTGGGACATAGCTGTAATCAGCCAATAATTCACCTTTCGAAATTCCTTTCAGGTTAATGTCCTGATAATATTTGCTGTCAATATTCAGGTCAGAGGCCAGTTCATACACTTTCAGTCTTTGGGGAGTGATTGTATCTCCATAGTTTTCCATATACAGGAGGTGAAGAACCAGAGAGTCGATTTGAGCTTTTGTGGAAATGTCCTTTATAGAATCAGGGTATCCGGTCAAACGAAACTGACACGCAAAATCGGCAGTCGTCTTACCAAATAGTGGATCGTTGAATGTGCCAAACAAATTGTAGCCAGGCTCATCTGTTCGCTGATTCCCATCGGTAACTGTAAAAGCCTTTATATTTTTCTCGGAGTAGTTCCGAACCTGAACCAAATCACCGGGAAGCAATAAATCTTTCCCAAGGTCATTGATTTCGTTAGTACAACCCCAAAATATCATTACCATTCCAACAAATCCGATTACGAATTTGTACTTTGCTGCGATTTCTCTTTTCACCAATGATTTGTTTTAAATTGTTAAACCTATTTCTTACAACACCTTATCATAAAGGTCATTGTAAGCATCAATATAGGTATGTTCAGGTTGGTAATCTAAAAACAATTTCCCGGAGGATTGTATAAATTCAGATATTTCACTGTTAATTTTCGGACTTCCCTGGATAACTGCATCCGAATACTGAATTGCCATATTGCTAAGGTTAACATAGCTTGGGTCATCAACCAATTCGGTATCATCATTTGTAATATTATTCATCTTCAGTTTATTCCTGAAAGTTGCATCCAATGGTTTTTTAAAATCATCGTTATAAACTGAATAAACTACTTTTGAATTTACAAACAAGGGGTCGTCGTTATAGGCTTTCTTAACGTACAGAGGGACAAGAGAAGTCAGCCAGCCTTGACAATGAATTAAATCCGGAGCCCATCGAAGTTTGATTACCGTTTCGAGCACCCCACGGGCAAAGAAAATAGCCCTTTCATCATTATCCGCGAATTCGTTTCCTTTTGCATCTTTAAAAATATGCTTCCGCTGAAAATAATCTTCATTATCGATAAAATAAACCTGCATTCGTGCCGATTGAATGGAAGCAACCTTGATAATCAGAGGGTGGTCGGTATCGTCAATAATCAAATTCATCCCCGACAAACGTATTACCTCATGCAATTGATTCCGACGTTCATTCACACTACCATACCTTGGCATAAAAGTCCGGATTTCCTTTCCTCTCTCCTGAATTCCCTGTGGGAGGTATCTGGATTTCTTCGACATTTCTGTCTCCGGAAGATAAGGTGTAATTTCTGATGAAATAAATAAGACTTTCTTCTTTTCCATTTATATCGCCTAAGTTAATTGCGCAAAATTAGTAAAATATCGGCAATATTCAATTCCCGTGGTTTTCAGAGACATTAAAAAACCTTAAGATATGCCTATGATATGTTAAAGTTGCTAAATAAGCGTGACATTCCTAAATCTGCATTAAGCTGCTGAAATTCTTTACTTTTTGGATTCAGTGCGGGTATTTAATGTTAAACTTTCAATTTTTGAAACTTCATTCAGAAGCTATCGTGTTGAATTATTTATTTACTTTGCAGCCTCATTTTTATACCAAAATGCAGGTAGTAAAACACATTAGCGATCTTCAGACAATACTGAACATCAAACGGGAAGAAGGTTTAAAAATCGGATTTGTTCCCACAATGGGTGCCCTACACGAAGGACACCTTTCGTTAGTTAAGATAGCTGGCGAACAAGCCAACTTCATCGTTGTCAGCATTTTTGTAAACCCTACTCAATTTAACGACAAAGGCGACCTTGACCGCTACCCACGCGATCTTCAGAAGGATGTCGATTTACTTTCAGCAAGTGCCTGCCAGCTTGTTTTTGCTCCCGAACCCGACGAAATTTATCCTGAACCGGATACACGCCAATTCAATTTTGGGCAGCTCGAACAGGTCATGGAAGGAAAATTCCGACCCGGACATTTCAACGGAGTGGCCCAGGTGGTGAGCCGATTATTCGATATCGTTCAGCCCGATAAGGCTTTTTTCGGCCAGAAAGATTTTCAGCAACTGGCAATCATCAACGAAATGGTTCGGAAATTAAACTTGCCGGTCGAAATTGTTTCATGCCCGATTATCCGCGAAGCCGACGGATTGGCAATGAGTTCGCGCAACATGCTGCTGAGTCCAGAACAGCGACAGAATGCCGTTCATATTTCGGCTACCTTATTTGAGGCGGCAAACAAAACCGGCGAACTATCCGTAGAAGAACTTTGTCAATGGGTAATTACGCGCATCAACGAAAACGAGTATCTGAACACTGAGTACTTCGAAATTGTTAATGATAAAACACTTTTACCCGTGAAAAGCTGGGATGAAAATTGCCGGAAGATTGGGTGCATTGCAGTACACTGCGGAAAAATAAGGTTAATAGATAATATAGAATTTAGAAAATGAAACGAGCCATTATGACGTTTTTCCTCACACACGGGAATGACTATAATGGCGAGTTCCATCTGACAATTAAAAAATAAATTATAAACAGATGAAAATGATCATCGAAGTTTGCAAATCGAAAATACATAAGGTTACTGTAACCGAAGCCAATTTACAGTACGTCGGAAGTATTACCATTGATCAGGATTTGATGGATGCTGCCAATTTGATTGAGAACGAAAAAGTTCAGGTGGTAAATATAAACAACGGCGAACGGCTCGAAACCTATGTGATTCGCGGCGAGCGTGGCACAGGGGTGATTTGCCTCAACGGACCAGCTGCACGAAAAGTAGCTGTTGGCGACGTGGTCATCATCATGTCGTACGCCCAAATGGATTTCGAAGAAGCCAAAACATTTAAACCATGGTTGGTTTTTCCTGACACTGAGACCAATAAATTGCTTTAATCCACTTCGGAAAAGAAATAAAAAACCTCGTTGCTTTCAAAGTGACGAGGTTTTGTCTTTTATACCATTTCTTTGCTAAACAGACGCCTTTTTCAGGATATCGAGCACCTTATCAGATACATCGCCAAAGAACGAGATTCCTGAAGCTCCATGCGACAAGGCTGTTTTGATGCCTTGCTCCAGCTCTTCATCCGTTTTAAAATCAGGAAGAAAAATTCCGGCGTAAAGCGGGAACCTACCACATAAAAAGTGAATTCCTTCTTCAACGGCATCGCCAATCCAACTAACCTGTTCCTTGTAAAAACCGTGATAGATCATCGGGCAAACGCCATCCAGATTCCAATTGGTCCAATCCTGACGGACAATTCGCCGGGCAACTTCAGGTGTGGGAAATACTGCCGCGGTAATTGCTTTCTTGGAACCATTTGCAATTTCAGCCAAGCTATTTACAATATTTGTGATTCGGTCGTAGCGGAACTTTCGCCACGACAAACTCTGGTCGGGATATTGAATATCGAGGGGATCAACGCCATGCTCGGACTTGTATTTTGCGCGACACGTATCGCAGTAGCAAAAGTCATATTCAGGTAATTCGCGGGTCTGGTCAATTTTGTAATTCTGCCACAAGTTAACCGGCAAAATGACATCACAATAGCGCACGTAATCGAGGTGAATTCCGTCGACATAATCCATTGCCAGAATACTTTTCACATGATTTTTCAGGTACTCCTGAACTTCAGGTTTCGAAGGACATAACCAACGGTAATAATTTACATAGGGCGGATTTGTTGCACACGATTTGCCATCGCGGCTTACCGCGTACCAATCGGGATGATTGTCGAGCAACTCCTTTTCTCCCCTATTCATGGTCCACATCCAACGATGCGCTTCCAAACCAGCAGCTTTGGCTGCACGAAAATGCTTTTCACTGTCAGCTTCAAAAAACATCCCACGAATTCCAGCCTGGAAATAGCGGCCATATCGTTCTTTTAGTGAATTTTCATCTTCTTTTTCATCCGGATTTTCCCAAACCCAATGTTTCAAACCACCCGTTTGTTTAGGTTTTCCCACCTCATTTCCGAAAGAAGAGCCAGAACTCATCAATCCAATTCCACCCAACAGAGATGCTTTGATAAAATCTCTTTTCTTCATATCTAATTTTTTAGATGACTATTTCTAACTGGCCGTTTGCATCGATTGAAGAGTATTGCATTTGGCCACAATTCAAGCAAAAATAGAGATATTTTTCCTGAATTGCCCATAGAAACTCATGCAGCGTTAATCATAAAACGACAGATTGAAAAAGATGAATGAACCAAAAATTTATTCGGAACAACAAGTTTTATTACTTTTACAGAAATACTTTTGAAGAGATGACACTCACGGAAATTATTCAGACCAAAATATTTACGGATGTACAACAGTTTATCCCCGTTTTAAACCGATGGAAACATGCTGGCGAATCGGTAGTTTTTACCAACGGCTGTTTCGATTTGGTGCACCGCGGACACATCGATTCGCTGTCGAAAGCTGCTGATTTAGGCGACAGACTGATTGTCGGCCTGAATTCGGATGTTTCGGTAAAGTTGTTGAAAGGCGAAAACCGTCCACTGATAGATCAGCAATCCCGGGCGATCCTTCTGGCTTCGTTGCTAATGGTTGATGCAGTGGTTTTGTTTGATGAAGAAACACCTTATGAATTAATTAAGAGCGTTGTTCCTGATGTTTTAGTCAAAGGAGCCGAATACCAGGTTGAGGAAATTGCCGGATTCGATGTCGTTTTAGCAGCCGGAGGTCGTGTTGAACGCATTGAACTCACTGAAGGCTTTTCGACCACCGATCTGATTCAGAAAATAATCAATGGAAACAGTCATTGCTAAGTGTTAGCGGACATTGTAAAAGAAATCAAAAACAAATGAAAATAATAACGCATAAAATATCTGAGGCAAAAACTGCTGAAATAGTTTCAGATGAATTAATTATACATTCAGCGGAAGATGGGTTGGAATTGATGGCTAATTTATACTATCAAGATTTTGACAAAATAATAATTCATGAGTGCAATATTACACCGGACTTTTTTGACTTGAAAAATGGAATTGCAGGAGAAATGCTTCAAAAATTTTCCAATTATCGTGTTCAACTTGCTATCGTTGGAGATTTTGATAAATATACTCGCAAGAGCTTTAAAGATTTCGTCTATGAGAGCAATAAAAGCAGACAAATAAACTTTGTAGACTCGGTTTCTGAAGCATTACGTAGGTTTTCATCAAATTAAGATTTCCTATTTTCCTATGACTATTGACGATAAACGAAAGACATTGGAGAAATATTTAACATTGAACTTTTTAGTGCCTTAGTGGCAAAAAAACATAAAAATGGCCAAAGTAAAAACCAGTTTTTTCTGTCAGACTTGCGGAGCACAGTCGCCCAAATGGGTGGGTAAGTGCAATTCGTGCGGCGAGTGGAATACCTTCGTCGAAGAAATTGTGGAACGCGAAAGTTCCAATGTAGCTTCATTTTTAACCGGAACTGGCAATCAGCCCAAACTTTTGCACGAAGTTTCGTCGGAAAACACGGCACGGATTGACACCTGTAACCAGGAACTCAACCGGGTTCTGGGTGGTGGGCTGGTCCCCGGATCGATGGTGCTGATTGGCGGCGAACCAGGCATTGGCAAATCAACTTTGGTATTACAGCTGGCTCTGGATTTGAAGAACAAAAAAATTCTATACGTTTCAGGAGAAGAAAGTATTCAGCAAATTAAAATACGGGCACAGCGCCTTCAGAAGGAAAATCAGAACTGTTACTTTTTGAGCGAAACTTCACTCGAGCACATTCTCGCACAAAGCAAACAGGTTGTCCCTGAATTGCTGATTATCGATTCTATTCAAACGGTCTCAACCGAGTCGATCGAATCGTCACCAGGTTCGGTTGGGCAAATTCGCGAATGCACCAACGGCATCCTGAAATACGCCAAAGAAAACAATGTTCCGGTTATCCTGATCGGGCACATCACCAAAGAAGGTTCGCTGGCTGGGCCAAAAGTGCTGGAACACATTGTGGATACCGTGCTTCAATTCGAAGGCGAAAACCAATACATGTACCGCATTTTACGGGCCATCAAAAACCGGTTTGGATCGACTTCCGAACTTGGAATTTTCGAAATGGGTAATTCCGGTTTGCGCGAAGTTTCCAATCCTTCCGAACTCTTGATTAACCGGGCTCACGAAGGTTTGAGCGGAACTGCCATTGCCGCCGCCATCGAAGGAATTCGTCCTTTACTCATCGAAATTCAGGCGCTGGTGAGTACAGCGGCATACGGAACTCCGCAACGATCGTCAACCGGATTTGATTTGCGGCGACTCAACATGTTGCTGGCGGTACTGGAAAAACGAGCCGGTTTTAAGCTGGCTACCAAAGATGTTTTCCTGAATATTGCCGGTGGAATCAAAGTCGACGATCCGGCTATCGACTTAACGGTAATCACAGCAATACTTTCGTCGAACTTCGATTTACCGATTCGAAAAAATGTATGCTTTGCAGGTGAAATTGGGCTTTCCGGAGAAATTCGTGCAGTAAACCGGTTGGAACAGCGTATTGCCGAAGCAGAGAAATTGGGTTTCGACAGCATTTTTATCCCCAAAGCCGGAAAGGGAATCAACCTTCAGAAATTTACAATTGAAATTTTGCAGTTCGACCGTGTCGATTTGTTTTTCAGGCACGTATTTGCAAAAAAAAGCTGAGGCCCCTGACCATCAGCTTTTACAACAGTTACACGGTTTCAAACTTGGCAGAAGTGAAACCTGTGAAGCCAGGGATTTTGGCTCTTACCCCGAAAGCTTCTCGTTGCAGGCAGGTCTTCTGGCTCTCCCGGTTTTTGCCAACCTTCCCAATCGTTGTTGACAATCAGTGGTTATTTTCGGCAAAACCTCCTTGCGGATAAAGGATTACAGCTGCGGGGACAGCTCCTGATTCGAACAGGATTCCCTCTTAGTTCCGAATAAACGGAAACCGGCAACACGGTTGCAATAATAATAAGAAATTTTATTCAGGAAAGTTTTGCAGGGTTAACAAATTAAGAAGTTTGGCTTCGATGAACTCAGGCGCCAGCCTTCGACAGGCTCTGGTAGTGCCCTTCGACAATTTAGTCCAATGCCTGTACGTTTGTAAATTATTCGAATTACCTTTGAGCCTGAAATTAATGGAGTAAATAATGAAACATCTCATTGGAATCGTGCTGTTTGCAGCTATTCTTTCAGGACTTTCATCCTGCTATTCAACCTCGATTAAAAAACCCGACGAGCTCATCAAAAAAGATAAGTTCGTAAAAATGATGGTTGATATTTACCTTGTCCAGGGAATTAATATTGACCAGAAAATTGATTCCATCCACAAAAAACTTACGCAAACCGATCTGTATTTTTCGGTTTTAAAGAAATACGACGTGCCGGATACGGTCTTTATCCGCTCGCTGATTTATTACACCAGCTTTCCAAAAGATTACGAGAAAATGCACCTTCAGATGATGGATATTTTGAAAGAATCTGAACTCCAATTCAAACCAAAGGGCAACCTTGAAGAAGGGAACCAATGAAAAAGTTTGCGGCCAATTATGTGATCTCCGATTCAGGAGAATTACTAAAAAACGGAATTGTAGTTGCCGAAGACGATGGTTCTGTGCTCGAATACATTGATACAGATGGCCAGCTTCAGGAAATAGCGAGGCTCGAATTTCGCAACGGAATTATACTTGGCGGATTTACCTTTGTTAAAATTCGCGAAGCTACCCCACTTCATGATTTTGATTCACGTTTTAGCTCATTGATTTTACCCGAAATTTCAGGGATGAAAGAGATTTCGATCCTGAAATGGCTTGATATCTGCAAGAAAATTCCGACACTTTTTCCTGACATGATAATTACGGAAATTATGAGGGGAATTACCGATATTCTATGCACGGATTGCGGTTTCAGGAAAGAAAATACACCGGGGATTTATCTCCTGACCGGAAGCGATTTAATCGTTTTAAAACTTACGATGAATTGCCGGTTAAAACGAATTCTATAAACCAAGTTTCTACTTTTTACCTTGAATTTATGTCAACCTTTTTATTCGATCAAATCATATTCGGACCTGTAAAGAGCCGCCGGCTGGGCATTTCTCTGGGCGTAAACCTTTTGCCAACCGATAGCAAAGTGTGTTCGTTCGACTGTATTTATTGCGAATGCGGCTGGACTCCCCGAAAACGAGCACAAAAAGCGGTTTTGCCAACACGCGAAATAGTCAGGCAAAAGATGGAAGAAAAGCTCGCCGAGATGGTTGAAAGCAACGAATTACCTGACGTAATAACTTTTGCAGGAAATGGAGAACCAACCTTGCATCCTGAATTTGAAGGCATCATTGACGATACGATCGAACTTCGCGACCGCCTGACTCCCAAAGCGCGGATTGCAGTATTATCGAATGCCACCATGTTGCACAAGCCCGCAGTTGTCAGGGCATTGCTGAAAGTTGAAGACAACATTCAGAAACTTGATTCAGGATTTGAAGAAACAATCCGAAAAATTGATTGCCCCGCAACCCATTTTAAGCTGAATGATGTGGTTGAAAACCTGAAATCGTTCAACGGAAAAGTGATCATTCAAACCATGTTCCTGCGCGGAAACTTCAAAGGTGAAATTATCGACAACACCACCGAAGCCGAACTGGCCGCGTGGTTGAAATTGGTCGCTGAAATCAAGCCATCACAGGTAATGATTTATACCATCGACCGCGACACTCCTGCATCCGGTCTCGAAAAGATAAAACTCGATGAACTCGAATTGATTGCTACGCGTGCCCGTGCCATTGGGTTCGAAGTTCAGGTTTCGGGATAAAAAAGTAGTGGTCTGTCGCAGTATTCAGAAAAATGTTCCGAGATACGAGATACGAGTTCCGCGTAACTTGAAACAAAGACGCATCCATCAAAGAATTCTAGACCCCAGCTTTCTTAAATCGTAAATTGCACATTGTTTAATGGTAAATACTTCTTACTTTTCGCAGCAAATTTTTAACGCCTATTCAATGTCCGCACTTCAAGTTTTTAAGAAATACCCCCGCATATTTTGGCTTTCCAACCTTATCGAATTGTTCGAACGCTATGCCTGGTATGGTTTTTACATGGGCTTCGGCCTGTTTTTAGTGGGTTCGAAAGAAACCGGTGCAATGGGATTTTCTCCGGTCGAGAAAGGCACTATCATGGGTACAGGCTCCATGTTGTTATATCTTTTACCAATCCTCACCGGAGCTATTGCCGATAAAATTGGGTACAAAAAGGTTTTGTTAATGGCCTTCCTGATTTATGCATCCGGGTTCTTTATGATCCAGCAGTTCAGTAGTTTCGAAATGGTGTTTATCTCATTTATCTGGATTTGCGTAGGCGGCGCATTTTTCAAACCCATCATCACTGCCATGATATCTAAAACCACGAATCCTGAAACGGCATCCATCGGGTTCGGAATTTTCTACATGATGGTGAATATCGGCGGATTTATCGGCCCATTTGTTGCCGGAATCGTTTTAGGCAAAGGTTGGAATTTTGTGTTTATGCTTTCGATTGCTGCCATTGCCATTAATTTCCTGATTACTTTGTTCTTTTTTAAGGAACCCGAACAGGAAAAAACGCCAACGCCACTGCTCCAATCCATCGCTCAGCCATTTAAAAATATTTTCATTACTCTGATTAACTGGCGTTATACCATGTTTCTTGTCATCATGTCGATTTTTTGGGCTGCCTTCAACCAATTATATTACACCTTCCCTATTTTCATTGAAGACTGGGTTAATACAGCCACCATTTATCAAGGGATTCATTCGATTTTTCCATCATTCGCCAACCTCATCGGAACCCCAGCCGGGACTATTTCGGCTGTAACTTTGAGCAGTATGGATTCGTTTTTTATCATCGCTTTCCAGATTGCAGTTTCGGCTTTTGTCATGCGGTTTAAACCGCTGAACGCGATGATGGGTGGTATTTTTGTGCTTTCAATTGGGATTTCCCTGATGTTTGGCGTTCAGAGCGGATGGATTGTTCTGCTTGGCTTGCTTATTTTTGGACTGGGAGAAATGGGCAGTTCTCCAAAGTTTACCGAATATGTTGGAAACATTGCTCCAGCCGACAAAAAAGCACTGTACATGGGCTCGGCCTATTTAGCCATTGCATTGGGTCACCAAATTGCAGGTTTTCTTTCCGGAGCGCCTTACGAAAAAGTAGCCGATAAACTATTTCTCCTGAAAGCCGAAGTCCTCAAGCGCGGGTTGTCGGTTCCCGAAATTGGCGATAACTTCACCAAAACCGATTATTTCAACGAGGCTGCCCAACAGATGAATTTCACACAGGGACAACTGACCGATTTTCTCTGGAACAGCTATCATCCGCAGTCTATCTGGATTATTTTCAGCTCAGTTGCATTAAGTGCGGTAGTTCTCTTATTTTTGTATGATCGGTTTATACTTCCGAAAAAATAGAATATGCAAAAGATTCTGTCCATATTTTTCCTGATTTTGGCTGTAACTCAACTCAACGGTCAAACCCTGACTGACCTAAATTATCATTACAAAGACCTTGACACTTCTGAGGTAAAAACCCTGAATTTCAGGATTGAGAGCATGAGTTTTTTTCACAACACTGAATACATGGGCGAGATTGTTGACGGTTATACCTGGACTGGCGCCTGGCTGCGACCTAAACTGAGTTATACTTTTTCTGACAAACTGAAACTGGATGTGGGTGGTCATTTTCTGAGGTATCACAGCCGCGATGATTTTACCATTGTCCGCCCCTGGTTTTCGGCTGAATATCAGATGTTCGACAAAATGAAGGTCGTTTTTGGAAACCTGAATGAGAATCGCAATCATGGCTTGGTGAAGCAACTCTGGGAACCCGAACGAATGATGACCGATGCGCCGCGCGAAGGAGTTCAGTTTTTGTACCAGTCAAAGTTTGTTGAATTGCAAAACTGGATGAGTTGGGAGCAGTTTATTTTGCCCGGCGATCCGTATCAGGAACATTTTACTTTCGGTCTGAGTGGCCGGGCGCAAATCTATTCCAATTCAATTTCCACCGTTAAAGTTCCATTGCAACTATTGGTCTATCATCAGGGCGGCGAAATTGATTCAAGTCCGTTGGGAGTGGTGACTCATTATAATTATGCCACCGGATTGGAAACTAAGTTTAAAGTCGGAGATCGGTTTTTAAAAGATATTGACCTGAATATGCACTGGGTTGGTTACCAATGTCCGGATGGACCTGCGCCTTATGGTTACGACAATGGTTATGGTTATTCAATTACATTGGGCGGCGACACCCGTTTGGGCAAATTTTCGTTTGATTACTGGAATGCCTACCAGTTTATTGCGCCTTACGGCAAACGGATTTACATGTCGATTTCCCACCGCGACATCGCTCTTTCGCAGCAGAACCGTTCGCAGGCTGCCTTTAATTATATGATGAAAAAAAGGATTCTGAAAGACATCGAATTTGCGTTCCAGGGCGAAGCGCTTTACGATTTTCTGACCACTAAATTCTCATTCGCTTTCGGCTATTATTTGGTCATCAATCAGGATTTTTTGCTGAAGAGGTTTTAGTGAAAAACAAAATATGCTTACTACTTAACATTCTTCAATACATCAGGCAATCCATTGTCAAAACCCCTTAAGAGTCCATAAAACATGATGTTATCTTTATCTTTATCCGAAAAATTAGTCCATTCGTTTATAATATAATCAACCCTTTTGATATCTAGTTTTAAATATCGTGAAGCAACCGCTCCATTCTCGAAGCAAATAAAAGAATAAAACAAACTTGTTGCTTTTTGTTTGTAGCTTATTTTATCTGAGTTTCTGTAGCACAATAAGTAATTTTTGGCAAGTTCATAACCTATAAGTATTTTCTCTACTTCGTCACTACACTCATTATATTTCCTCTCTATTCCACCAGTCATATTGCTAAAATCAACATCCTCTTTATTATACTTGGAAATACTATCATTGAGTTCCTTAACTATACTTTTATATTTTATTCCAAAACTTTGTATTTTAGAATTTAACCTCAAAGTATCTGGTTTAGAGACTAATTCAGTCTCTATTTTTTGAATAGCCTTTTGCTTTTTTGTAGTACTATTACAGTTTGTCATAAGGCAAACAATAAGAACAAATAATATCCATTTCATAATTTCAACTTTTAATTTATACATTTTATCTTACTGAATTGTCGAAAACCAAGAAATCCACTAATACTGTGTTAAGCTACATCAATAATTATGAAAATCAAAATATATTTAATGACCCAATTCAATTGCTTACTTTGACAACTGACAATCAAACCAAAATATAAATTTTAGTTCAAATACATAATGTATAGCATTACCTTTTGTCGTTTTCAGGACAGGTCTTTATTGTTGGAAACTTTAAGAGTTAGACTAAAGGTAAAACCTCCACAATTTATTCGCCCATTCTCCTGCATAACCTATCCCAATTCGTTTCGAAGTCTTGAATTCGGTAACTGGTTCAGCATCTTCAACCCAAATCCGGGAAGAATTGACCAGATTTTCACCATAAAAAGATTTATCGAGTTGCAGTTTTCGGCCAACGCGGCCAGGCCCCGAACAGCCTTCGATTCCCCGAATCAATACAGCCGAAGCATCGCCTTCATTTCCGGTCACCAGATTCAGCAACCAGTACATGCCATAAATAAGGTAAACGTAAACCGTTCCACCTTCCATAAACATGACTTCGGTGCGCGGAGTTCGTCCTTTGCTGGCATGGCAGGCCAAATCCTCAGTTCCGCGGTAGGCCTCGGTTTCAATGATGCGGTATTTTTCAATCCGTCCATCTTCAAATTGCCTGACCAGTAACTTGCCAATCAGCGCCGGAGCAACTTCCAAAACATCGCGAAGAAAAAAGTCAGGTGAAAGACGATCGGTCATAAAACTTCAGGTTGCGGTTTGATTTCGTACTTCGAATACAAATAAAGCGGATAGAAAAATGCGAAAAACGAAATGGCATCGTGGTTATTCAGCGTGTCTTCATTCATGAAAGAAATGAGCACAATCAGCAAGAAAATAAGGAGCAGAAAACTTTTTGTTTTACGTTCGAGAAACACCGGAGCCGTTAGTGCAAAACAAATGTAGCACATGCCAATCAAGCCAAAATCAATCCAATAACTCAGAAACATATTGTGCGAACGTTGCCGGTATTCCTGATTCTGAAAGAATTTATTTTGATTATACTTTGCCTGATAAGCCTCGTAATAGCCACCGGTTCCATTTCCGAACCAGAAATTTTCTTTAATGATTTGGATGGCCATCTTATAATATTCCAACCTTTGGGTAACCGAATGCCCGGATGGGTTTCCTCCTTTATGGTACACATCAATTTCCCATACAACCTGATAAATCCGGGTATAAAACGAAAAAGGATTCATAAACCTATAGTTGGTCATGCCATTTTCAATATTGCGAATGTCGCTGTCGGTTAATTTTTCAAGCCCATCAGCGTCTTTCCGGTAACCTTTCGAAGTCAGGTAACGCATCAAAACAAACCTGTTGAACCCAGTAATTGATGAGCTGTTGTAATCTAGCTTACTTCGTCTATTCCAGACTTCTCGCAACTCATCTTCATTAATAAATAGGTAGGTATAATGTCCGTTTTCAAGTTCTTTGTTGTTAAAATCGTGCATGTACGGATTTCCCCGACTTGTTTTCTCCATAGAGAGATCAGACGGTATTGTTTCAATCGTATAAAACTGCTGAAATACATACCCAATATAGATTGCAGGTAAAAGGAAGATCGAAAGTAAAATGCTCAAAAGCAAAATACGACTACCAATATTTTTTATTGAAACTACATTTTGAAAGATAACAACTGATGATGCAACCAGAAAAACGATCCAACCGGTTGCCGACTTCAGGATAACAAGGAAAATGGTCAGCCAAATCATTGCCAGAAAAAGAAACGTCTTTTCCAGAAAAATTCCCTTTTCTGCTTTCAAGGCAAACCAGAATAGTGAAAAGATGCTGATGTTGATTAAAAGCGAAAAGCGGATATGTGAAATGAAAAGCGACATTTCACGAGGATCCTGAATGGATTTTCCGGAGAAACCCAGCAGAACAAAAATGCTGCAAAGCGAAGCAACGATAACTGCTGCAGAGAACGCATAAATTATTCGTTTGACCTGAATTTCCGTTAGCGATTCAGATGTCCCGATTACTAGGGGTAGGATCAGTAATGGTAATTGAATTTTGACATCGTGCATTCCCCATTGCATGCTGTTTGTCCACAATAAACCAAGCAAATACACAAAGAATACAGAGATAATGAGCAGAACAGATTTTCGTTCCTTCACTCGTTGCAGTTTTGCTGCAAATTGTCCTTCGATTAGCCAGTTCAGCATAAGGCAACCTGTAAAAATGCTCATGAATGCTTTTGACAGAGGTAAACTAACGGCCATCGCCATCAACAAGGCATAGTAAATCCGCGATTGAGTTATGTATTGAAGTATCTTCACAGGTCTAAATCAAATCTTAAAAGTATAATGCAAAACGAGAGCCTAAAAGTATTAATTGTTTAGTACAAATTAATATTGTCGGGTCTCCCTGAAATATTTATCCAAAACCATAAGAGAAATCACATCTTCTCTTTTTTTATTGCGAAACTGGTTGACATATTCGTTTGCATTCCTCACTATTTCAAGGGCTTTGGCAGTATTTTCGATGTAGTATTTTAGTCGTTCCTCCAAATCTGAATAATCATCTTTTATTAAAACGTAATGATGGTTCGGTACTAAAGCGCCCTCCATAAACCAGGTTTCGTATTTTGGGCGAGGCATAACCGCCAGCGAACTGGACGACATGATCCACTTCAGATTGGTGGCCACATCGTTCCCTTCCAAACTCAAAATGAATTTGTATTCCAACTGTTCATCAATCGTCATTTTTTCAACAAGGTACTTATCCCCCTGATTATCGCGGTTTACTTGCCCAATATTGCATAGCGGATGGTTGAAATACAGTTCCAGAAATCGCTTTCGGTGCGGCTGAGTTACAGCTCCACGGCCAACCAGTATATCCTTTTTACCAGCAAATGGCCTTTTATCGGTTACAAATATAAAATGCCTGATTTTATCTAAATTAAGTATTACTGAATTTGCATTACGATCGCCAATTGGCCGGCTTTTTACGATAGTCGGGAAATCGGGAACATGAGTGATGTCTCCAGGCAAAAAAGTAGCCTTCAGATTTTTGCTGAAAAACCTGGTATGTTCATAGCTATCGAAATAATATGCCCTTATTCTGGGTGGAATCTTGTATTCACTGAGTTGAACCTGGAAATTGAACGGTGGGTTACAATCCTCTAATTTGTTGTAATAATTTACCCGTTTTTGAATGTATTCGATGTCAAAATCAGTTTGCTTTTTCAGCTTCGATTTAAGTTGAATCCGGCAAAAAAAGTCAGGGAAAAGTTCTTTCAGGATAGCCCGGAAATAATAGATTGGTCTATTATTTTTGTACTTCCTGTTTGCCAAAAAAGATATGAATCCCATGTGATCGATATTTTATCAGGTAAAAGTACCTTTTAATATCTATCCCTTCAAGATTTTTCTCACTGGAAAATTTGAAGATCCGATTTCATGGAAATCATTTCGAAATCAGAAGAAAAAGAATTTAAATCCTTATGGGTGAATTGATATGAGTACTACTATAATAAGGTTGAATTTCCTGTATGAATTATTCTGTACCCTCTATACAAAAATGAAGATGATGGATAACATGCAAACTACAGAGAGTAGCAGAATGGACAGAAATGCTTTACGGAGTTGATTTTCAATCATGAATTCCATTCCTTTAGTCGCCAGGAAAATGGGTGAGGTTACAGCAGCAGCCAAAAGAAAATCTGTCGAAAGTTTTTCATTTCCGGTGGCCATCAAGGCAAGACCCGAAGCAATTGAGACTGCTAAAACAATCAATAAACCTTGATTTATTCGTTTAATAATAGATTTCATAGGCTGGAATTGTAAAATACAGAACCGTTAACTTGAATACGGAAAAAGGTAATACTCAAACAAAAGGTGCAATTCTGAAGTGAAGTTAAAACAAACACATGAGAGAATCATCAATAAATAAAGGAAAATAAGTGAAATGATCGATATTCGTGGCGAATGTATTGTTTTGATAAATCAACCATACATCTTTTATCCTTTGAGAATCTTTGTGTTAATTTTCAATATCGTTCAAATAAATTCTTGCAAATAAAAAAAAAGAAATACTTTTGCAGTCCCGATATTGTCCGTACTTGTAGTTCTTGTAAACGATTGAAAATGTTGAGTGTGCAGATCTTATTAACAATTCCGAGTTGATAAATTCTAAAACTCTAAACAATTGAAATTTAATTTATTACGAGTTGGTATTTAATTTATAAAAATAAGCAAGTGGATACACTAAGTTACAAAACCGTTTCAGCGAATAGAGCTACGGTAACAAAAGAGTGGGTTCTTGTTGATGCCACTGATGT
>JAHEYT010000059.1 GCA_023251455.1 Bacteroidota bacterium
ACTTTTCATCAACGACCGTGGCCTGGCCAAACTGGAAATTTCGCTTGCCAAAGGGAAAAAGACTTTCGACAAACGCGAAACCCTGAAACTAAAAGACGATGCCCGCGAAATGGATCGGGCCAGGAAATTCTAGTGTTCAGAAAGGTATATTCTCAATAAATCAGTCCTTCAGTTTATCAATCCTTCAGCTATTTTTAACGAAAAAGCCCGGTAGAAATTCATCCACCAGGCTTAATATCTAAGGTTTAAAAGAAAATCTTATTTCAAAGTTGCAAGTGCAGCTTTAATACGGTCGAGCGATTTGGTCAAATCGGCTTCCGAAGCAGCATATGAAATTCGAATACATTCAGGAGCGCCAAAAGCTTCGCCAGAAACAACACCTGTAAAGGCATTCGACAGGATAAACAAGCCCATATCATCAGCATTATTAATGGTTAATGTGCCATCCGATTTTCCGAAGAATGAAGAAATATCTGGGAAAACGTAAAATGCGCCATCAGGTTTGCTGGTTTTAACGCCAGGAATTTCGGCTAGCTTTGCCAGAACCAAATTGCGACGTTTTTCGAATTGCTCAACCATAGCCTTAACAGTGTCGAGTGGTGCATTTAATGCAGCAACTGATGCAATTTGCGATACAGAACATGGTCCTGAAGTATATTGTCCCTGCAATTTGTTGGCAGCTTTGGCCAGCCAAAGTGGTGCTGCTATATAACCAATACGGTAACCGGTCATGGCAAATGCTTTCGAAACGCCATTAACCACAACTACCTGATCTTTGATTTCAGGAAATTGAGCAATACTCTCGTGTTTGATTCCGTAAACGATGTGTTCGTAGATTTCGTCCGAAATCACAATGATGTTTGGATGTTTGGCGAAAATATCAGCAAAAGCTTTCAATTCAGCTTTGGTATAAACGCTGCCGGTTGGGTTGCTTGGGCTGCTGAACAGGAAAGCGCGGGTTTTTGGCGTAATTGCAGCTTCCAATTGAGCCGGTGTGATTTTAAAATCGCTGTCAACAGTAGTTGGAATGATCACGTTTTTACCTTCGTTCAGCTTAACCAACTCGATGTAAGTTACCCAATATGGCGCCGGAATAATTACTTCATCGTCTTTGTTAATCAAAGCCTGAAGCAAGTTGGCGATAGAATGTTTAGCACCATTCGATACAATGATCTGATTGGTTGCATAATCCAGGTTATTATCGCGCTTTAGCTTATCAGAAATGGCTTTAAGCAACGAAGCGTAGCCAGGAACTGGCGAATACGTTGAATAGTTATCATCAATGGCTTTTTTTGCAGCTTCTTTGATGAAATCGGGGGTGTTAAAATCAGGTTCACCAACGCCAAGGCTGATCACGTCGATGCCTTTTTCTTTTAATTCGCGGCTTTTTTGGGCCACAGCCAGGGTGGCTGATTCGGATAGACACGCTACTCTGTCTGAAACTCTCTCCATAACTGATATTTAGATATTAATAATGTCAATTTTATTGTCGGTGCAAGATACGAAAAAAACTTATTACGTACGCTTTGTTGTTTCAATTTGAAAATAAAACGGCCAAAAAATTTACGATTTGTTATCAAAACCATGATTGGCCATGAAATACCTGACTTTAATTTGTAAATTTTGGTAATCTTCATAATCCGAAACAATCACTAACTCCGATCCTTTAATCAGCTTGTTAAGTTCTTGAGCCGTTTCGAGCGGATGATTAGGATCATCAGGATGCGCAATAATCAAGGTTGGAACGTTTATTTGGGAAATTTGTTCGCGTGAAGGGAAGTCGGAATTTGCCCCTCCAAGGTAGATTTGAGTATAATATTGCGGTTCAAAACTCAGGCGGTGTTCCAGCAATCGCTGCTTTGTACCGGGATGATTTTGCTCAAAATATTCAGGCGGATCCTGATTCAATTGAATAATTCTTTTCAGGATTTCAGGAATTCGTTCTCCGTTTGTTTTAGAAATGACTTTTCGATACACTGCTTTAATTTTCTCACGTTTTTCCCAGGCTGGGGGAGGGGTTACCAAAACCAGGGCTTTTACCCGCTCCGGAAATCGGACAGCTGCATAAATTGCAGTGCCGGAGCCCATCGAAAGGCCGCCCATCAGCACTTTTCCATACTTTTGAGCATCCAGAACGCTGATCAATTCGTTGGTTAGCGCGGGCCACGAATAATCGCCAGTTATTGATTTGTTGCAGTAATTGTACCTGACAACCGAAACTTGATTCTGTAACGACTCTAAATCGATCAAAGAGTAAACTGAATCAGATTCTACTGAATTCAACATTCCGTGCAGCCAGATAAATGGCTGGCCTGTGCCTGCAATATGTATGGATGGTAATTTCAATGGGTATTATTATATGTTGTCATTGTTATAATTTGTTGTCATAGTTGATGGATGATGTTGTTGTGTCGTTTTTTTTACAATGATAATCCGAGAACAACGACAACATTTCTCAACCTGATTTCTACTCAAACAACCCTTCGTCGCGAATCAGCATCAGGATCGATGAATGGGGCAGAATGATAAATTTCTCTTTGTCGAATTCAATTTCCCAACCACTTTTGTTGAGGTAAACCGCCAAATCACCTGCTTTTGCCTGAAGTGGAACGTATTGAACCTCCTCCTTCTTTTCTTTCCACGGTTCGTCAACATCTGTCATGGCTGGAATTGGGTACCCCGGGCCAACTTTGACAATGTAACCGCTTTGTGTTTTTTCGTTTTCCTGAACCGTTGGTGGTAAGTACAATCCTGATGCGGTTTTTCCTTGTGGATTTTTGGGGCGTATCAATACACGGTCGCCGATAAGTATAAATTTATCCAGATCTTTTTCTTCAATAATAAGTGACATTCGGTTTTGTTTTGACTTTACAACAAAGATAAGACAATCGGGTTTATTCATTCTCTTTTCCGATTTTTTATAACTTCTTTTCAAATTTCTATTTCCTCTAATCAGTGCCAAACGTCATTTTTACCAAACGGAATTAAAAATTGTTCATATTAGATATGTTTTTAAGTGCCAGTAAATCAATGCCATAAAATTATTTTTAAAATATTTAAAAAATAATTGGTACTATGCGTAACATGGTATCATATAAAAGATATATATTTGCAGTACAAATAACAATGCAACGAAAGGTATAGGTTAAAAAAAAGAACTATACGATTTGTAACCAAAACATAAAAATGATGTCATAACTTTTGAAATAAAAATTTTAGAAACAGAAAAAGCCAAAAAACAATAAAAACAGAGGAGGAGAAAAATCATGAAACTAGAAAACACAAAAGCACAAATGAGAAAAGGGGTACTTGAATATTGTATTCTGTCTGTTCTTGAGAACAAACCTCTTTATGTTAGCGACATTATTCAGAACCTGGAAAAATCGGAACTGGTTGTTGTTGAAGGCACACTCTATCCGATGCTCACCCGGCTTAAAAACGAAGGCTACCTTGGATACCATTGGGAAGAATCGCTTCAGGGGCCGCCGCGCAAATATTACGAACTGACCGAACCCGGAAAACTATTCCTGACCGAACTCGGAAAATTCTGGAAGCAACTGGTTGATGCCGTTTTTCGGATTAACAATCAGCAATAAATGAACGAAATCAGAGATCAGAAACAATTAAAACAATAGAAACCATGAAAAAGACATTCACAATAAACATTAGCGGCAGCGTTTTTCACATCGAAGAAGATGCTTTTGAAAAACTGCAGGATTATCTGCAACTGTTGAAACGCTACTTTGAAACCCAGAAAGGCGGACAGGAAATTTTGCAGGACATTGAATCGCGCATTGCTGAATTGCTTCAGGAAAAAATAAACGAAGGACAGGAAGCTGTGACCGGCGAATGGGTTGACGAAGTGATGCAACGAATGGGGAGACCTGAAGATTTTGTGGATCAGGAACAGAACGAAAATGCTGAAACTTCGGCTACTGAAGTGAAGGGCGAAAAAACAAAAAAACGAATGTACCGCGATAGCGAAAACCGTGTTTTGGGGGGAGTTTGTTCAGGAATGAGCGCTTATTTCAACATCGATCCTGTTTTTCTCCGGATTCTTTTTGTGTTGCTGGTTTTCATCGGAGTTGGTATTTCTGTCATCGTTTACCTGATTTTATGGATTGTGGTTCCGAAAGCACGCACCACCGCTCAGCGACTGGAGATGCGTGGCGAAGATGCCACTATTTCGAACATCCAGAAAACGGTTCAGGAAGAGGTGAATGAAGTAAAAAACAGCTTCTCAAAAATGAACCGTTCCGAATCGGTTCAACGAGGAAAAGAAATTGCCAATAAGGCTGGACAAGCCACAGTTCAGGTTGCGAAAGGTTTGGGACGGGTTATTGCAATCTTTTTTGGTAGTTTGTTTATTCTGACCGGATTTCTTGGGTTTGTAACCGCCATGGTTTCACTTGCAGTCGGAGGTTCTGTATTCCATAGTTCTGTTTCAGGAATGAATTCAGGCGTTGATTTAAACGGACTTTTAGGCTACGTTGTAAGTCCTGGTTTGGTTAGTGTATCTATTTTACTCATGGTTTTGCTGATCGGAATTCCATTGCTGGTTATCCTTTTTGTTGGAACCAAATTGGTTTTCAGGTACAAAACGAATAACAAATTGATCGGCCTTGGAGCATTCGGAATCTGGTTGGTAGCATTGGTTGCAATGATTGCGGTAACTGCCGGTCAGGTCAATAATTTCAGACAGAGGAACACAGTTTCTTCAGTAAAGCTGCTCAATTATCAAACGGTTAAAACTCTTCGGCTCGAACTTGGAACTTCGCCCGAAAGTGTTGAAACTGATCCGGATGTAAGGTTCGATGATTTTACCCTGATAAAAAGCAATGGAGCGAATGTATTGGCCGGAAATCCAAGTCTTAGGATAGAATCGACTACTGCGCCTGACTTTTCTGTTGTAATCAGCAAGCAGGCCAGAGGAAAAAATGCCACGGAGGTGCAAAATAACCTGAATCTTATTCAGTACGACTTTACCAGCAAAGATTCAACGCTGGTGCTTAACCGGTTCTTCACCATCGGGAATCAGGGCAAATGGAGAAAGCAGGAAGTTCAGGTAACCGTAAAAGTTCCGGCAGGTAAGCAGGTTTATCTGGGTAAAGATTTGGATCAGTTGCACTTCGATTTCGATAATATCAATAACATCTGGACGAAAGAAATGACTGGTAAAACCTGGACAATGACTCCGGAAGGACTTTCAATGAAAGAATAAGTAAGCCATATACAGAAAACAAACATTTAGAAACAATTTAAAACTTAAAATCATGAAACGGTTAACACGCTCAAACGACAAATTAGTTGCTGGTGTGATCAGCGGAATTTCAAACTATGTAAACCCCGAACTCGATCCTGTATTTTTACGACTGGCATTTGCCTGGATTACTTTTTTCAATCCATACCTGATATTGGTGTATCTTGGAATGGCCCTGATTTTGCCAACGGAAACGGCAAGTTATTCAAAGCAGTAACCATAAAAGAACCGGTTTTTACCGGTTTTTTTATGGTTCGAAAATTTCATCGAACATAAATCGAGTGATGTGTAACTTTTCATGCTGGTCGAATACATATCAACATAAATGGGCGCCGGATGTTAACTAATATTAAGAATTAAGGACAATTGGTCGCAAGTTTTATACGTTATATTTGTTATTCAATAAATTTGGACTTGGTTTGAAATGGATTTTGATTAGGATGCCAATCCGATATAATACACATAATTATGGATTTTAAATACAGAAAAGCAGGTATTTCAATTTTGCTGGGGATGATGATGATGGCTGGTGGTAGCGAATTGAAAGCCCAGGATGTTCAGGATAATACCATGAAATTCGGTCGCTTGCTTCGTTTGGTTGATAGCTACTATGTTGATTCGACTAAAATTAATGATTTAACTGAAAAAGCCATCGTTGAGGTTTTACGAAATCTCGATCCCCACTCGGTTTATATTTCTAAAGAAGAAGTTGAAAAAATGAATGAGCCACTTCAGGGTAATTTTGAAGGTGTTGGTATTTCATTTAATGTTTTCCGCGATACATTAATGGTTGTTACTACCGTTGCCGGAGGTCCGTCTGAAAAAGTTGGTCTTCGTGCAGGTGACCGGATTGTTCAGGTTGATGCGAAAAATATCGCGAGTATTGGGTTGAAAAACACGGACGTTTTTGATATGTTACGTGGTAAAAAGGGTACTAAGGTTGATTTGAAGGTAAAACGTAAAGGAGAATTAAATCTTTTGGATTTCACTGTTATCCGCGATAAAATTCCAATTACTAGTCTCGTTGCCTCGTACATGATTAATGAAAATACAGGATACATTAAACTGGACAAGTTTTCGGCAACTACGACCAATGAATTTTTCGACGCAATTAAGATTTTAAAGGCAAGCTCGAAACTGAATAGCCTGGTTTTGGATTTGCGCGGAAATGGCGGTGGTTACCTTACTGCAGCCATTGAACTGGCCGATCAATTTCTGACAGCCTACAAACTGGTTGTTTATACTTCAGGACTTCACGCCGAAAAGAAAGAATACAGTGCAACTCCTTTGGGCGAACTTGAACAAGGAAAGTTGATCGTGTTAATTGACGAAGGTTCAGCCTCGGCCAGTGAAATTGTTTCGGGCGCCATTCAGGATTGGGACCGCGGTGTTTTGATTGGACGTCGTTCGTACGGGAAAGGATTGGTTCAACAACCATTTCCATTGACCGACGGTTCAATGATCCGATTGACAACTGCGCATTATTACACACCAAGTGGTCGCTGTATTCAGAAACCTTATACCGACGATGTTGATGACTATCAGAAAGATTATCTGCACAGGATTGAGAATGGAGAGCTTTTCTCGAAGGACAGTGTGACTGAGAATAAAGCTGAGAAATTTTTGACTAAAGTCAGCAAACGCACGGTTTACGGCGGAGGTGGTGTTATGCCCGATCTGTTTATTCCGCTTGATACATCAAAATACTACGTGTATTACAATACACTAAGTCGTAAAAATGTTATTTACTCAGGCGTTCTTGATATTATGGATCAAAATCGGGCTGGCTTTGTTCAGAAATATGCTGATTTTAAAACATTTGTCGATAAGTTCGAGTCAACCGACGACATGATTAACAAGATTATGGATGCTGGTGAAAAAGAAGGCGTTAAAAAGGATGAGAAAAGTGTTGAATTTGCCCGGCCTCTTTTGAAAAGGCAAATTAAGGGACTCATTGCCCGCGATTTGTTCTCAACCAGTCATTATTTCCAGATTATGAATGCTGATGATGATGCGATCAAAAAAGCAATTGAGGTAATCAGCAAAAGAGGAGAGTACGAAAAGATACTTTCAGGGAAATAATTGATGATTTAACCTGATTCTGTGGAATCTGGAACTTGAAATTTGGAATCTTTTATGGATCAAATAATCAAATGGCTTTCAGGAAATTACATTGAGCTCCTGGGAGCCATTTTAGGTATTGCCTATATATTCTTCTCAATAAAGCAAAGCATACTTACCTGGCCGGTGGGTTTGGCGACATCCGTACTTTATGTTTGGGTGTTTTTTGTGTCGAAGCTGTATGCCGATATGGGATTGCAGGTTTATTACGTAGTAATCAGCATTTATGGTTGGTACGAATGGTTGCGTGGAAATCAATTCAATCATTCAGAACCTATACAAGTGAGTCGTTTGTCGCTAAAACTGGGTTTTAGCCTATCAATAGTTAGTTTATTCCTGTTCCTCCTAATTTGGTTTATCCTGAAAAACTATACCGATTCGCCTGTTCCAATGGCCGATGCTTTTGCTACAGCCCTTAGTATTGTGGCTACCTGGATGCTCGCCCGGAAGATTCTGGAGCATTGGCTGGTTTGGATATTTGTTGATGCCTTCTCGATTGGTCTTTTCTGGTATAAAGATCTTCTTCCAACAGTTATTCTGTTTGTAGTGTACACTGTTATGGCGTTTGTGGGATATCGCGAATGGAAAAGGGAGTTTAATTTAAAGCATTAAGCCTCCTTTGTCGCGAACTCTTGTACTTTTGTAATTTACTCTGCATGAATGAATAATCCAAATCAAATCCGAATTGCCATAACAGGTCCTGAATCGACTGGAAAATCTACTTTGACCAAACAGTTGGCCGAAGCATTTAATGGTCAGTTTATTCCTGAATTTGCGCGTGAATATATCGAGAAGTTGCCGCATCATTATACTTTCGAAGATGTTGAAGCCATCGCAAAAGCTCAGGTTGAGCAATATCGTTTAACCAGGAACAGTTCCGGTGAAATCTTTTTTTTCGATACCTGGCTCATCATCACTAAAGTTTGGTTTACCTGGGTTTTTCAAAAAATGCCGGAATGGTTGGATCTGGAGATTCGCAGTTGTCCGATGGATTTGTTTTTACTTTGTCGACCCGATTTGCCTTGGGAGGCCGATCCGGTTCGCGAAAATGGCGGGGAAAATCGCCTGAAGTTGTTTGAGCTTTACCTGGAGGAATTGAAATATTATGGTTTTAACTTTGTTGAAATCGGCGGTGTGGAAGAGGAACGTTTGAGTAACGCAATTGCTGCCGTGCACGATTTTATAAGATGTAGTAAAATTTCAGCCGTTTGAGTTTGAATTCATCCCTAAATGTCGGATTTTTGCTGAATACGGAATTTTACCCGAATTCCTTGCCAACTGGGGAAATGTATAATATGTATTAACCTTAATAATTCCTGTAAAATGTCTTCCGAAATAAATATTGAACACAAAATGCGGAGCGCTATTGAGCAGCTGGCCGATCAGAAATCATTAAACCTGGTGTGCCACGAGCATCGCATTGGCGAACCTTTGCCATCCATCGAAAAGTTGAGTAAGGTTGTTGGAATCGTCAGGGAAATTTTATTTCCTGGATATTTTGGGAATACGAGCTTGCGTTCGAATACGATCAAACACTATGTTGGTGTATATATCGATGAGTTGTTCGAACTTCTTTCGGAGCAGATCTTGGCAGGCTTGTGTTTTACCTGCGTTAATCCTGAACTGGTTGATATGCAGGAACGATCGAAGTTTGCACAGGGTTTAGCATCCGATTTTATTTCGTTTTTGCCTGAAATTCGACGTTTACTTATAACCGATGTTGAGGCCGCTTATCTGGGCGATCCTGCGGCAAACAGTCAAAGTGAGGTTATTTATTGCTACCCAACTATCCGGGCAATCATCAACCACAGGGTGGCACATCAGTTGCTGAATCTGGGAGTTCCGCTTATTCCGCGCATCATTTCAGAAATGGGTCATTCCGAAACGGGCATTGACATACATCCGGGAGCTCAGATTGGCGAATCATTTACCATTGATCACGGAACAGGCGTGGTCATCGGCTCAACCTGTATCATTGGCACCAATGTGAAGCTCTATCAGGGAGTAACACTGGGAGCAAAAAGTTTTCCGCTCGATAAAGATGGTAACCCAATAAAAGGCATTCCGCGTCACCCGATTGTGGAGGATAATGTGATCATTTACGCTCAGGCAACTATTTTGGGTCGAATTCGGATTGGCGCTAATTCAGTAATTGGAGGTAACGTATGGGTAACCAGCAGTTTGCCGCCTAATTCCAAACTCGTTCAGTCGAAAGCCAAAGAAACTGATTTCAGCGACGGCGCCGGAATTTAATGGTGTCTTGAATAAAGCGAAGTAACTCTGAAAATGACAGAACTTATTGAATTCATAAATCGCTTTGTTGAACTTGATTCTGAAACAGAAAAGGCTATTCATGACTGTTTCAAAGTTGAAGTTTACGAGAAAAATGAATTTATCTTCGAAGAAGGGAAAATATGCTCCAAAATAAGTTTTATCAAATCCGGATTAGTTCGTAAATTTTACATGAATGACGGTCAGGATGTTACCAGTTGGATTTACTTCAACAACCAATGGCTAACTTCGATGACCAGTTTTTTTGAGCAGAAGCCCTCATTTGAGAATTTTCAGGCTTGCGAAAGAACGGTACTTTATTCTCTGTCGTATGCTGATGAACAGCGACTTCTGGAATGTCCGGTATTTGCTAAATTTCACATCAAGATGCTTCGGCAATATTTAGCGTCACTCAACGAATTTCATCACAAGTATAAATTGATGAATGCACACGAGAAGTATTCATATCTGTTGGCTTATTTCCCGGAAATTGTAAAGAAAGCCAAGCTTAAACACATTGCATCAATGATGGATGTAAGCCAGGAGACTCTGAGTCGTATCCGTGCCTCAATTAATTGACATTACATCAAATAAACTCCCTTTTATTTAAACAACATTTGCACTTTTAACTTAAAAGAAATGCAATGATTTCGAAAAGTGCAATAATTGGCAAAAAGGCTCATATTGGAAAGAATGTTCAGATCGGAAATTTTACATCGATTGATGACGATGTTATTATCGGCGATAATACCTGGATTGGAAATTATGTCAATATTCAAAACGGAGCCAGAATAGGTGAAAACTGTCAGATACATTCAAGTGCAGTGCTCGCCGGAAATCCGCAGGATCTTAAATTTAAAGGTGAATTCACAACCTTGGAAATAGGTAATAACAATATCATTCGTGAGTTTGTCACTATAAACAGAGGGACGGCTTCTAAGGGAAAAACGGTCATCGGGAACGACAATTTAATCATGGCAAATTCGCACATTGGGCACGATTGTGTGATTGGCGATCATTGTGTGATTGGATTTAACGTTGGAATGGCAGGCGAGGTTATTGTATATGATTGGGCAAATATAAGCGGATTGACAGGGATTCATCAGTTTTCAAGGATTGGAGCTCATGCCATGGTCGGGGGCCTCAGTAAAATTGTAAAAGATGTTCCGCCCTACGTAATTGCAGCAAGAGATCCACTTACCTACGAAGGAATAAACTCTGTTGGATTAATTCGTAGAGGCTATGAATCAAGTAAAATCAATGAGTTGAAAGAGATTTACCGGGTGATTTTTCAGGAGAGAAGGAATCTAACTCACGCACTTGAACTGATTGAACTCAATTTTGAAAAGACCTCAGAGCGGGACGAAATTGTTAGTTTTATACGAAACTCGACCCGTGGAATAATTAAAGGTTGCAAGGAATAGAAACTTCTGCAAATATTTTAGACTTTTGTGGTGGGTTTTATCCTGAATATTGAATCGTCGCATAACTTAAAAAATACAAATTGAAACGAACATGTTGTCGGTAACACAAACACCAGTGAAAATAATTTTCAACAACATGCGAGTTCCATCAGACAATCAAAAACAAATTATTTACTGATGAAAAAACAACAATATACTGCCACAACATTGGCCGGACTTGAAGAAGTATTGGCTCAGGAATTAATTGAAATTGGCGCCGACGAAGTCCAGATTGGGCGGCGGTCGGTTTATTTTAGCGGCGACGTGAAAATGCTTTACAAGGCCAATTATTGTTTGCGCACCGCTTTGCGTATTCTGGTTCCTATCGATTCGTACAAGATTTATTCGGTTGACGATTTGTATCAACGTGCAAAAAATTTCAAATGGGAAGAGTTGTTTGATTGCGATCAGACTTTTGCGATCCAGAGTACCGTCTTTTCAGATTTGTTCGATAATTCGATGTATGCCTCGCTCAAATTGAAAGATGCCATTGTCGATCGTTTCCGCTATAAATTTGACAAACGCCCCAATGTTGATTCGAAAAATCCGGATGTGTTGATCAATCTGCACATCAGCGCCGAGTTTTGTACCATTTCGCTTGATAGTAGCGGAGAATCGCTTCATAAACGTGGTTACAGGGTAGGGCAGAACGAAGCTCCGATGAGCGAAGTTTTGGCTGCCGGATTGCTCCGTTTGTCGGATTGGGATCAAAAAAGCGAATTGATTGATCCGATGTGTGGCTCCGGAACTATTGCCATTGAAGCGGCCATGTTGGCCAACGGGATTTACCCGGGAAGCATCCGCAAAAATTTTGGGTTTAAAAACTGGAGAAGTTTTAATTCGGAATTGTTTAAATGGATGGAAGATGAGGTTAAGCCTGTGGCACAAACACCCATTAAGATTTTGGCTTCCGATATTTTGCGCCGGAATATTGATATTGCATCAAAAAATGCTGACGAGGCTGGCGTTAGTTCGCTAATCGACTTTAAAGTTTCCGATTTCAAAGTGCTGGAACCTGCATCTGAAAAGCCTTTTCTATTATTCAATCCTCCTTATGGTGAGCGCATGACTCCCGACGACACCAACTTCTATTCCATGATTGGCGAACGTTTGAAGCACCATTACACCAATGCAACGGTTTGGATGATCAGCACGCCGCAATGCCTGAAATCAATCGGATTACGTCCGTCACGCAAAATTCCGATCTTGAATGGTTCGCTGGAATGTAGTTTCCGGAAATATGAATTGTATTCAGGCTCGAAAAAAGCCATTAGTCATTAGGTAAAAGTCAATGGAAAAAGGAAAATTCTGTCACAGACTTTTTCCTCTTTCCCCTTTTCTAATGGCTAATGACGCGTATCTTTTACGCGTTCCAAATTTCCCATGCCCGGATGGCTTGCAAGTGAAGCATCTCCAACCCGTTTTTAGTTTTGGCTCCTTGTGCTTTTGCTTTTTTAAGGAATAAGGTTTCTTCCGGATTGTATACCAGATCAAAACAAACGTGGTCGGCAGAAATGTATTGATAAGGGATGTCGGCACAGGCATCCACGTTCGGGAATGTTCCCAGTGGCGTAGCCTGAATAATGACCAGATATTCTTTCAGCAGCTGTTCGTCAATTTGATTATACCTGATTTCTTTCTCGAACAGTTGTTCTTCGATTGAGGCCGAAACAAAATCGATGTTCAGCTTATTCAGGATATGTTTGATCGCTTTTGAAGCTCCGCCAGTTCCCAAAATCAGGGCTTTCCGGTGTTTTTCTTCGAGCATCGGGCGAAGTGAGTTTTCGAATCCATAAACGTCGGTATTGAATCCTTTCAGATACCTTTTACCATCTTTCGACATGATTTTAACTGTGTTCACAGCTCCAACCTGTGCGGCTTCTGCATCAATTTCGTCGAGAAACTGCATAATTTGCTGCTTGTATGGAATAGTGCAGTTTAAACCGCAGATGGTTTTTCCGCCTTCAAAAATGCCTGGGAATTCGTCAATGTTATCCAGTTCGAAATTCACATATTCATGTTCCTGAAGGTTTTCTTTCGCAAATTTTTCAGTGAAAAAATTCCTGGAAAACGAATATCCCAGCCGGTGTCCGATAAGTCCAAATGTTTTCATTCGTAAGTAGTATTTTGTTTGATGTTTTTTTTTCTGTTTAAATCATTTGTGGTCAATTAATGGTCATTAATTTGTCATGCATTGTTCAAAGCGACTTTCACAATTAATGACGCATAGCAAATGACTACCAATGACCTGCACTTTTTGCCAACTTCAACTGACCACCGATCACTTCCTATGAGATTTCGCTCAGCTCCAGCCAGCGCATTTCTTTTTCCTCCAACAATTCGGTAATTTGACCAAAACGGTTTGACTTTTCATGCAACTGATTGTTATCAAGTGTTCCTGAATTTAGTTCCTCGCTGATCGTTGCTTTTTCCGATTCCAGTGATTCAATTTCTTTTTCGAGTTGCTCCAGCTCCTTTTTCTCATTAAACGTTAGCTTTCTTTCCTTCTCTTTTATCGGTTTAGAGGATGCCTTTATTTCCGGTTTCTTTTCTTTTTTCTCTTTTTCTTCCTCTTCCAGCTGTTTGTTTCTCCAAATGGTATAGCTGCCCGGAAAATCCTTGATATTTCCGTCGCCATTGAAAACAAACAAATGATCGACGATTTTGTCCATGAAATACCGGTCGTGCGAAACGATGATTACACAGCCCTGAAAAACGCGCAGGTAATCTTCCAGAACGGCCAGGGTCATGATGTCGAGGTCGTTGGTTGGCTCATCCAGAATCAGGAAATTCGGGTTGGTCATCAGGATGGTGCACAAATACAGTCGACGTTTTTCGCCTCCTGAAAGTTTCTCGACAAACGAGTATTGGGTATCCGGAGGGAAAAGGAAAGTCGTCAGCAACTGTGAGGCTGTTAGCTTTCTTCCATCTTCGAAATTGATGACTTCTGCAATTTTATTCACCACGTCAATCACTTTGTCGCCCGGATTAAATTCGATTCCGGTTTGCTGGTAATAACCAAAACGAATGGTTTGACCAATTTCTATTGTGCCACTGTCGGCTTGAAGATTACCGGTTACAATATTCAGAAAAGTGGACTTTCCAGTTCCGTTTTTACCTACAATTCCAAGCTTTTCGCCACGCTGAAATTTGTATGTCAACTCTTTTATCAGGCAAAGATCGCCGTATGATTTACTGATATTTTCCAAATCGAGAATTTTATTCCCGATCCGCGACGAATTCATGCTCAGTTCAATGTTGTTCTCATTCAGGTTTTGGCCGGCCTTTATAATCAGGTCATCCACACGCTCCATGCGGTATTTTGATTTGTGTCCGCGTGCCTGAGGCATTCTGCGCGACCATTCCAACTCGGTACGAAGGAGGTTTTTTGCTTTTTCAACACTGGTAGCTGTAGATTCCATTCGTTCCTGTCGTTTTTCCAGAAAATACGAATAGTTTCCACGGTGACGATAAATGGTATTGCCTTCCATTTCCAGAATTTCGTTGCACACCCGATCCAGAAAATACCGGTCGTGAGTAACCATAAACAGCGTGATTTTGGTCTTTTCGAGGTAATTTTCCAACCATTCAATCATTTCCAGATCGAGGTGGTTGGTTGGCTCGTCGAGCATCAGCAAATCAGGCTCATTAATCAGCACATTGGCCATTGCCACACGCTTTTTCTGTCCTCCTGAAAGTTCCGAAATCCGCTGGTCGTAATCGGTGATTTTTAGCTGTGTAAGTATCTGTTTTACTTTTACTTCAAAGTCCCAGGCATGATGGTGCTCCATCAGTTCGGTATATTTGGTAATGTCTTCCTTGCGATTATGCAGAACCGCATCTTCAAAGTTTCGGATGGTTTCTACCATTTCATCACCCGATTGAAAAACGGCTTCGAAAACCGTCTGATTATCATCCAAATCAGGAATTTGCTTCAGATATCCAATTTTGATGTCGCCGGTTTTGGTAATCTGCCCCGATTCCGGTGTGTCGTTTCCGGCCAGAATTTCCATGAGTGTGGTTTTTCCGGTGCCATTCCGGGCAATGAGGGCAACTTTTTGATGTTCGAATATGGTGAATGAAATATTTTCGAAGAGTAACTGATCGCCAAATCGCTTCGATAAATTTTCAGCCTGTAAATACGGAGTCATATTTTTTTCTGCAAAAATAACATTTTCAGCCAACGAAAATGAACTCGGCACGAAGACACACTGTTTAGTGGTTTTTGTTTAAGTTTGAAATCGCGAAAAATGTGGAATAGATGGATAAGAAAGAATTATTTGAACGGGTGATCAGCTATTTTCAGAAGGAAATGCCCATTGCCGAAACGGAACTCGACTACAAAAGTCCATACGAGTTGCTGGTGGCGGTTATTTTATCGGCTCAATGTACCGACAAACGAGTGAATCTGATTACTCCGGATTTGTTAAAACGGTTTCCAACTGCTGAAAAGATGGCTGAAGTTGAGGCTACTGAAGTTTTCGATTATATCCGTTCATGTTCGTATCCGAATAATAAGGCCAAACATTTGGTTGGGATGGCCAGAATGCTGGTTGCCGATTTTGATGGCGTAGTTCCGGATGATATTGACGAACTGCAAAAACTACCAGGTGTTGGGCGAAAAACTGCGAATGTAATTGCTTCTGTGGTTTTTAATAAACCGGCTATGGCGGTTGATACACATGTTTTTAGGGTTGCTGCCCGAATTGGGTTGAGCGTCAATTCGAATACCCCGCTGGAAACTGAAAAACAATTGGTGGAGTATTTCCCTGAAGAATTATTGCCTTTGGCTCATCACTGGTTAATTCTACATGGCAGGTACGTTTGTCTGGCTCGTTCTCCGAAGTGTGAAAAGTGCGGATTGACTAATGTTTGTGCGTTTTTTGGATCGAAAACAAAGTCAGATTCAGATGTTTAACTCATTCAGGAAATACTTTAATATTAAATGATTTACATTTTGCCTGAAATTACTTTTGCTATTTTTTTGATTTTTTGTCAAACTTCGTACTTTTGCCCAATATAAAACCTAAAAAATTGAGTTATGGCTTATAAAATTTCAGAAGAATGTATTGCATGTGGTACTTGCATCGACGAATGTCCAGTAGAAGCGATTTCTGAGGGAGATATCTATAAAATTGATGCAGATCTTTGTACTGATTGCGGATCATGTGCCGAAGTTTGTCCGGTTGATGCAATTTCTGTTGCTGAGTAATTTCCGGTCGACATAAAGCTAAAAGAAGCTGATCTAAAAAGGTCAGCTTCTTTTTTTTTGCCGCGGGCTGCAACTATCTGGTCTGATTTTTGTCTCTGAGATAGAAAGTAAAACATTTGGCTATGAAAACAATTTTTACCTTTATACTTATACTCATTATTTCGATAGGCAGCTTCGCTCAAAAAAGTGGAGTACTCACTGCTGGGATGATATCATCGACCAACTCATTCTCAATCGAAAAAGCATATCCAAACCCTGTAAAAGATATTGTAACCATTGATCTTCAGTCGGAAGAATCAGGAGATTTACAAGTCAGCTTAATCAATATTCTGGGCACTGAAGTGAAAAAATGGGATAATTTCTATGTCAATCCCGGTGATCAGAGCTTGAAAATCGATCTTTCTCAATTTAAAAGTGGCGTGTACATTTTGAGAATAACCAAGAAAGGTCAGACCAAAACTCAATTATTAAAGAAGAACTAAATCTTGCTGATTACAACTTCAGAATATAATTGGCGCTTTCCTTGAAGGTTTCAGGTTCCATTTCTACAAAATAGTTTTTTACTCCGCATTTTTCGGCAGCTTTAAAGAACTCATTCCAGTCAACAACACCTTTCCCTATTGCAACCTGCTTGTTTTCTGCGGTTGACCAATCGGCTAGATGAGCTGAAATAAAGCGACCAGGATATTTTTCAAAATAGCTTACTGCCTTATAGCCAATGCTGATAACTGCTACCTGAAACTGCATTTTAACCAAATCCGGATCAAAATGTTCCATTAAAGCATCGTAAATCAATTTACCACCAATGTTTTCGAATTCCATGTGGTGGTTATGAAACCCAGTTTGAAGACCAGCTTTCTTTGTTTTTGCACCAATTTCATTCAATTCATCTACTGCTTTCATCCAGTCGCTCATGGTGGCGTTTTTGGGAAGCCAAAAGCTTGAACAAATCATCTGTTTTTGTCCCGATTCAAGCGCAAAATCAATCCGTTCATTCAGGTTATCTCTCAGTTCGCCCATTCCGTAATGTGTACTTTCCAGAACAAGTCCCGCATCATTGACTATTTTCTTCATTTCCGAAGCTTTAAACTTCATGAGCGGACCAAAACCTGAACTTTCGTATCCCGGTGGTGAACACATTTCAACGCTCTGGTAACCCAGGTCAGCCATCATTTTTAATGTTCCCGGAAAGTCTTTGATTAACTGATCTTTTATTGTCCAAACCTGAAAGCCAAGCGGCTTTTTCAAGGCTTTCGAACCAATAGACGCTGCAAGATTCATTGGAATTTGGGAAGCAAGCACTGCCGACCCAATTCCTAATGCACTTTTCCCTATAAATTGTCTTCTATTTAGCATGATGGATTTAGTTTTAGTTGATTTTTATATTGTTTCTGGATCCCAGCCTTTCCGATAGTCCCGAGTCAAATACTTGTTGGCTTCACGAACATTAGTAATGCTGCGTTTTGAAGCATCGTATTTCAGAATTCGACCAGAGCGCAAAGCAACAGCGTATAAATTGACAGCTTCAGTTAAAGACCAGGCTTCGGTGAAACTTCCGGGGCATTGTTTGCCTTCTTTAATGGCATCAATAAATTGCTGGAATCCGGAGATTTTATCTTTTTTTACCACTTCTGAAACGGACATTGATTTCATCCTTTTTTCAGGAATTAGCTGAGGTTTATCTACATGGAACCCGGCCAGTATTTTACCCTTATCGCCTGTGAACATCATGCCTTCAGCTGGTAATTCTTTATTATCTTCATACAATTCTTCCGGAACCGGAGGTTTCATGCCGCCGTCGTACCAAATCAAATCAACAGCTGGCCTTATCCCTTTGGCCGGATATTTAAATCTCACAGAACTGGCGCTCGGGAATGAAAAGTCGTTATATACCTGGAATGCTGTCGAATCGCGAATGCCGCAAACATGGCTGAAATTTGGTTCAATGATGGTTGGGTTTTCCAATTCAAGCGCCTTAAAAACAGTCCATAAACTATAGTGGCCCATGTCGGCCATCGAACCTCCGCCAAAATCGTACCATCCCCTGAAAACCATATTGGTGTAATAAGGATGATAGGGTCGTTCGGCTTCGGGACCAAGCCAGAGATCCCAATCCAATCCGCTCGGAACGGCTGGTTGATCGGTAGGAAGCACTGAATATTGTGGCCACACTGGACGGTTCGACCAATTGTGAACTTCCTGAAGCGTTCCAATCGCTCCCTGGTTAATCCAGTTCATCACTTGTTCCATCGATCCATTCGAATCCCAGGCAATCAGATGAGTGGTTACCTTTGATCTTTTAGCTTGTTCAATTACCTGGTAACCTTCTTCTAACCTGTTCGAAATAGGTTTATGTGTTGTAACTGAGATGCCACGTTTCATGGCGGCCGTGGCAATTAGGCCATGCAAATGGTCGGGAGTCATTACTTTTACGGCATTCAGATCTTTTTCTTTCTCGAATAGTTCGCGGAAGTCGGCATAAGCATTACAGCTTCCGAACTTCTGATCGCTCCTGAATTTGGAATAATACGTGTCAACAATCTCTTTTCCATTATCGCGTCCACCTGGAACGGTATTATCTCCTCCGGATTTCCAGTCCCGATTTTGAAGTGTTTTACGAATTTCGTCCCGAAGCCCGTTTTTACTCCAGTCCAGATATCCGTTGGCTTCTTTTTGAGGATCGCACACAGCAATAATCTGTAGTTCGGGAATGGCCAGAAGCGGTTGTATTTCCCGGAGTCCTTGAGTGCCTGTGCCGATGTATGCTAAGGTGATTTTATCACTTGGGGCAATAAAACCGACTCCGCCAAGTACGTGTCGTGGAACAATAGTCATAGCCAGAGTTGCAGTAGTAATTGCGCCAATAAATTTTCGGCGGTCGACACAATTCTGATTGAATGTTTCCTCTGAATTCGAGGTTTGAATACCGGAAGTTGTTGATTCTTGTTTAATCATGTCAGTTAGTATTAGGTTTCTTAATTTTCAAAGAAAATGTACGAAAAAGGTACTGAACTTTTCTTATATTTAGCACTGTTACATCAAGTTTAATAATCTAACTAACAATCAATCAACTTTAATTAAACCATGGAAAAGAATTTATCTCGTCGTAATTTTCTGCAAAATAGTTTGGTGGCCGGAATTGGCCTTTCATTGATCGACCCGTTTTCGGCATTTGCAACAGAAAAAAAATCAGAAATGAAACTCGGTTTGGTTACCTACCTCTGGGCAAAAGATTGGGATTTACCTACATTAATTGCTAACTGTGAAAAGACCGGTTACCTTGGAGTTGAGCTTCGTTGCGACCATAAACATGGTGTAGAAACCAAACTTTCGGCCAGCGAACGGGCTGATGTAAAAAAACGGTTTGCCGATAGTCCGGTTGACTGCCTTGGTTACGGTGCAAACTTCGAATATCATAGTCCAGATCAGGCAGCCCTGCGAAAAAATATTGAACAGTCTAAAGAATACATCAAACTTTGCAAGGATATTGGAGCTACTGGTATTAAAGTAAAGCCCAACGGGATACCCGATGATGTTCCAAAAGAAAAGACCATTTCTCAAATTGCAGCTTCACTTAATGAAGTGGGAAAATTTGCCCAGGATTACGGTCAATTGGTCAGGGTTGAAGTACATGGAAATATTAGTCAGGAAATACCTAATATGCGTGCTATTTTTGAGCAGGTGACCGAAAAAAATGTAAAAATGTGCTGGAACTGCAACGATCAGGATCTATTGCCACCCGGACTGGAATCCAACTTTAATTCGGTGAAAAAATGGTTTGGTGACACTGTTCACGTTCGGGAATTTAATGTTGGCGAATATCCGTACCAGCAACTCATGAATTTATTTGCCGGAATTAAATATGATGGCTGGATTTTACTTGAAGCCCGTACAGAACCGGCGAATAAAATAGCTGCAATGAAAGAACAACTCAGTTTGTTTAATTCAATGATTTCGAAAGCTCAAAAATGATAATGTAATTATCAATTTTACAATAGTACACGAAAAGGTTCACTGTTTTACAGTGAACCTTTTTTGTTTGGTTGTCGTCCAACATTAGACTCATTAAGGATCAAAAGTTCCTTTTTGAGGCTTTTATCCTCTTTTTTGAGATATTTTTTGCCGTTTTTTGAAATATATCCAGCTGAAACTGAACTTTTATTGCTGAATGTGTTGATATATTCAACAAGTGTATGAAATTTATACATTTCATACAAGTATCAGTAGATGAGCTGTTTGCTTGTTGATCAATGAATTAGTGTTGAATTAATATACAATTTAATTTGTTTAAATTTTAATCGCTGAATATGTAACATTCATATATACAGTGCATTGTATTGGTTTTTGTTTGTTGGCATTGGATTTGAATTCCCGATAATAATTATTTTAAAAGGGAAAAATCATGAAACCCAGGATCTTTTTAACCATCACCTTGCTCTTTCTAAGTTGCGTTTATGCAATTGGTAAAGAAGCTACTTCCGAAGATATCAATTCTTCGGCAGGTTCAATAAATGTAACTGCTTCTCCGGAATTTTACGATCTGACGATGAAGTGGGCTAACGAATACTGCAGATTGAATCCAACGCAGAAAATCACTGTGAGTAAAGCTTCAGAAAATAATGTTTCGAAATTGATTGGTTCTGGACAAATCGGATTTATTTCTGAAGAGCTATATCATAAATTAAACGATCATTCAGCTTGGAGAATGGTTGTTGGTCGGGATGTGATTGTTCCGGTAATGAGCGCTAAAAATCCGCTTTTGAATGAGATTTGTATTAAAGGGATTACAACTAAAGAATTATCTCAGATTATTGCGAACCCTGAAAATGGAAATTGGGGAGATCTTATTGGAGGTGGCCAAAAGGTTCCACTACATTTTTATACAACCAATGATCAATCGACCCAGTCGGCATTGAAAAACTTACTGAACTCAAATCAGTCAGCTGGTTCTTGGATTCAGTCTCAAAGTGTGCCGGAAATGATTTCAGCTATTCAAAAAGATCCAAATGCATTTGGCTTCTGTAACCTGACTCAAATTACTGATCCAGATAATAAAAATCTTATTGAAGGATTGAAATTTGTTCCAATTGATAAAAATGGGAATGGAAAGATTGATTACATGGAAGACATATATGCTAATGTTGAATCATTTGCAAGGGGTGTTTGGATTGGTAAATATCCAAATGCTTTGTCGTCTAATATTTATTCGGTTTCATCTACAAATCCAGATAATGCGACAGAAGTTGCATTTTTGAAATGGGTACTTTCTGATGGTCAGAGTTTCTTGACTGAAAATGGTTATAGTAATCTGGTGTATAATGAAAGACTTGCCCAATTGGCTAAGTTTGGTCAGCCAGATTTATATGCTACGATTCCTGTTGAACGTACAAGTTCTTTATTGTCGGTGTTGCTTCTGATCTTATTTTTCATAGTAATGACTGGTGTTGTTGTTGAGGTGGTATTCAGGCTGTTTCGGAAAAGAAATAAGGCCAGTCAAGAGATTTTATCTGTCTCAACAGGGGTTTTTAACGAAGAATCAGTAATTATTCCCAAAGGACTCTATTTTGGCAAAACTCACTCATGGGCGTTCATGAAGAAAAATGGTTCAGTACGGATTGGAATCGATGATTTTCTGCAACACATTACGGGTAAAATTACGCGGGTTGAGTTGAAAACTGCGGGAGAAACAGTGAAGAAGGGTGAGCTTCTGTTGTCAATTATCCGGAAAGGAAAACTATTGAACATTTATTCACCAATTTCAGGAACAATTACTGAAGTCAATAAGAATTTGGAAACGACTTCTTCATTACTAAACTCGTCACCATATTCCGAAGGTTGGGTTTACATGATTGAGCCAACCAATTGGGGACTTGAGATTCAGTATCTATTAATCGCAGAAAAATACAAAGAGGCATTAAAAGATGAATTCCTGAGGTTAAAAGACTTCTTTGCAACTCTGATAAAAACTAATTCTCATGATTTTGCATACGTTACAATGCAGGATGGCGGAGATCTTTTAGACAATCCGTTGGCCGAGCTCGGGCCAAATGTATGGGACGATTTTCAAACAAAGTTTATTGATACATCCAAATAAGTCTGGATTTAGAACCTAACAACCATAAAATATGAGCATAAATCGAAGAGGCTTTTTTAGCGTTCTGGGAGTTACCGGTTTAACGCTTGCAGTTGGTAAAAAGACTGTAGCCTCACCTAAAGGCAAAAATGATGTTGAATTCTTTGGAGTCTTGTACGATTCAACCCGCTGCGTGGGTTGCCGTACCTGTGAGTACGAATGTGCTGCAGCACATGGCCTGCCCGAACCTCCATCAGAAATTGAGGCAGTACGCAAAACAAACGAAACCTGCAATACGGTGGTCAATACATTTCAGACCACAAAAGGAGAAGTTTATATTAAGCGTCAGTGTATGCATTGCAACGAGCCCGCTTGTGGGGCTGCTTGCCTGACGCAGGCGATGCGAAAAAATGAAACAGGGCCGGTTACCTGGGATGGCGATAAGTGTATGGGATGCCGCTATTGTATGGTTTCTTGTCCGTTCGATAGTCCTAAATTTGAATATTTCAGCGCGAACCCGAAAATTCAGAAATGTGACATGTGTTTTGATCGGCAAAAAGCAGGGGAGAAGCCAGTTTGCGTGACGAATTGCCCAAATGAAGCGCTGATGTATGGAAAACGAAGAGATTTGATAAAAGAAGCAAGAAGAAGAATTTACGAAAACCCAGAATTATATAACGATCAGGTTTACGGAGAACACGACGCTGGTGGTACCGGATGGCTTTATGTTTCTTCGGTTCCGTTTGAAGAACTTGGAATGAATACCAAATTGCAGCAGTCGTCATATCCGGCATTAACAAAGGGTTTCCTTTACAGCGTGCCATCGATATTTGTTTTGCTGCCAACACTTCTGCTTGGAATTTATCAGTCGACAAAAAATAAACAATTAAACGAGGAAGATCATGATGAGCAATAACACTCAAATAACGATAGATCGCGATGGTAAATCCATGTGGGGATTCCTGATCAGTGAATTGAAGCCAAAAGGCAAATGGTTCACCCCATTCAATGTTATTTCCATTCCTATAATGTTACTTGGACTAGGCTTGATTGTTTATCGTTTTATCTATGGAATAGGTTCAATTACAAACTTGACACAGGATACGCCGTGGGGTTTATGGATTGGTTTCGACGTGGTTACAGGTGTTGCTTTTGCCGGTGGCGCTTACGTGCTGACTTTCATGGTTTACATCCTGAATATTCGTCAGTATCAATCTATTGTTAGGGTAACGGTGCTGAATGGTTTTCTCGCTTATGTATTTTATGCCGGAGCTTTGCTTCTCGACTTGGGGCGCCCATGGCATGTTGTTAATCCAATCATTGGAAATAATTTCGGCGTAAGTTCGGTATTGTTCCTGGTAGCCTGGCACTTTCTGCTTTACATGATTGCCCAGCTAATTGAGTTTTCGCCAGCGATTGCAGAATGGCTGGGAGCAAGGCGCGCCCATAAAATTCTTTCAGGAATGACTATTGCGGCAGTTATTTTCGGGATTACACTTTCTACATTGCATCAATCCGGATTAGGAGCGCTTTACCTGATGGCCAAAGACAAAATTCACCCGTTGTGGTATTCGGAGTTTATTCCGATTATGTTTTTCGTTTCCAGTGTTTTTGCCGGACTTTCCATGGTCATTTTCGAAGGTTCTATCAGTCATAAAGTATTCTCAATGCAAATCAATGAAAAGAATCATCACAAGCAAAATGAAATTATTCGTGGTTTGGCAAAAATTTGTGCCGGAACCATGTTTGCATATTTCTTCCTGAAATTGCTCGTTTTTATTCATGAGCAAGGTTGGGTGCTGATCAATACTCCAATGGGTTACTGGTTTTTGCTCGAAATGTTTGGTTTTGTGTTGCTGCCAATGGGACTTTTCTTTTATAGTTACCGCGCCAATAATATTCCGTTGGTTAAATTTGCAGCGATCGTCACCATACTTGGAGTTATCCTGAACAGGCTAAACGTTACGATCATAGGATTCAAATGGGATATGGCTATTCGCTACATTCCGTCGTGGATGGAATTGGTAGTTACTTTGGCCGTAATATTTACTGAAATATGGATATTCCGATGGGTGATAAACCGTATGCCGGTACTTAGTGATTCTCCTTCGTGGGCCAAAAATCATTAAAAGGCTCCTTGAATTGTAATAAGATATAAACCAGCCATCGCGACGTTTGAAGCGACGGCACAAAATAAAAACAATGGAAGGATTTAGTTATAACAACATTTTTGAAACCAAAGGAATAGAATATTTGGCAATCATAGCATTTTTTGCCATCCTCATCCCTTTCTGGTTGCTATTGAACAAACAGGTGAAAAATAAAAAACAACCTCAGAAGTCGTTAGGCAGCCTTTCTCCAAATTCGCTGCAGATTCCTCAGGGTTTATTTTTTAGCCGATTTCATACCTGGACTCACCTCGAAAGATCGGGAGTTGCCAAAGTTGGACTCGACGACCTGTTGGTGCACATTACCGGAGAAGTAAAATTCAGTCGAATTCTGGATTCAGGAGAACGGATCAAAAAGGGGGATTTCCTGGGCGAAATTGTTCAGAATGACAAACGACTCAAGATTTATTCTCCCATTTCAGGCGAAATAGTTGAGGCTAATTCGTTGCTCGCTAAAAATCCTGAATTACTGAATGAAGATCCTTACCAGAAAGGCTGGATGTATAAAATTAAGCCTACAAGTTGGGTGGCCGATACTCAATCGTATTTTCTGGCCGAAGATGCCTCTTTTTGGGCAAGGCAGGAATTGGTGCGATTCAAAGATTTTTTGGCTGAATCCATTGTAAAATATTCGTCAGATCCGACCTCTGTGGTTCTGCAGGATGGAGGCGAATTACGCGATCAACCGCTTTCTGAGCTTTCAAATGAAGTCTGGCAGGATTTCCAGCAAGAATTTATGAGTAAAAAAGTTCTATGTCGTCGTAAAAAATGTTTTCGGAATCCGGAAGAATGAAATAACTACTGATTTATTTGTGCAATTAGTAGTACTTTGACGAGATCAGATATTTGATAGAGTGGTACTTAAATCTAAAGCGGTGTGATTGCAACATCGCTTTTGATTTTTTTATGAGACAAACAATTATTATGGCATTAAACATACAATTAACTGAAACAAAATCGAATAGTTGAAGCTTAATTTGAAATTTTGAGACTAAATTAGCATTGAGTTAATAACCTATCAGTTTTACCAAAATTCTTATGAATTGGTTTAAAAGAGTAGCAAGAAAAAATATTGTCGGAAGCCCGATAATTAGTCATTATGTGAAATTTAGATCGTCAATCTATGGGCGGGTAGTTTTCATTATTACCATTTTATCTGTTTTCCTGTTTGTTTCATTCAATGTTATTTTTCAATCGGTTAACGAGCAATACCTGAATACTGTTATTCGTCAAAGTGGTAACAATATTGGGTCAATCGTCGAAGGCGCTTTATACCATTCGATGCTTCAAAACGATAAAAGCGCCCTTCAGAATACGCTCGATATTATTAATACATTGCCTGGAATTGATGAGGTAAATATGTATGATAGTAGCGATAACCTGGTTTATTCATCATTTGCAACCGATCCTAACGATACCCATAGCGACCCGAATTGTATCAGTTGCCATACCAATATCAGGTCATTGTTTCCGGGGCTGGAGAAGTCGTATAAAATTATAGATATAAATACGGACTGCCTGATGAATAAAAGTGATAATGGCAGCCGGCATTTGCTAATTCGATCGCCCATTCTGAACGAAAGATCATGTTATGTCAGTTCTTGCCATGCCCATCAGGAAACCGATACTTTGCTTGGTTCGCTAGTTATCAAAATTCCACTCGAAGCCCAGGATGCGGCTATTCAAAAATCGTCCACCGAGTTTTTCTTTTTGGCTATTCTGGCAACTTTACTTTTGGCGTCGTTCCTGTTACTTTTCACCCGGAAGAAAATTAAAAATCCACTGAATGAGTTGGTTAAAGTAAGCGTTGCCGTTGCCAATGGTGATAAAAGCACTCGCCTTGAAATTAAGCCAAATCAATTGGATGATATGCGAATGGTGTCGGAGGCATTTAACGACATGTTGGATAATTTACATACAGCTACCGTTGAGCTCGAAAACTGGTCGCAGCAGTTGGAATACAAGGTTCAGAAAAAGTCAGAGGAATTAGGTGCAGCCCAAAATGAGCTGATGCATGTTGAACGATTGGCTTCGCTGGGAAAACTATCTTCCTCGGTTGCACACGAAATAAACAATCCTTTATCCGGAATTCTGATTTACACCAAATTGCTTTTAAAGCAGGTAGGTAATCCTGAATTGTATGCATCCAAGCGCGAATCAATGCTTAAACATTTGCGTTTGATTGAATCGGAAACGAAACGTTGTGGCGACATTGTAAAAGGATTGCTCGATTTCTCGCGGAAAGATCAGAACGATTTTGAGCCCAAACATTTGCATGAAATATTAAAGGAGACTTACGAGTTGATGACTCATCCGATAAAGATTGCCGACATCAAATTTGAGCACGATTTTTCGGCCAATGCTGATCTGATTTATTGCAATCCAAACCAGATTAAACAGGCTTGTATTGCGATCCTTGTAAATGCTTCTGAAGCGATTAAGGAAAACGGCGAAATCATGATCAAAACCAAAAATACGGACGAGGATACCATTTGTATTGAAATATCAGACAATGGGTTAGGTATTGCAGAAGAAGATATCTCGCATATTTTCGAACCATTCTTTTCGACAAAACAAGATGTTAGCGGTATCGGTTTAGGTTTAGCTATTGTTCATGGAATTATTCAAAACCATAAAGGTAAAATTCAGGTAAACTCCGAGTTAGGTCATGGAACGACTATTTCAGTAAATTTACCATTGATAAAAAGTTAAGGAGATAGAAGAATGGCAAAAAAGATTTCCATATTGATCGTCGATGATGAAGAATCGGTAAGAGATTCGTTATACAACTGGTTTATTGAAGACGGATTTCGGGTTGAATGTGCCGAAAATGCGAAACGGGCGCTGACAATTCTGGAATCGGACCAGTTCGACATTATTCTTGCCGATATTAAAATGCCGGGGATGGATGGACTTGAAATGCTCCGTAGAATCAAATCTATCAAGCCCGATTCAATCGTCATTGTCATGACTGCCTTTGCAACAGTTGATACTGCAGTAAAAGCGCTGAAAGATGGTGCTTACGATTATGTGACCAAACCTTTTGATCCGGACGATCTGACCCATTTGATTCGAAATGCAACCAAGCAAATTTCTTTGGTCGAAGAAAATGAAACCTTAAAGCAAAAAGTAACTTCTCTTGAAAATGTGGAAGACCTGATCGGAAAGAGTGAGGCTATGAAAAGTGTACTCAGGCAGGTGGAAAGTGTGGCCCAAACCAATTCGTCGGTTATAATTACAGGCGAAAGCGGTACTGGCAAGGAGCTTGTTGCCAGGGCTATTCACGCCAATTCGCCGCGTAAATTTTTTCCTTTTGTAAGTGTTCATTGCGGTGCATTAACCGAAAGTTTGCTCGAAAGTGAGCTGTTTGGCCATGAAAAAGGGGCGTTTACTGGAGCGATGTATAACCGCAAAGGAAGGTTCGAAATGGCCGACAGCGGCTCAATCTTTTTAGATGAAATTGCCACCATCTCGACCAAGATGCAGGTTGAATTGCTGCGTGTTTTAGAATCGAAAACGTTTATGCGGGTGGGTGGAAATAAGGAAATCAGTTCCGATTTCAGGGTAATTTGCGCTACCAATAAGGACTTGAAAAGTATGGTTGAAAAGGGAAACTTCAGGGAAGATCTCTTTTACCGTTTAAATGTTGTAAACATCCAAATTCCGCCACTGCGTGATCGCAAAGATGACATACCTTTATTGGTAAATTACTTTATTAACAAGTATTGTACATCGATGAATAAACCTCTGGCAACTATTGATGTGGCTGCATTACATCGAATTCAGGAGTTTAATTTTCCGGGAAATATTCGCGAACTTGAAAACATGATCGAGCGTGCCATCGTAGTCGGAAATGGAAAAAAAATTACGTTGAAAGATCTGCCGTTGGAAAAGACTTTTGTAAGCACTTCAGCTGAAAGTTTGGACGATTTTGAAAAGGCATTTATACTTCAGATTCTTAATAAATACGATTGGAATATTTCGCGCACTGCCAGGGCATTAAAAGTCGACCGAGTAACTCTTTACAACAAAATAAAAAAATACGATTTAAAATTGGCAGATCAATAAAATTGCCAAATGAACCTGCAAACCATTACTTTAGTTTCTTTTGGCTACTTCGAAAAAGATATTTTAGAGAAGACTGCTGATGCTGTGATGGAGGAATATCACTGTACTGTAAATATTGAGAGTGGCCATCTGGATTTAAGTGAATATTATGACTCAGCACGAAGGCAATACGATGGAAATGCTTTACTGAAACAGGTTCATTCCATGTCGTTTCCTGAATCGGACAAGAACCTTGGGATATTTAATGTTGATCTTTTTGTCCCGATACTCACCTTTATTTTCGGACAAGCCTTTTTGGGTGGTCGAACCGGAATCGCATCACTTTACCGGCTAAGTAACGAAAGATATGGTATGGTTCCCGATGGATTGTTGATGCTCGATCGGTTTAAAAAAGAAGTCATTCACGAACTTGGTCATACATTGGGTTTAATCCACTGTTTTAGCCCGAAATGTGTTATGCGTTCGAGTACCTATGTTGAAGATATTGATCAGAAAAGTGTGCATCTCTGCCGCAATTGCAGGTCTGAATTGGAAATCTGATGAATAGAAAAAGGGAACATCCCACAACAGAAGCGGGTTTTGGAACAAAATAAAAGCGGAAATTCTGTCAGTTTTAACAGAATTTCCGCTTTGGTGCACCCAAGCGGAGAAATGTCGAACTTTTTCCTTGTAGATTATGAGGCTGTGATTAAGTTTATGGACGGAGAAAAGCCGAAAACTAAACCCAAATTAAAGAACTGATATTATCGTGAAAAAGAGTATTTGAACCTTCAGGCTGAATACAGTTCCTTCCGGTCTTTACATATAAATTGCCAATTATTCGAACTACTCCAAATGTCTTTTGGGCTATTGTTTATGGACATTCCGATTATTTTTTATTCCTCTTTGGCATAGTAATAAAAAATTCCAGAATCTCTTTCTTGATGCGGAGTTTCTGCTTTTAGTGACCCCTATGGTACAAAACTCGAACCATTTAATGGAGGATTTGAAGCTTTTAAGCGAAGTATTAGCAGCATGACAATTTCTTTAATTGTTGTTCATTTCATACATTTTCTCATCATCAGTTAAGCAAATGAATATCTAAGTTTAGGATATGACTCCTGCCACCGACTTTTGCACTAGTGCTACATTTGGCCTATGCAGTTTTAAGAAATTTTACATTAATTTGAAAGTATGCTGAATATTCAATGGTGACGATTGTGGAGATGGTCATTTCGTTTGTCTTCCCATACAGATAAATACGACACCAGCATTCAAGTATTCAATAAAAATATTGAATACTTGAATAACTTTCATATATTCGCCCAATCATTTTAACCATCGAAAAAATGAAAGGTCGCGAATTTAAAGATGCCATGTACGACGGGCTTGCAAAAATGCTAAAAGCCATCTCGAATCCTGCCCGTTTGGAAATCATTGAAATGCTTTCGCAAGGCGAAAAAAGCGTGGAAGGAATTGTACAAACTACCAATCTGACTATTGCAAATGCCTCTCAGCATCTTCAGGTTTTAAAGAATAACAACATTGTAAAGGCCCGAAAGGAAAAGCAGTATGTGTTTTATTCCTTAATAAACGATGATTTTTTATCGGTGTATCAGCACGTAATTCGCTATGGCTCACAGGAAATTGCAGAACTCGAAAAGATTATAAACCGTCAGCGCGGAGACAATAACTCGCAGAATGCCGTCAGTCTCGGTGAACTGGAACAAATGATTGAGGCCGAAAATGTGTTGCTGCTGGATGTGCGGCCTTCCATCGAATTCGAGTTTGGGCACATCACCGGCGCTGTATCCATACCCATGAACGAATTGATGACCAGCCTAAAAAACATTACTCAAGACAAAGAAATTATTGCCTATTGCCGCGGCCCGTTTTGCGTTCTGGCCGACGAAGCCGTAAAACTTTTGAAGGAACAGGGATACAATGTCCGCAGACTCGATGAAGGTTATCCGGAGTGGAAAATGAAACAAATAGAAAACAGTTAAGTATATGAAAACAATACTAATTTTAGGTGGCGGCGTTGGCGGAATAGTAACTGCCAACGAACTTAGCAACCGCTTAGGCGGCGGACACAAGATTATCGTGATCGAGAAAAATAGCGAACACACCTTCGCACCTTCGTACCTATGGCTGATGAACGGCGCCCGGAAGAAAAAGCAAATAACCGTACCGCTCAAATCGCTCCTGAAGGAAGATATTGAGGTTGTCAATGCCGGTGTTAGTGAAATTGTTCCGGCAGAACAGAAAGTAATCGCCGGGGAAAAGGAATATCGCTATGATTTTCTGGTCATAGCTCTTGGCGCCGATCTGGCTCCGGAGAAAATTCAGGGTTGGGACGACAGCATTCAAACCTATTATACACTGGAAGGCGCGGCAAGATTGCACGAAGAGCTGACAAACTTTACGGGCGGAAGGGTCGCGCTGGTCATTGCATCGATGCCCTACAAATGCCCCGGGGCGCCGCACGAAGGGGCGATGCTTATCGAAGATTTTTTCAGGGCAAAAGGGCTTCAGGAGAAAGTTGAAATCAGCCTTTTTACCCCTGAGCCGCAACCACTGCCTGTTGCCGGGCCCGAACTTGGGAATGCCGTTAAAGGCATGCTCGAAAAAAAAGGCATCCACTTCCATCCGTCGATGAGCTTTAACTCTGTCGAAACAAAATCGAAGCAGTTATTTTTCAACGGGAAAGAAACTTTTGGATACGATTTACTGGTGGTCATCCCACCTCATCAGGCTCCTGCGGTTGTTGGCAAATCGGGCCTGGCAAACGCCAATGGCTGGATTGATGTGAACCCGGACTCCCTTCAGACTAAATATGAGAATGTTTTTGCTATTGGCGACATTGCGTCCATTCCCTTACCCGGCAGGTGGATGCCGGATAAGCCAATGATGCTGCCCAAAGCCGGGGTTTTTGCCCATTTGCAGGCTGATGTTGTGGCTAAAAATATCGTTAGAAAAATTAAAGGCGAAAAAGCCGATGAAAAATTCTGTGCCGACGGTTATTGCATGCTCGAAGCCGGAGAGGATTTGGCTGGGTTTGCTTATGGCGATTTCTTCGGGGAACCCCATCCACAGGTTCATTTAAAACAGATTGGCCGAAAATGGCACATCGGGAAAGTGCTTTTCGAGAAATGGTGGCTGAGTCCGTTTGGCTTAAGAAAAACATTCTACAAAAATTTACTTCAGGCAGGTGGAAAGTTTATCGGCATTCCGGTTAAGCTTTAACGGCAATATTTAAAGGCATGGAAAAACCAATTTATCTCGATTACAATGCAACAACCCCCATCGACCCGGAGGTTGCAACCGAAATGCTGCCATACCTGCAAACTCACTTTGGTAACCCGTCCAGCTCCTATCCGATTGGACGAAGCAATAAAGAAGCCATTGAAAAAGCACGGGCGCAAGTTGCCGAACTGATCAGTTGCCAGCCGGAAGAAATCTATTTTACCAGCTGCGCCACCGAATCGAACAACTTGGCCATTAAAGGGGTTGCATGGGCAAACAGAAATAAAGGAAGGCACATTATCACCTCGGCCATCGAACACCCTGCTGTGACAGAAGTCTGCAAATCTCTGGGTTCACAAGGATTTGAAATCACCTGGCTTTCGGTCGATCAATATGGAAGGGTCGATCCTGAACAGGTGAAAGAAGCTGTTCGACCAGATACGATCCTGATTACCATCATGCACGCCAACAACGAGGTTGGAACCATTCAACCTATTGAAGAAATTGGGGCTATCGCGAAGGAAAACAAGGTTATTTTTCATACCGATGCCGCCCAGTCGGTTGGAAAGCTTGAAGTTGATGTTGAAAAGCTTGGCGTTGACATGCTGACAATTGCCGGACATAAATTGTATGCGCCCAAAGGTATCGGCGCATTGTTCGTCCGGAAGGGAACGCGTATCGAAAACCTGATGTTTGGCGCCGGTCAGGAAAAAGGCATCCGCCCCGGAACAGAGAATGTGATCCACACCGTCGGGTTGGGGAAAGCCTGCGAAGTGGCGTTGCGCAATTTCAAACAAAATCAGCAAAATATGCAGACTTCGCGCGACAGGCTGCTCAACGGTTTGGTTTCCCAACTTGGCAATCTGGTTCATGTAAACGGTAATCTGGAAAATTGCCTGCCCAACACGTTGAGCGTGGCTTTCGAAAACATCAGCGCCCACACGCTGGCTTCCTTTATCAGCCGCGACGTTTTAATTTCTACCGGATCGGCCTGCCATTCGGGCGAAACAACCATTTCCAGTGTCCTTCAGGCAATGAACCTCGATTTCAAGACGGCGGCGGCAACTGTGAGGATTTCAACCGGAAAACACACGACGGAGGAAGAAATTGATTTTGCCGTCGAAATACTGGCCAATGCTGTTAAAAAACTCTCATTATAAATCAAAAATCTATGAAGAAACATTTTATTCTACTGGCGTTTATGGCCTGTGTTTTTACTTCCGGAAGTTATGCCAAATCGCCTGCTCCGGATTCAGTTTCCCATACATCCATCGGGATGGTCATTTATTCAAACGATACTGAAACGGTTTGGAATGCTTTGCGGCTGGCCAATTATTCGAAAAATCAGGGCGATACTGTGAAGATTTTTCTGCTCGGCAAAGGTGTCGAATTGGATAGCATGGTAAAAACAAATACTGATCTGAAAGAGCAAGCCGATAAGGTTCTGGATAACGGTGGTAGTATTCTGGGTTGCGGAACTTGCCTGCGAAGTCGGAATAATAAAGAACCACAGGTTTGCACCTATTCTTCACTTGCCGATCTGTATGCACTGATCCGCAAAAACAAAATTGTATTAACATTTTAAAAGTATAGAAATGAAAATCGGAATTATCCTTGAAACCAAAGAGTTTGAGAAAGCATGGAATGCTTTCAGATTTGCTGTTACAGCAAAAAAAACCGGGCATGAAGTTAAACTGTTTTTAATGGGTGAAGCTGTTGAATGTGAAGGCTTAACCCACGAAAAGTATAATGTTGACGAACAATTGAAGAAATTTGTTGAAGTTGGCGGCGAAATTTTAGCTTGTGGCACCTGCCTGAAATCAAGGCAACTGGACAGCACGGAAGCCTGCCCCATCTCAACCATGGTCGATTGTGTCGAGTTGGTAGTTTGGGCCGATAAAACTGTAACCTTCTAAAAACTACAAATTATGCAAAACAATGAAATGATAGAAATGGTGATGCACCAAACGGAAAGTAAGCTCACTGCCGAACAAGTTGCAGGTCAGGTTGAAGCTGCATGCAATAAATATAGTCTGGCCCTGCTTCAAACCTATATTTACCACGATATCGTTGAATCTAAAGGCTTTCCCATTCAACGAAAAGTGTTTGTTTACAACATTTGTCAGGCAAAAACAGCATCGATGATGCTCACGACAAACCCCGAGTTTTCAACATTTATGCCCTGTACTTTGGCAGTTTATGAAGCTGGCGACAAAACGGTTCTTTCAACGATGAACATGGAAATGATGCTGGAAGCCGTTAAATCGAATGCGGAATTGTATAACCAGGCATCAAACCTGTTTCAGTCATTCAAACAAATGATGGATGAACTGGCGGTAGGATAATAGGTTAGTGAAGTTATAAAAAACAGAAAGCCGTTTAAATGTAAAATGAAACGGCTTTCTGTTATTTTTAGTCATTCGTTAACATTCATTTGGAAAAAGTTTCTGCTTAAATATTACTTTTGTCAATAATGAAAGTGTCAAAGCACATATTATTCAGACTGCTATTTCTGACAGCAGTGCTTTTTTGCTTAGGACTTGAAGTTTATACTTATTACAATACCCCTGTTTGTAATACCGAACTTTCTTCTAAACAGAATTGCGAGGATAATAATGTTCTTTCCGAAGTTGACTCGTTTGAAGATGACCATATTAATCAGGTTCACGAGCCTTTCTTTTTTGTTGAACAACTTGTCGTCATTCCTATTTTAAACGACTCGTTTTTATTAATTGATTTTTCCTTTTCGAGCTGGCAACCGCCAAAATTTTCCTAACTCGTATTTCGCTTAAATTCGATAAGCAATAGTGCTTCGGTCTATTTGTGAGACCAATAGTGCATATTATTGCTTCTTAGACACATTCAATCTTATTCTATTTCTTAACCTTCAAGGCTTTATTTAAAGCTCTGGATCTATTTTGTGAAAATAGCGATGATTTGTTTCTGAATCATCCTAAAAAATGATGCTAAAATTTATTATATAAAACTTCTCACCATGGAACTTGATGACTTTTTTGGAAACAAACAACAGGATCGAAGATTCAATCCTAATTACAGATATCAGGATAACCAAAGCCAAACTCAAAATTTCGGGAATCCCTATCAAAGGCATGACTCCAATTTTAAATGGACACATTTTCTGGAAAGCTTAAAAAACAACAGAAAGCTGAAAGGACTTGTAATAGTTACATTGATTGTGGTTTTGGCAATTATTATTGCCATGATTGCGATTTTACTGCCACTAATCTTAAAACTTCTCAATTATATTAGCCAAAACGGAGTTCAAGGTATTCTTGATAATGTAACCGGATTTCTTGATAAACTTTGGAAAGGATCAGGAAAATGAAAACTGACAAACCAGTTAATGACGAGCATTTCCTTTTAAATATTAAATATAAATCACACAAAATGGACAAATTGGATTCTCTTTCAGACTCAATAGTTCTGGAAAATACAGCGTATTTCGTTCATCTGATCCGGATTGCATTGGCCGATGATGTTATCAGTACAAAGGAATTGGCGTTACTACACCGGGTAAGCAAAAAACTTGGATTTACAGTCGAAGAAACCGATCACCTGATAAGGACAACCGGAAAGTCTGATTACACCCCTCCTTCGGGGTTACGTGCACGTTTCGACCAGATTTATGAGATTGTAAACATGACCCTTGTGGATGGGACAATCAATAAAAATGAAATGTATTTGGCTAGTAGTTTTGCTGCAAAATCAGGCTTTAATGAAAAAGAAATTCCAACGATGTTGGTTCTGTTATTAAACGGCATTCGACAAGGGAAAAATAAAGATGAGCTTTTTAACGAGTTTCAAGGTAAAGCCATGAAACGTGCCTGATTGTTCCATCAATTATATCAAAACCAAGAATGAAGAACTGGCTTAAATCGCTACAGAATTGGGGTATGGAATGGGCAAACACCAAATGGGGTGCATGGGCATTGTTTGTTTGTGCTTTTGCTGATGCATCGTTTTTGCCATTGCCAACTCCAATGTTTTTTATGGCTTTAACATTGCTCAATATCACAAAAGCCTATAAATATGCTTTATTTGGGACTCTGGGAACATTAACTGGAGCTTTAGCAGGATATTCGATAGGTCATTTTGCGTGGCTTGATGCGAACGGCGAATTTACAGCCCTTGCCAGATTCGTGTTTGAAAATATCCCAGGATTTACAGAAGCGGTTTACCAATCTATTTATATTCAATTCTCCAAATGGGGCTTGGGCATTTTGTTTTTAGCCCCATTTATTCCTGTTCCTTACAAGTTATTTTCAATTTCGTCCGGAGCATTTGATATGAATATCTTTCTCTTTTCTTTTGGGACTCTTATCGGTCAAGGGTTCAGGTTTTATCTTTTATCATTCTTGATAATCAAAATAGGTCCTGGAGTAAAAAAACTGTTTGAGTTTAATAAAAAACCTATTGCCATTCTGGCAACCGCATGTATTACCATTGCTATTATAGCCATCAAAATATTTTAATTCATATGAACAACCCAGACACAAACGAACCGGGTATCCGGGAATAGTTTCTAATTGCCACAAGTGGTGAGGAATTTAACCCCAATGAGATTTAAAAATGAATATAACATTAACAAATAGATAATTAAGGTTTTATGGAAATATCAAACAGTTTTTTTGAATTATTCCTAAATTTAGATAAATACTTGTTCCGGTTGGTTACAGATTACAGGAATTGGACTTACCTAATACTATTTTGTATTATTTTTTGCGAAACAGGCTTAGTTGTAACTCCATTTCTGCCGGGCGATTCACTCTTATTCGCTGCCGGGGCCAATGCCGCTCTTGGCATATTAAATATTTGGATTTTGATTGGGCTTTTGTGCGTTGCAGCGATTCTGGGTGATAGTGTAAATTATTCACTCGGTAAGTTCTTTGAGGGAAAAGTATTCGAAAGAAACTATCGGTTGATCAAAAAAGAATATCTGTACCGTACTCAAGAATTTTATGAAAAACATGGTGGGAAAACCATTATCATAGCCCGTTTTGTGCCTATAATCCGGACTTTTGCCCCATTCATTGCTGGAGTGGGATCAATGAATTATTTGAGGTTCATTTCATTCAACATTATTGGAGGTATTTTGTGGGTATTCATCTGTTCATTTGGTGGATATTTTTTTGGCAATTTACCATTTGTCAAAAGCAACTTTTCAGTAGTTGTAATGGCAATAATATTCATTTCCATACTCCCTTTGATTTTAGAATACTTAAAACACAAACTTAAACCTAAAAATTCTAATTATGGTTATTGATGTATATGTGTGGGCTGGATTTATTGCTTTTGTAATATTGTTGTTAGCTATCGATCTGGGTATTTTTCATCGTAAATCGCATGAAGTAAAAATCAAGGAAGCCCTGATTTGGAGTGCTGTATGGATTTCGCTGGCACTAATTTTCAATTATGGCGTTTATGTCTTTTTAGGAAAAGAGAAGGGCCTCGAATTCCTGACCGGTTATTTGATTGAAAAATCGTTGAGCGTAGATAATTTGTTTGTTTTCATTATGCTTTTTACATATTTCAATGTTAAGCCCAAATACCAACATAAAGTCCTGTTTTGGGGCATACTTGGAGCCTTAATTATGCGTGCCATCTTTATTTTTGCGGGTGTTGCACTTATAAGTAAATTTCATTGGGTCATCTATATTTTCGGGTCATTTTTGGTTTTTACCGGAATAAAAATGCTCTTTCACAAAGACGAAGAAATAACTCCGGACAAAAATCCGCTGGTTAGGTTATTCAAAAAGTTCTTTCCGGTTACGGAACGAATGCATGAGGGAAATTTCTTCGTGAAAATAAATTCAAAAACCTTTGCCACTCCACTGTTTGTCGTGTTGCTGATTGTGGAATTTACTGATTTAATCTTTGCCGTCGATTCCATTCCAGCGATTCTTGCAATATCAAATGACACGTTTATTATTTTCACTTCAAATGTATTTGCCATTTTAGGTTTAAGAGCCTTGTATTTTGCACTTGCCGGGATAACAAAATATTTTCATTACCTCAAATATGGATTATCTGCTATTCTCGTTTTTGTTGGGATAAAAATGGTCATCGTTGGATTTTATAAAATCCCAATTATTTACTCTCTTTTGACAATCCTTGGAATACTCCTAATATCAGTATTGGCATCGGTAATGTTTAAGAATAACATCAAAAATATTCTTGCCCTTGAGGAATAGGGTACTCAGTAATACTTTCATTAACTGTATTTTGCAATTTAGGTTGGGTTACAATAAGTTTAGAATAGAAAAATTATGAGCAGTAAATTTGAAACAGTACTTGAGAAAATGATTTTCTCAAGTCGTTGGATACAAGCGCCTCTATATGCAGGACTTATTGTAGGTGGAATGTTATACACCTACAAATATTTGGTTGAATTGATTCACCTCTGTACAAGCATAAATGAAATTAGCGAGACAGCATTGATGCTTGGGGTACTTACTTTGGTCGATATAACTATGGTAGCAAATCTTCTGATAATGGTTATCGTTGGTGGTTATTCAACTTTTGTTAGTCGGCTTGATATCGATAAGCACGAAGACAAACCAGAATGGCTTCAAAAAATCGATGCCGGTTCATTAAAAGTAAAATTGGCTGGTTCGTTAGTTGGTGTATCAAGTATTCATCTGCTACAAACCTTTATAAATATTAAAAATCATGAATCAGAACATGTAATGTGGCAAGTTATCATTCATGTTGTATTTTTATTTTCAGCCCTTATGCTTGCTTACACAGAAAAAATTTTACATCAAAAACATTAACCCAATTTATAATTAAATATTTATAAACTATGAATTGTCCAGTATGTAATGTTGCTCTTGTTATGTCAGAAAAACAAGGCGTTGAAATTGATTATTGTCCTAAATGCCGTGGAGTTTGGCTCGATCGGGGAGAGCTGGATAAAATTATTGAACGATCTACTCCTGATAGACAGAACAGGTTTTATGGTTCAAATCAATCGTTTAATCAGCATCATGACGATGATGACCATCATAAGTACCCAAGAAATAATGACCATTATGAACATCACAAACAAAAAAACTGGTTGTCGAACTTATTTGACTAATTGATTATTTTAGCGTATTTATGGATTTTATTACAATTTTTCTGATTGCAATTGGATTGTCATTCGACACGTTTGCAGTTTCGGTAACAACGGGGTTAACTATCTCACATATCCGTTTTTGGCAAGGAATACGCATTGCCATCATTCTTGCTTTTTTTCAAGCCCTAATGCCATTTATTGGTTGGTTGATAGGTAAACAAGTCGAAAATTTGATAAGCAATTATGACCATTGGATTGCCTTTGGGTTACTTTCCATACTTGGAATAAAAATGATTTATGAAAGTTTCTCGAAAGATGAAGAGAATAAAAAGTTTAATCCGCTAATTATTTGGGTAGTTATAGGAATGGCAGTTGCTACCAGTATTGATGCCTTAGTTGTAGGGGTAAGCTTTGCTTTTATTGAGATAAATATTTACTGGTCGCTATTGATAATTGGATTTGTCACGTTTCTTGTATCCATGATTGGTATGTTATTGGGTAAAAAAGTAGGCAGTAAATTAGGGAAAAGGATGGAGATAATTGGAGGGATTATTTTGATTGGCATAGGATTGAAAATACTCCTTAGTCATTTGTTTTAAGATGTTATACCGTTGAAATGTTTTTTTGAAATTGGTAATTGTAGGATTATAACATGTGATTTTCGTTATTCAAAAAATGTTACTTCACCAGTTACAATATCATATAAACCACCAACAATGACAATCTTACTTTCTTTTTCCAAATTGTCAAGGATACTGCTTTGTTTTCGAATTTGACTAATTGTTAAATTTACATTGATGGCACTTACATTATTAACAAAGGTTAGATTCTGGCCATTTCTGTCAGTTTTGGTTGTAGTCTCCTGATTAATTGCTGGGGTAATTTTATTGAGCAATCCGGTTAAGTGACCTGTTTTTAAGTTGTTACAAGCACTTATTACTGCACCGCATTGCGTGTGTCCCAGAACAACAATTATTTTCGAGGTTGCTATTCCACAAGCATATTCCATGCTGCCCAATATGTCATCATTCAGGATTGTCCCGGCAATTCTGATGCTAAAAATATCTCCCAACCCTTGGTCAAATATCAATTCAGCCGATGTTCTCGAATCGATACAACTTAATACTGTGGCAAAGGGGAACTGTGCGTCAGATGTTTGGTTAACTTGTTTTAACAGATTACGGCTAGCTTTCAAATTGTTTAGAAACCGAATATTCCCTTCCTTTAAAAAATCGAGAGCCTGTTTTGGCGTTAGCTTTTCCAAACTTTCTTTTGTATGTGCCCACATTAAAATAGTTGTTTTATTGATATTTATACGCTGCTTTCTTAATCCTATCCATAATGGCTAACCCCAAACCAACTTCTGGAACTGGTTCAATAAATATTTGTTTTATGTTTTCATCATCTTCCATTGCATGTAAAGCCGAGAACAAGTTTGCTGCAATTTCAAGATGATTAAAGGATTGCGAAGTGTATATATATTTTTGAGCATTAAAAATTTGATCCTTTTTCCCATGTATAATAATACCTGATGATTCAGGCAAGTAAATTGCTTGCTTATCTATGATATACAATGGCTTAACTGGCGAATAATGGCTTTTCAGTAAACCCGGTGCTATTAATTTATGAGGCTTTTCTGCATTGAAAACAAAAGTATTTGGTAAAGCATTTTCAATATCAGCAATTGTAATTACCCCGGGTCGCAGCAATGTGCATACATTTCTTTCGATTGAAACAATTGTCGATTCTATTCCTACAGAAGTATTTCCTCCGTCTAAAATATAATCAACATTTGGAAGCTGTTTCTTTACATGTTCGGCACTTACAGGACTTAAATTTCCAAATTTATTGGCGCTGGGCGCTGCTATTGGGCAATTTGCGGCTCTAATTAGCTTTAGGGCAATTTCATTATCGGGCATTCGAATGCCTACCGTATCCAAGCCCGATGTAACGATGTCGGGGACTAATTTGCTTTTAGGTAGAACAATCGTAAGTGGTCCCGGCCAAAACTTTTCGGCCAACCGAATTACATTCCTATCAGCATTTTTGGTCAATGTGTTCAAGTCGTCAACTGAAGCAATATGAACAATCAGAGGGTCAAAAGACGGACGCTCTTTAAGTTCAAAAATTTTAGCAACAGCTATTGGATTAAGTGCATTCGCACCTAATCCATAAACTGTTTCTGTCGGAAAAGCTACCAAACCACCATTTCTGATGATTTGGGCTGCTTTTGCTATCAGGTATTCGTTCATTTACCGCTCATTAAATTCTGGTTAGCCTCTTCCAATTCATTTCGCTTTCTCTCTTGAAATGCTGCAATTTTACCCCGAATGTCAGGGTTCGATAAGCCAAGAATTTTAGCTGCCGCAAGTGCTGCATTTTCAGGACTAAGAATGGTTAAAGGTGCCACACCCGATGGCATACGGATGCTTGAAAAAAGGTCTGCTCCACCAAATTTTTCGCTATACGGTGGGCAAGCAATTACGGGGCAATGTGTTTGAGCATCGGTAAAACCACTTAAAGCATTGCTCATTCCGGCAATCGTAATAAACACTACATTCTCCTTTTCATATTCTTTGATCAGGTTGTAGCATTTTAACGGAACTTTATGTGCTGATGCAATCCTTGAAATGCTGTCTATTTCAAAACGTTCAAGAACTTTACTGATTTGATTGGCCCATTCAAGGTCGGCTTTTGAACCCATTATTATGACAACTTTACTCATGGTCGTTGGATGTTAAAAATGAATACTGATAATCCATTGGGATAATGGCTAAATAATCTTCAACACTTGCCCCCGCCAAACATGCCTCAATAATTCTCCTGCCTGTTGCCGATAACTCAGGTGTTAAGTACTTTGGCAATTCTGCTTTAAAGAAATCGTACAGTATTTCTGCACCAGCATCGTAACCCGAGGTTTCTATTTCAACTTGTTTATGAACCTGAAGAAATCGGGAAGGAATTTTTGCCCCTTCAATGGTAAGATAGTTTAGCTCAAAGCCAAGTAACGGGCAACGGGCATATTGATATTGGTCGCTTCTAAGTTTTGCATTTCCCCTTCTGGTAAGGTATTCGCGCATTAATAACTGTGGTTTAAAGCCAACTTTCCAGGCACCAATATGCTGGTTAGGCGTAAGGGTATATCTCATTCTTGGTGTTTGAATGATTTGTTCGAGCAACAAATTGGCATGTGTAACCATTTTTCCTGTTGCAAAAGGCCAGTAGGAGCCAACTCCTTCGCTTCCCATTCCGCCACCATCAACAATACTTGGGTTTGCATGTCCACGGGGCGAAACAAGTCTCCATAACCAAGCCAGAGCTGGCGGTAAAATATGGAATAAGCCAACAATACCATAGGTTGGGTTTTCTTTTGTGCAAGGAGGGGTTCGAACGCCAAAACTTCTTATGTCAACAGTCACAGGTTTGCTGACCACATTGGGGACGACATTTCTTGGTACAATTACCCTGGGGTTAGGACAACTTTTTCCGGGACTATCTTCGGTATGATCCCAAATTAGAGCGGTGCAATCCGGATTAGATTTTATATTCAGAAACAAAAGCGGTTCTTTGGTTTTGATCGTCAACTTTTCAAGAAAAGGATCATCTCCATAATCGGTAATACTGTCAACTCTAATAAACCAAGCATTTTCTGCGTCTAAAACGGTCAACTTTCCGTTGCTTTTTTGAATGGAGGGGTGACACAAAGCCATATCATCTGTTACCGGATTAAAAGAACAGAACAGAGGAAAGTTTATTAACCTCTTTTCTCCTGTTACAATATTTTCACCGATTTGTACCTGTCCATTTGGCTCCCTCAGTATATTTTGAAGCATTTCACTTTTGCCACCACCACTTGCACCTTCGTGCATGAAGGTTGTAATGTTGTCATAAGGGCTAACAGTCTGTACTGTAGAACAATGAGCTGTTATCCAACCTTCTTTTTCACCTTTTGACAAAAGAGCGCCATACAGCCCTTTCTTGGCGCTTGGTCCGGGATAAAGGTTATAAGAAAATATTTCGTGCAAATTTTCGGAACGTTTATGAACAACGACCTGTTTTCCATTGAAGTGCGTGTGCCGAAAAGTAGGGGCAACATAGATTACTGAATCAATCGAAAAATCAATTGGTAAATCCTTGACAGGAATAATTCGTTGGAGCATCGAAAGTCCCATTGCAAAAAAACCTGCATTTGCCGGAGCAATTGCGATACCACCCGAACCAATCGTATCATTTCCGGCGAAATAAAAGAATACAGCTAATTCCTGCGACTGTAGCCAATGAATGGTTTCCTTTCGAAGAGTGTCAAAATCATATCCAAACTTATCAGAAAACCGCTCCTTGTCAGTGGGTAAATTATCGGCAATAGCCATTGTATCAGGGTCTCTCCGCCTCATATACGCCTCAGTATAGTTGGCAGAAATACCGTTTGTAACTTTGTGTACAATCGCTTCGGTAACTTCACCTTTTCCGGGAATATCGTATTTTACTTCGTAACTGTTGCAATCATCACCTCCAACTGCTGCGTTAGCCAATTGTTTTACCGTGTCGAAAGTTTTAAATGATTTACATCCTCCCAGCACAACAAGAACATCATCAGGTAAACTGACTCTTTTCTTTTCAAGTGTTTTAAACAAGTCACTCATAATTTATCATTTCAAATTCCATCTAATGCTTAACACAATCAATTCTTATAAAATACCTAATTCATTAAGAACCCCATTCATATTACGAACAGCATCTGCACTTTTGTCAAAAGCAGCTTGTTCTTCAGAATTCAGGTTATAATCAACAATAGTTTCAAACCCATTTTTGCCAATTACAACAGGCACACCAATACAGATATCGCTTTGGCCATATTCACCTTCTAGTGCAACACAGCACGGAAATACTTTCTTTTCATCGCGAACAATCGCTTCAACAAGTGCCGCTCCGGCAGCTCCAGGAGCATACCATGCAGAGGTTCCAAGAAGACCTGTAAGTGTTGCACCGCCTACCATGGTATCGGCAATCACTTTTTTTACTGTTTCTTCTTCAAGTAAGACAGCTACCGGCATACCATTGTAAGTAGCAAAACGAGCAAGAGGTATCATCGTTGTATCGCCATGTCCCCCAATAACGGTACCATGCAAATCAGTCGCAGGTACATTCAATGCCTGACTTAAATAACATTTGAAACGTGAGCTGTCAAGAATTCCACCCATTCCAATTACCCTGTTTTTTGGTAATCCGGTAGTTTTCAATGTCAGGTAAGTCATCGTGTCCATCGGATTGCTGATTACAATAAGGATAGCCTCCGGAGAATATTTTAAAACATTTTGTGCTACATCTTTTACAATACCGGCGTTTATACCGATCAAATCTTCACGTGTCATTCCCGGTTTACGAGGTATGCCCGAGGTTATAACTACGACTTCAGAACCAGCCGTTTTGCTATAATCGGCAGTTACACCTGTAACACGGGTATCAAAACCCAACAAGGTTGCCGTTTGCATAATATCAAGTGCTTTACCTTCGGCAAAACCTTCTTTAATGTCGAGTAAAATTATTTCGCTGGCCAATTCTTTTTGTGCCATTACGTTTGCACACGTTGCACCAACATTTCCTGCTCCTACTACTGTTATTTTCATCTTTTTACCTTTTTAAATTATCACTATAAATATTTTTAGACTGCTTTTCTTGTTTTATATATTTCTTCAATCCAATTGTTTTGAATTACAATTAGCTCCACTGACACCTGATACTGTATTTGTTCAATTAACAAATATCCGTGTTGACTTTTCGAGCCGAATTTTAAACTGGTTTGCAGTTAGTCTTCTTCCGGTCTTGACTTGCGCTTAATTTCAGTTTCATTTAAAAACTTAGTATACTCTTCTTTATCTTTCCGATTACGTTTAATCAGGTAAAAAATAAAAGCAATTACACAAACCGAAATTACAGCTATAATAATCCATTCATTTTTCATAGCGCCAATTTTTTAAGTTGTTTATACGGTCTTCTCTGTTTGAAATTTTACTGTTTTTTTTGTAATCAATAACCAAAGAATTATCCGTCGCGAAGATTTATAATCTGTCTTTCAGATGGATATAGTTTTGTTCCGGAAATACATTTTTGTATGCCGGACGAATAATTCGGCCAGCGTCAAAAGTCAGTTCCTCTAACCGATGCGAACACCATCCGGCAATGCGCGACATTGCAAACAACGGAGTATATAATGGTTCTTTAATTCCTATGCAGTTATATACGAAGCCTGAATAAAAATCGACATTCGCGCAAACACGTTTCGCCACTTTATCGCCTTTGAAATCATAGAATATTTGAGGGGCAAGGTTTTCAATCAGTTCGTAAAGTTCAAATTCTTCTAATCGGCCTTTTTCTATTGCCAGCTCACGAGCTTGTCTTTTAAGCAATATCGCACGAGGGTCAGAAATGGTGTAAACAGCATGGCCAATACCATAAATTTTACCTGAACCATCATAAGCCTTTT
>JAHEYT010000060.1 GCA_023251455.1 Bacteroidota bacterium
GCCCATTCGTCAACATATTCGGCCATGGTTGACGATGGCGTAATTGGGTAGATACAAGCTACCTCGCTGAACATGTAACTGATATGCGCTGCCGCATAGTTTCCGTCACATGTAATGAATTTTTTTTTGTTTGCCATTTTTGAAAAATTTAGTTTGTATTTTTTATTTATATCTATTTTGTCGTTTCCCTTTTTCCCTTTTTCCCTTTTTCCTTTTTCGAATGACCAATGACTTTTCCCTTTTCCTAATATAAGAATCCAAATAACCAAAGCGGTATCACATTTCCGTTTCCAACTTCAATCATATCAGCGGCTGCAAAATAATTAACGTCTACAGGTAAAGTATATTTGCCGCCAATACTAAAATGAAACTGATCATCAATCTTAAAGTCAGCTTTTCCTGAACTTTTTATCTGATGGTTGTATCCAACCTGATTGTAGAAAAATGTTTGCCTCAGTATTTTGTTGTTGATATTTCCTTCGTCGATAGCGTACATCAGATTGGTATTGTGCAAATAAACCAAATCTGGTTTTTTTATCTCATCCTCGTTGCCGTTTGAAAACAACATGTTGATGATCCGTGCATTTTTCATGTACCTCAGGTAATTCATAATGGTTGCCCTTGAGGTCTGGACATCGGCGCTCAATTTACTCACATTTGGCGAGAATGGCACCTGGCTGGCAATGATCTGCAACAGTTTTCTGAGTTTAGGAAGATATTGCAAGTCAATTTGATTGAGATAAGTCACATCTATTTCGAGTGCCAGATTGATGTGTTTTAAAAGTGTTTCGCTGTAAAAGCCTTTGTTGTCGAGAAAATATGGATAGAAACCATCTTTCAGGTAATCGTTGAAATAAGCCAGAGGTTTAACTTCCTGAACAATCTCCTGGGCTATACTGATATGATTGGTTAATATTTCCTGAAGAGAATACCTCCTGAAATTGAGGTTCGACTGATAGTTCAGGTATTCGCGAAATGAAAGGCCTTCGAGGTGATATATTTTGGCAATATCTTTTAATTCGTTATTTCCTTCCAGAACACGGAGTACAGGGGAGGCTGAGAATATGATTTTTAGCTCCGGAAAATTATCGTAGCAAGTTCTTAATTCTGAGGCCCATTCCGGATATTTGTGAATCTGGTCAAAAATTAGGGTCTTTCCACCGGTTTTATAAAATTCATCGACAAACGAAACGATTTTGCGTTTGGTGAAATAGAAGTTGTTCAGGTTTACATACAGGCAGGTTTTGTCGTTTAAAAACCTTTCTTTCACAATGCTGATCAGGAAGGTTGTTTTACCTACTCCCCGAAATCCTTTGATTCCGATGATCCGGTGATCCCAGTTAATATCATCCAGAAGTTCTCTTCGGATTGTTTTTGGGGATTGTTCCTGTAAAGTATTATGAATATTGACTAAACTTTGCATTTGCAGAACTTTATGCAACAAATTTAATTATTCTTTTCAGTGTTTTGCTATCTGTGGATTACAAAATGAGTTTAAAAATGCAATTTAGATTTGTTAAAAATAGCAATTCATTGCAATGTATACTTTAAAATTATATTAAATTCCAATGTTTTGCTTGAATAACCGGTTGACTGTATACCTGAAATATAGAGTCTCTATATTGTTGAGTTGTCAAATTGTCTAATTTTACGCCGTAAAATCTTTCCCGATGGTGAAACAAAAGCCCGAATTATTAGCTCCGGTTGGAAATGTTGAATCGTTTTATGCTGCTCTGAATGCAGGGGCAGATGCCGTTTTTATGGGCCTTCAGGAGTTTAATGCCCGTGGGCGTGCAAGTAATTTCACGCGATCCTTGCTTCAATTGGCTGTTCAGAAGGCACGCGAAAAAAATGTCAAAGTATATGTCACCTTGAATGTCCTAATCAAAAATCGTGAAATTGACCAATTGATTGATGTTCTCTCGTTTCTTGATGCTGTAAAAGTAAATGGGGTAATCATTCAGGATTGGGGAACTTATTACATTGCAAAAAAATACTTTCCACGATTGGTTTTGCACGCCAGCACCCAAATGGGAAATCACAATTCGGTAGGTGTAAATTATGGAGCTTCCAAAGGAATTGTTCGCACAGTCCTGGCGCGCGAGTTAACTATGCCCGAATTGGAAGCGATTTCCCGGCAAAGCAAAGCTGAACTAGAGGTTTTTATACATGGGGCATTGTGCTATTCTTTTTCAGGAATGTGCCTGTTTAGCAGTTATTCTGGTGGACAGGGAGCTAACCGGGGTATCTGCAAGCAAAGTTGCCGCCGGATTTATCAGGATGGGGGAGAGCAGCATGCACTTTTTAGCCTGAAGGACAATCAGCAAATCGAAAATCTTCAGAAATTAGTGGAATTGGGCATTCGATCCCTCAAGATTGAGGGCCGAATGAAATCCGCTGACTACGTTTTTCAGGTTTGCAAGGCTTATCGAATGGTGCTTGATAATCCTGCAAATGCAGCATTGGCCGCACGAATGCTCGAACTGGATATGGGACGCGAAAAAACAGCCTGGTTTTTAGGTGGAAACGTCAGCGACGGAATTACCGACGATCCTTCGATTGGAATTCGTATCGGGCAGATTACCGAAGTGGGTCGGAAAACCATTTCGTTTACCAGTTCAGAAAAGCTGGAAGAAGGCTATCGCGTTCGGATCAGAAATACGAATGATGATGAACAATTGTATGTGAAGATTGAGAATTTCAGCCAGAATGGAGCTGTATATCAGGTGCCGGCTGATTTATTTGGAAAGATTGCCAAAGGCGATGATGTCCTTCTGGTTCGGGTTAAAACTCAAAGTTTTTCATCTCGATTGGGAAATGTAAATATTCTTTCGGAGTTGAAAAAAATACCAATAAAAAAACAAGAGATACGAAGAGGACTTCAAATTGAAGGTGCCAAATTGCAAAAGCCAATGTTATTGGTTCGAATTGGAAGTCCGGAATGGTTGCCCAAATTGCGTTTCGACGATTACGATGCCGTAATTCTTTCGTATAAACGATCTGATTGGGAAAAATTCGATCCGAATTCTGCCGTACATCAGCAAAACAGACTAAAGATTCGAATTGAACTACCGAAATTTATTTCAGAAAAACATTTGGATTTTTACCGTCAGCTGGCATTAAAATTGTCTTCGTCAGGGTTTAACCACTTTTTTATCAGTCATTTGTCGCAAAAAATACTTCTCCCACAGGGAGTCAGAATAAGTTGCAACGAAAATGTATATGTTTTAAATGACGCTGCTGCACGCATGTTGTACGACGAAAAAATAGCTGAATTTACCTATCCACTAGAAAACGATCTGGACAATTTGTTGTCGATGAGCAATAAACAGGGAATTGTTCCACTGTATTTTTATCCTGAATTGTTCTATTCCAGAATGCCGGCTAAAATCGATCAGGAAAACCATTTATTTGCTGATGAGACAAACAAGAAATTCAGAGTATCGGTAAAAGATGGGATTACCATCGTTCATCCGTCAATTCCGGTTGCATTGTTTCATTACCGGACGCAGTTGGAAAAAAGCGGATTTAACCGGTTTCTGATTGACTATTCCGGAGAAATAATGACTGCCAATGTTGTGAAGCGTATCCTGAAAAAATTTCTTGATTCGGAAGCCGTTCAGCCTTCCTCAAACTTCAACTTCAAATTGGGGCTAAAATAAAAAAGAGAGCTTTTCGGGCTCTCTTTTCGTATATAGCAGTAAATCTGTTTATTGGTCGTTCATCGAAACCAGGAATTCTTCAATCGAATCAGTTCTCATGATTCGGGTTTTGATAAATTCCATCGCCTCAATTGAGTTCATATCGCTAAGGAAATTGCGCAGAATATAAGTCTTGTCGAGCATATTTTTGTTCATCAGTAAATCTTCGCGACGAGTACTTGAAGACGTAATATCCACAGCTGGGAAAATACGTTTGTTCGACAATTTCCGGTCGAGCTGTAATTCCATATTACCAGTACCCTTAAATTCTTCGAAGATCACTTCATCCATTTTCGAGCCGGTGTCAATCAACGCTGTTGCAATAATGGTCAGCGATCCGCCTTCTTCGATGTTACGCGCAGCTCCGAAGAACCGTTTTGGTTTGTGCAATGCATTGGCATCAACACCACCCGAGAGTACTTTCCCTGAAGCAGGAGCAACGGTATTGTAAGCACGTGCTAAACGCGTAATTGAATCCAACAGAATCACCACATCATGGCCACATTCGACCAGGCGTTTGGCTTTTTCGAGCACCATACCTGCAACACGCACGTGACGCTCAGCTGGCTCGTCAAATGTTGATGAAATAACTTCGGCATTTACGTGGCGTGCCATGTCGGTAACCTCTTCCGGACGTTCGTCGATCAACAAAACCATCATGTAAACTTCAGGATTGTTGGCAGCAATGGCATTGGCAATCTCTTTCAGCAATACGGTTTTACCGGTTTTTGGCTGAGCAACAATCAAACCACGCTGACCTTTCCCAATAGGAGCAAATAGGTCAACAATACGAGTCGAGAGGTTGTCGTGTCCGTTTCCGGTCAAATTGAATTTCTCATTTGGAAACAGCGGAGTTAAATGCTCAAATGGTACACGATCTCTAATATAATCTGGAGTTCTTCCATTGATCTCGATTACTTTGATCAGTGGAAAATATTTTTCTCCTTCTTTTGGAGGACGAATTGTGCCTGTAACCGTGTCGCCAGTTTTCAATCCAAACAGCTTGATCTGAGATTGAGATACGTAAATATCATCAGGAGAATTCAGGTAATTGAAGTCAGAAGAACGAAGGAATCCATAACCATCGGCCATAATTTCCAAAGCTCCTGTATTGCTTATAATTCCATCAAATTCGTAAGGTTTTTCCTGATTCTGTTGTTTTTGCGGCTTCGGTCCCTGATTGTCGCGATTTTCCCATTTGGGATTATTCTTTTTATTTTGATTATCATTACGTCTTTCGGCCAAATCGTCAGGTCTGGTTTCGTCTGAAGGTTGCTGTTCAGTTTTGAATTCTTGATTTGGTGTCTGAATAACCTGTTCTTCTGTAGGTTCAGAAACTTCCATTGCTGATTCCGTTTCAATCGGGTCTTCAGGAAACAAAATATCCTGTTTTACTTTTTGATTCTGATTAAATTTGGGCTGTTCGTTTTGTTTCTGATTATTTTCCGGGTTCTGATTCGGATTCTGACGTTGATTTGGGTTTATATTCTGTTTTGCGTTCGGATTCTGATTTGGGTTGTGGTTTGAAGATCCGGCTTTAATATGCTCTGTACGTGGTCTTTTCTTAATCTGAAGTTCTCTTTTTCCCTCTTTCCTTGGTTCATTTTCTGAAGAAATGGCTGGCTTATCGGTTTCAGTTTTATCTGCCGGTTTTTCTTCAGTAATTTCAGCTGGTTTTTCCTCTTTTTTTCGGCTAAATAATTTAAAGACAGAATTTTCTTCTCGTTTTGGATTTACATCTCTCGGAGACTTTAGTTTTTTGTCATCTGTTTTTTTCTCTGAAGCCAAAATGGCTTGAGTATCAAGAATTTTATAAATTAAATCTTGTTTTTTGAAAGATTCAATCTTTTTTATATCAAGTTCTTTGGCAATTTCTTTTAAGTCAGGAAGAAGTTTTCTGCTTAATTCAATAATATCATACATAAATTTTGATTGATTTGTTAATATCCAAAAGGTCAAGCGATTAGAAAAAAGAAAAGTGGAATTGATAATTTGGATGATCGGTACTTGTTCGAAATTTTTTGCAAGTATAGCTAAATCCTAAATTATAGCCAAGTAAAAGCAGTAAAATCGACTAAAAAACCGTTTTCTAAAATTGAAAATCAGGTTTTGCAGGTGTAATTTGAAAAATTTGATTTCAGAAAAGGTATCGTTCATTGGCTTATTAAAACAATTCATGTAAAATAACGTACACTTCATATAAATTTATGGTTTTGATTAAATGAAAGAATTCTATAATAGCTACTTTCGTCATGTAAAGAATTAAGAAGAAGACTTGAATTGATCGCGAACCTTCATAAGTTTAGATGATGAGACAACTTAAAATTGCCAAACAGGTTACAAACAGGGAAACATTATCGCTTGATAAATACCTGCATGAAATTGGGAAAGTTGATTTAGTTACTTCAGATGAAGAAGTTGAATTGGCAAAGAGAATTAAGAAAGGTGATAAAGATGCCTTGGAGAAATTAATTAAGGCCAATTTGAGATTTGTTGTCTCTGTTGCAAAACAATATCAAAATCAGGGTCTTAGTCTTCCAGATTTGATTAATGAGGGTAATCTGGGCTTAATTAAAGCAGCTCAGCGATACGATGAAACACGTGGATTTAAATTCATATCGTATGGAGTTTGGTGGATTCGTCAAGCTATACTTCAGGCTTTGGCAGAACAAGCACGCATTGTAAGATTGCCGTTAAATAAAATTGGATCAATTACCCGGATTAATAAAACTTTCAGTCGTCTTGAGCAGGAGTATCAGCGTGAACCTACCTCTGATGAAGTGGCTTTTATGCTTGAAACTTCTTCTGATATTGTGGAAGACGCTTTAAAAGTATCATCTCATCATGTTTCAATGGATGCTCCAATGCATGATGAGGAAGGGAGTAATTTATATGATGTTTTGTTGAATGAAGATTCTCTAAGCCCTGATAAAGGCTTGATGAATGTTTCGCTTTGCAAGGAAATTGAAAGAACCTTATCTACGCTGGGTGAACGTGAAGCTGATGTTATTCGGTTTTATTTTGGATTGAGTGGTCATCGACAGCATACGCTGGAGGAAATTGGTGATGAGTTTGGATTGACAAGGGAACGAGTCAGGCAAATAAAAGAAAAAACGATTAAGAAGATGCGAAATCATTATCGCAACAAATTACTTAGAACCTATTTGTAATTCAATAAAAGCTGCTTCATGCAGCTTTATTTTTTAGTTGCGATTCGATAAAAAGGATTAAATCTTACTTTTGGCATAAAAAGCATTACTTATGAAACTTATTGCACCATCATTACTTGCTGCTAATTTTAATAAACTAGGCGATGAAGTTGAAATGATTAACCGGAGCGAAGCCGATTTCGTTCATTGCGACGTTATGGATGGTGTTTTTGTACCAAATATTTCATTCGGCATTCCAATCATTCAAGCTGTTAATCAAATAAGTACCAAACCGCTCGATGTTCATCTTATGATTGTAAATCCAGATAAGTATATCCATGATTTTTACAATGCAGGTGCCGCAGTAATAACTGTTCACTATGAGGCTTGCACTCATTTGCATCGGGTTATTCAACAAATTAAGAATTTAGGCATAAAAGCTAGTGTTTGTCTTAATCCACATACTCCGGTAGCTTTACTTGAAGATATCATTTCAGAATTGGACATGGTTTTATTAATGTCAGTAAATCCAGGTTTTGGCGGTCAGTTATTTATTGAAAATACTTATCAGAAAGTTACCGCATTGAAAGAGATGATTTTAAGGCGAAACTCAAAAACATTAATTGAAGTTGATGGTGGCGTAAATTTCGAGGTTGGGGAAAAACTGTATGAATCGGGTGCCGATATTTTAGTCGCTGGCAGTTTTGTCTTCAATGCAGATAGTCCGATTGAAACGATCGCAGCACTTAAGCGATTATAACTGTATTCGGTACTGATCGTAATTTTTCGGTTTTTTGATTTGATGGATTTCTTTCATCTCGCATCCTGTTGAACATCCTCCACATTTTGGGTTATTTACAGACTTTTTCCCGAGTATGTTGAAAAATCGGAGAATGTGCACTATTAATGCTCCGAAGGCAATTGAGATAATCAGATATGCGATAAGATCCTGTATCATGAGATTATTACATTAAGATATAGGTTGAAACCCGAAATACCAGAAATGAAATTATCCAAGCTACAGTTGTTGTGTAAACGACTGTAAATAAAGCCCATTTCAATTTTCCCGATTCACTTTTTATGGTAGCAATAACACCTATACAAGGGAAATAGATCAGCACAAACGCAAGAAAAGCGAGTGCAACTGGTATTGAGATCACTTTTTCACCTTTCTTTTCACCAGAGATGTATTCTTCCTGAGTTAATTTTGCGCTCAACCCGACATTTTTATGATCCTGATCAACCTGATACAAGACACCCATTGTGCTGACTATTATTTCTTTAGCTGGAAGTCCGGCCAGCAAACTTACACTCATTTTCCAGTCGAAACCCAATGGTGACATTACAGGCTGAATAAACTGACCCAATTGACCCAAATAACTGTTTTCCAATCTCTGGCTCTGATTGATAACCTGTTCATTTAAATTATTTTTGGCTGAAGGGTTTTCTCTTGGAAAATATCCCAATGCCCAAATAATTATAACCCCAATAAGTATAACACCGCCAATTTTCTGCAAATATTGCCTGGCTTTGTCCCACATATGAATAATGATATTTTTTATTGTGGGTAGCCGATAGGGTGGAAGTTCCAGAACAAATGGAGTCTCTTTATTTTTAAAAATAGTCCGGTTAAGAAGCTGTGCTGTTAGAAAGGCAATTATTATTCCGGAGAAATAAATGGCACTAAGCACTAATCCGGGATTTTCAGGAAAGAATGCTGTAATAAAAAGTACATAAACCGGAAGCCTTGCACTGCACGACATGAAAGGGATAATGAGCATTGTTAACAGCCGATCACTTGGGCTTCGCAGCGTTCGGGTTGCCATTATCGCTGGTACGTTGCATCCAAAACCCATTACCATCGGTATGAATGACCGGCCATGTAATCCAAAACGGTGCATCAGTTTATCCATTATGAATGCAGCCCTGGCCATGTATCCCGAATCTTCCATAAAGGAAAGAAAAAGGAACAAAATCAGGATGTTGGGTAGAAATACCAAAACACTTCCTGTTCCGTCAATAATTCCATTGATTATTAGGTCTTTCAACATGCCGTCAGGTAAGAGTTCTGAAATATGCTGACTTATAAATGCGATCAGATTTTCGATCCAATGCATAGGAATAGCACCGATTTTGAATGTAGCAAAAAAGGCCAACGAAATTGAAAGAATAAATATTGGAAATCCTAATATGTTGTTTGTTAGTATGTTATCGATTCTTTCCGATACCTTTGCTGTGTGTTTTTTTCTTTGTTTATACGTTTCTTCGAGTGCTCCTGATATAAAGCCATACTTGGCATCGGTTATTACTGTTTCACTGTCTTCGTTGTAAATACTCTCAATTCTCCTGATTTCGCTTTGAGCTGCTTTTTCAATTTCTGTAAAATTTGGATATGAAGTGAGAGATTCAATGGTTTGTTTGTCGCGTTCGAGCAATTTGATGGATAAAAACCGCGAAGATATGGTATCTGTAATCGGCTTTTCTAACTTTATTTTTTTTCGAAGTGTCTCTATTGATTTTTCGAGCTCAAAACCATAATTGATATGTATATGTCGAACGATAGGGTCCTGATCTTCATATACTTCAATGGTTTTCTCAATCAACTCCTGAATGCCTTTTCCCTTGGAGCTTACAGAAGGAATGATTGGTATTCCGATTAGTTTTCCCAGGCTTTGGTAATCGAATTTTACATTGTTTTTCAATAATTCATCATACATATTCAAGGCGATCACAACCTTGATATCCATGTCAATTAACTGAGTTGTCAAGAATAGATTTCGTTCCAGGTTGGACGAATCAATCACATTTATCACTATATCAGGAGTTTCGTCCATGATAAAGTTTCTGACGTATATTTCTTCCGGAGAATAAGCCGTTAATGAATAAGTCCCAGGTAAGTCGAAGATGTTGAAGTGATATCCTGAATTGGAAAATGTTGCTTTCTTGGCATCAATCGTAACTCCACTGTAGTTGCCGACGTGTTCTTTTGAGCCGGAAATGAAATTGAATAAGGTTGTTTTCCCACAATTCGGATTTCCAACCAAGGCAATGTTGATGGTGCGTTCTTTCTCTTTTGCTGAGATTTTTAGCTTTTCATAATCGATAACTCCCTCAAAGTTTTGGGCTATAAATGTGTGTGCTTCGTCCTGACTTACGACTTCAATTAAATTAGCTTCAGTGCGACGCAGGGTTATATTGTAATCTAATATTTTATACTCGATAGGACCGTTAAAAGGAGCATTTTTGATTACAGTTACCTCTTTTCCCTTCACAAACCCCATTTCAGTGATTCTTTTACGGAAAGAACCATGACCTAAAACCTTGGTAATTATTACTGTTTCTTTATTTTTTACTTCAGAGAGTCGCACGATTATTGTATCAGGAGCTATGCTAATTTAAACTAAATAAGAATAACTGCGCAAAGATATTTAAGTTTTGATAAAACTCTCAAAAAATATTGCTTTCTTGAAAAATCAAAATTGATTCAGTTACTTTTGTAAATCATGAATAACAGGATGGACGAGGATAACATATATAAGAAAATTCAGGAGGCGATTTCGTCATTACCCGAGAATTTCAGCATACTTGAAGAACAAATTGATGTTGAACTCCAGATGGAGTACTTTAATTATGGTCGGGATCTAAAAACGAGATTTTCGGTTGAACTTATTCTGCAACATCAGGCTGATCTGTTTGATCCTACCGTTCCACTTGATGAAAAGAAAAATTTATTGGTTTTACTGGCCTCACAGGAAAAAGTTGAAGCTTTCCGGACGATTGAGAAATATGCTCAGAATCCGGATCCCGAATTACGGGATTGGAGCATTTTGGCATTACAGGAAAGCCGCATGGTCATTCAAAGTTCTCTGATGGACGAACAGCAGGTATATATATCAACCGGATTAGGTGGAAAAGAACAAAAGCTCAGATACTTTGTGGTTTTTATTTGTAATGAAAGTATTGAAGAATATTCAGCAGTTCAGCGTAAGCTGATCAAAACTGAATTGGAGTATGCACTTACTCATAATAATGGACTTCTTGAGGAAATCAGTTTTGAAAAGGAGCTTGCTATTGCGATCTTGCTTTTGCCTGTTAAATCCGATATTCAGGGCGTTTTCAGCAGTGTTATCAATGAATGCAATCAGTATGGTGATTTTGTTCGTCAGGATATAATTATTACAAATGTGAAACGCATGAGCGTTAATGAAATCAGAAGGTTTATCAATCGTGAAAAATAATTAGAAATGAAAAATCAGATTAATCTGGCAATACAGGTATTACCTCGTTCTTCTACAAAAGGAACATATGAATTGGTTGACGTTGCCATTGAATTGATACAAAAATCAGGACTTAAATATCGTGTTTGTCCGTTTGAAACGGTGGTTGAAGGTTATTACAATGAGGTAATGAAGCTCGTGAAAGACATTCATGAAGCCGTTTATGCCGAAGGAGCCGAAGAAATGATTACCAATATTAAAATACAAACACGTAATAATCAGGATGTTTTTATCGACGACAAAATGAATAAATACGATTAGTCAAAAAATACGTTTTTAAGGGTTGTTTTTATTGAGACAAGTATTATCTTTGCAACGCTTTTAGCAAATGGCCCCGTAGCTTAATGGATAGAGCATCTGACTACGGATCAGAAGGTTGTAGGTTCGAATCTTACCGGGGTCACAAAAAATCAAGCAGTTACAGTTTAAAAATTGTAGCTGCTTTTTTATTTGATACACGATTTGATACACAAAATGTCAAATTGAGGTAATTTCAACCGTCTCAGTGAAGCAATCTTGAACATCCCAAAAGCGCTCGTGGAATTCCTAAAATCCTCAATGAAATAAGGGATATCGTATTGAGATTTTTAGTTTTGCAAAATCATATCTAACTATTTGTGCAACTTTATGTTTGTTTCAGGGATTAATGATTATTTTTGAAAAAATAATCATTAATCAATTATCTTCGATGAAGCGTTCTGTACTTCACAAGAAGAACTAAAATTACCGAAAGAAATGCACCTTTCCGAATCTGATACCCGTGCCAAACACATTGATCCTAAACTTAAAGAAAGTGGATGGGAAGAGTTTGTAATTCGCGAGCATTATTTTACCGATGGAAGAAAACTCTTGGGAGGTAAGCGGGGCCAACGACTTTTTGCTGACTACCTGCTCCGGTATAAAAACACCAACCTTGCCATCATTGAAGCCAAAAAACTGGGCAAACTGATGGGCTGCAACAGGCTATCCGGTATGCCGACAAACTCAAGGTGAAATTTATTTTTGCTACTAACGGCGAGAAGATCTACCAGTTCGATATGAGAACAGGAACAGGTGATTATATCGACAACTTTCCTACGCCTGAATCACTTTTTCAAGAATCGGTTGATAACCTTACTTCACTGAAGAAACAACTTCTTGGTGTTCCTTTTTATTTGGTGGGCGACAAACAGCCCCGGTATTATCAGGAAATAGCGGTTAACAAAGCCATTGAAGCCATTGCCGATGACAAAAAGCGGGTTTTGTTGACTTTGGCCACCGGAACAGGAAAGACTTTTATTGCTTTTCAGATTGTACACAAATTACTGACGGTGAAATGGAATTTAGACCGGGCCGACCGTCGCCCCAAAATATTGTTTCTGGCCGACCGCAATATCCTGGCCGATCAGGCCATCAATACCTTTAATGATCCGTACGAAAAGGATTTAGTTAAAATTGATGGCTCTGAAGTCCGTGCCCGAAACGGAGTTGTGCCCACCAATGCTTTTATCTTTTTTGCCATTTATCAGGCCATCAGCGAAAAGGAGAATATTGATGGCTATTTCAGGCAATATCCCAAAGACTTTTTCGACTTGATAATTATTGACGAATGTCATCGCGGAAGTGCCAACGAAGCAGGTTCGTGGCGCGAAATACTTGATTATTTTGGCTCGGCTGTTCACCTCGGACTAACAGCAACACCCAAACGTGATGACAACGTGGACACGTATAATTATTTCAAGAAACCAGTTTACGAATATTCGCTGAAAGACGGCATCAACGATGGTTACCTGAGTCCTTACAAGGTTAAAAAAGTACGTACCAATATCGACAGCTACATTTATACTGATGCCGATAAGGTCCTGAAAGGTGCAGTTGAAGACCGGCGGGTTTATCGCAAACGTGAATTCAACCGGGTGATCATTATACCCAAGCAAATTGAACTGGTTGCACAAGCTATACTCGACAACATCAACCCGATGGATAAATCCATTGTATTTTGTGTCGATCAGCCCCACGCGTTGAACATGCGCGATGCCATCAACAAATTCAAAAAAGTTAGCGACCCAAACTATTGCGTGCGCATTACCAGTGACGAAGGAAAACCGGGTCGTGATTTACTCGAACAGTTTCAGAACAACGACCGCGATATTCCTGTAATTCTTACCTCGTCACATATGCTCACTACCGGAGTTGATGCCCGCAACGTGCGGAACATTATCATCGTTCGCGAAATTGAATCAATGGTAGAATTTAAGCAGATTGTTGGGCGTGGCACCCGCTTGTTCGAAGGCAAAGACTTCTTTACCATTATCGACTTTTCGGAAGAAGCTACCGACCATTTTTACGATCCCGATTGGGACGGTTTGCCTGAAGGTGAAACGGGAGAAGGTGGCACACGAACCGGAGGAAACACCGGAGGTGGCGGAGGCGGAAATACCGGCGGTGGTGAAGAACCACCACCAAGACCACCACGACCACCAAAAATTGTAATCGAACTTTCGAATGGCCGGAAATTGAAAGTGCTGGACATTGAAACCCGATACATTGACGAAAGCGGGAAACCATTGACAACATTGCAGTTTCTTGAAAAGCTGATTGGCTTTATACCCGATTTATACCAAAGCGAAGACGAGTTGCGAAGCTTGTGGTCGAAGCCTGAAACCCGCGAAGATCTGCTGATCAAGCTGGCCGAATCGGGAATCGACGAAGAACAGCTCGATATCCTGAAGAAGATTTTTGAAGCCGAAAACAGCGATATCTTTGATGTGCTTTTGCATATTTCGTACGAGTGCAGTTTGATTACCCGCAGCCAGCGAGCTAAACATGTAAAAGACGACAATGACTTTTTTGAAGTGTTTAGCAACCTGAAAGCCCGCGATTTTTTACGTTTTATACTCGAACGCTACGAAACCGATGGCATCAAAGAGCTGAAACGTGAACGGCTTTCGTCGCTCATAGAACTCAATAACCTGGGAACCACCAAAGAAGCCGCAAAGGTATTCGGAAGTGCCCAAAACCTGATTGACGCTTTTTATAAATTGCAGAAAAACCTGTATGCTTCATAAAATATCGGTAAATATACCGATAAATGTATTTTATCGGTATATTTACCGATAAAACAATTACAAGATGAACAGTTCAACCATTTCAGCAGATATTGTTTCATTTACCTCATTAAATGATGAGGATAAAAGAAAAATTGAATTGCAGATAAAGTTGCTTATCAGTGATTTAACGGAGAAATACAGGGATGATGGTTTCTTTGGTAGAATAATACAAGGTGATTACATCGAATGTGCATTGAATTCACCTGTTCATGCGATGCGCATCGCGTTATTACTGAAAACACTCGTTAAATCCTTTGAATTATCAGAGAATATCAAAAATAATAAACGAACCAAATACTTTAAGGAATATGGGATTCGTATTGCAATGGCTGTTGCACCGTTGGCTATTCTGGATTCAAAAAATGGTATTATTGATGGTGAAGCAATTTATTTATCCGGAAGAGCTATTAAAGAATTGAGTACATCGGACAAACAAAAAGTCGTTATTAAAAGCAGCATGTTTTTTTGTAGTCCTGATAAGCATGAACAAAACAAATATGACACCATGGTATCATTGCTGGATAATATCATTTCCAGATGCTCTTCGAAGCAATGTGAGGTTCTTCACTACAAACTTCTTGGTATTAGCGAAAAAGATATTAGCCAGAAACTAAATCGAAATCAATCTACCATCAGTCAGCATTCAACTGCTGTTGGATGGAATGCGATTGAAAAAACAGTAAACTATTTCGAAAATAATATAAAATGATGCTGTATCAACTTATCATTCTGCAATTTGCGGCTCATTTATTAGCCGACTTTATTTTTCAGCCACAAGCATGGAGTGATCGAAAAAGCAAGAAAATAATATCAGGACATCACTTATGGCATATTTTGGTTGTTTTTATTCTTTCCTGGCTATTGTCTCTGGACTATGGTTTCTGGAAAGCTGCATTACTAATAGCAGGCCTTCACCTTGTGGTTGATGTTATAAAGAGTTATTTACTTCAAAAATTGGCAGATCACTCAACGAAAAAATACCTGTTCTTTTTAGACCAAATCGTTCATCTAATAATTCTAATCCTGGTTTCAATAGCCTATTTTAAATGGTGTGAAATTAGTTTTGTAATAAACGTTCCTTTAAAAAATATAGCAATTATTGCCGGTTTTATTCTATGTGCAAAGCCTGGTAATATTATTATTAAGGAAATTCTATCGTTTTATTCAATCTCAACTCCGGAAGATCCATCAGGTGAAAACCCAGATAAAAGCTTGCCAAATGCCGGTAAGCTGATAGGCATAGTTGAACGGTTCCTGGTTTTGGTGTTGGTTCTTTCGGGTCAATATACTGCCGTTGGATTTATTATTGCAGCAAAATCAATACTTCGTTTTACTTCCAGTGGTAAAAACGAATATGTGCTGGTTGGCACGCTGTTGAGTTTTTCTATTGCTGTATTAATTGGAGTTTTAGTGAGTCCTTTGTAATTATCGGCTCTAATACCCATAAATACCTTTTATTGGTAAAATAACCGATAAAAACACTTAGTCACATTTAATCAACCCATAAATTCCTGAATGGAACTTCAACAAAAAATAGATCGGATTACCGATATCCTGCGCCGCGATGATGGTATTAGCGGAGCCATGCATTATACAGAACAGATTTCGTGGATATTATTTCTCAAATTCCTGAACGACTTTGAAGAGGAGAAAGAAGGCGAAGCTTTACTCAACAATACCAAATACGAACAGATTATTACCTACGATTTTCGCTGGAGCCATTGGGCCTGTCCCAAAACGGAAGAAGGAAAGCCGGATGTTAAAACTTCCAAAACCGGAGGAGATTTGACCCAGTTTGTAAACGGGCAATTGTTTCCTTATCTGAAAGGTTTTAAAAATAGCCTAAGCGATCTGAAATCGGTGAAATACAAAATCGGGAACATCTTCGAGTTTCTGGATAACCGCATTGCTAGTGGTCACACTTTGCGCGAGGTACTTGATATTATCGACACGCTGAATTTCCAGTCACAAGATGAATTGTTTGAGCTTTCGCATGTGTACGAGAACCTGTTGCAGGGAATGGGCAACGATGGTGGTAACTCGGGCGAATTTTACACCCCGCGTGCTGTAATTAAGGCCGTAGTTGAAGCGCTTGCACCACAGCCCGGACAAACGGTTTACGACGGCGCTGCTGGTAGTTGTGGTTTCCTGATCGAAGCATTTGATTACATCATTAACAAGTACCGGAACAAACTATCGACCGAACAATGGCAGTTTTTGCACGAGAATACCCTTTTTGGCAACGAAAAAACGCCATTGGCTTACACCATGGGTGTAATGAACATGATTTTGCATGGCATTGAAAGCCCCAATATTTTAAAGCAGAATACACTTACAGCCAACATTCGCGATATACAGGAAAAAGACCGGTACGACCTGATCGTGGCCAATCCACCTTTTGGAGGAAAAGAAAAACCACAGATACAACAGAATTTTCCGATACAGAGTAACGCCACCGAACTGCTGTTTTTACAGCATTTTATGAAAAGCCTGAAAAAAGGAGGCAAAGCGGCGATTGTAGTACCCGAAGGTATTCTGTTCCAGACTGGTAATGCTTTTAAAAATGTAAAAGAAGAATTGCTTGCCAATTTCAATGTACACACCATTTTGAGCCTTCCGGCAGGCGTGTTTCTACCTTACAGCGGTGTAAAAACCAACGTACTGTTTTTCGACCGCACTGGGGCAACCACCGAAATATGGTATTACGAATGCAACCCCGAACAAAAGCTCACCAAAAACAAACCGATACAGTACGAACAGTTGCAGGAGTTTGTTGAACTGGCGACAAAAAGAGCATTGTCTGCAAATTCGTGGCTGGTAAAGGCAACGGAAATTGTAGACACCGATCTTTCGGCTAAAAACCCCAACACCCAAGCCGATATTGACCATTTGCCGCCGCGCGAAATAATGGCACACATAAAAAGGAACGATAATGAAATTTCTCTCCTGATGTTTGAAGTAGAACAAATTTTGGAGGAAGGGTACAATGGATAAATTACCAAATGGATGGAAGGTTGCAAAAATTAAATCAGTAGTTCAAAAAACTGAAACTTATAATCCGCAAAATTCAAGGGATTCCATTTTTAACTATATCGATATTGGATCTATCGACAATAGCGCCTTTAAATTAACTCAACCGAAAGAAATCTTAGGCAAGGATGCTCCAAGCAGAGCAAGAAAGAGAGTAAAAAAAGGCGATGTTATTTTTGCAACGACGCGTCCTAATCTCAAGAACATCGCGCAGATTGAAATTGATTATTCTAATTCTGTTGCCTCTACTGGATTTTGTATCTTGCGACCAATAACTGAGATCGATTCTAAATTTCTATTTTACTTTTTATTAACTGAAAATATCCAAAATCAGATTGCGCCATTTATAAGAGGTGCTCAATACCCCGCAATTTCTGATAACGACTTATATAGTTGTTCAATTCCTCTTCCCCCACTTTCAGAGCAGATTAACCTTGTAACCAAGCTCGATGCCCTATTTGTCCGCATCGACAAGAGCATCGCCCTGCTCGAAGAAAACATCAAACATACAAATGGCTTGACAGCGAGTGTACTAGAGGAGATATTTGTAGATGGGAAAAACTGGGAAAGACAACCTTTAAATCAAGTCGCCAAAGTCGAAAGAGGTAAATCAAAACATCGCCCTCGAAATGATCAAAAGTTATTTGGAGATTCCTATCCATTTATTCAAACAGGAGATGTACGAAGTGCCAATAAATGCATTGATAAGTATGAAGTTTGTTATTCTGAGTTTGGATTGAAACAAAGCAGACTTTGGAACAAGGGAACAATTTGCCTGACCATTGCTGCCAATATTGGAGATGTTGCAATACTTGGATTTGATGCTTGTTTTCCAGACAGTGTCGTTGGAATAACCCCAAATTCAATGAACAATGAATTTCTATATTATTACTTAAAAACACTTCAATTACAATTGGATAAAAAGGCGAATTCGGCAGCACAAAAGAATATCAATCTTAAAATATTAAGCGAAATCGATGTGCCAGTTCCTTCAATTGAAATTCAAAATAGTATTGCTGACAGGTTTTCACGGTTGGAAGAAAAACAATTTCAAATTCTTTCAGTTCAGCAATCCAAACTCAATTATCTTAAAGCCCTGAAATCGAGTATACTTGACCGGGCGTTTAAAGGAGATTTATAATTTCTCAAACAATATGCTGAAATAAGATACATAAATGGCATTTAGTGATCCACCATATGTAGATAAGAATTCTGAGAGGTGCGAAGAATCAGTTCTAAAAACGAGATCGATCTTTTCAAAGAGGAATGGTTTTATTACCCGTGAAGTTAACGCCGATGATTATGGGGTTGATTTATATGGGGAAATAATCATAGATAATGGAGCATCTGCCCAATTTTTTCCTATTCAGATTAAAAGTACTCAAAAAGCACAACTTATTTATAAAGGCAGTAAGAGCTATCTTACTTTGCCTTTTTCAACAAGCAGGCTGGGCTATTTGTATAAAGATCTTTCCTATTCTGGATTAATTGTCTTTTATGATGAATCTTCGGAGAATCTATATTATGATTTTGTGACTAATATTCTTAATCAAATATTACTTGATAGAAAGGATACTAAGTGGATGGCTCAGGATAAGGTTACAATAGCTTTCCCCGAGGATAACTTATTAGATAATAATTGTATTCGTGAAATTCATAAGATCATAAGTCTGAGATTTGAAAAAATTCAACAAGCTATTTACGATTCCCAGAATAGGATTGATCTTGGTTTCTCACTATTAGAAAATCGTTCAATTAATCATTCGGCGGATCGTGCGCAGAAGATCGTTTCAGCTCTTGAAAAAATAGGACCTGTTCTGTTTAACGAGCGCAGATACCCGGAATTAATTGAATATTTAGAACAGCTACCTAAAATATATATAGATAAACCCCAAATGGCATATTTGGCTGCACTTGTATATACTGAAAATGGAAATGTCCTGAGTGCAGATTATTTTCTTAAGTTATGCGAACGGTACAAAAAGTTTTACTCCGAAAAAGAATGGGAAGCTTTGTTGCTACAGCGATCGAGGACCGACTTCCTTTTAGGTCACTATACGAATAATGAACTTTTGGCAAAACTGAAAGCTCTAAGAACAGAAGTAAGTTCTCCTGAAAATTCTATGAATTTAGAAATAAATATTAACCAGTTTCAGTTAGTTGAAGCAATCCATAGTCTTGAAATTGATGAAGAACTTTACAATAAAACAAATGAAATTTATGCGCGAATAGAAGATTTGGATATTAATGCCGAGCAAAAAAACTTTCAGATATTATTCCAGACCGATAACCTGGTTGGGGCTATCTTTCCTAAGCTTTTAAATTCGTTAAATGATAGAAGATTATATGACAGAGTTCATTCTTCATTCATTAAAAATAATCAGGAAAAACTTGAATTAATAAACGTTACGTTTGAGAGGGTTTTCAGAAAAATAAACGAAGTGCATGATTTCGCTGAAAAGAATGAAAACAAACTTCTATTAGCTTCTGCTTATGATCGATTAGGTAAAGTTTCATTGAATTTAGATTTATGCTATTTTTTTCTTGATACGATTCCAGATGATATTGAAGGCTTAAAAATGTCCTTAGAGGGAACAATTTCATATCAACTTAAAGCATACAATTTGTATAAAGGTCTATCTGTTTTGCCGGAGGCCTTTACCGTCCTGAATATGGCATACGAGACTCATCGCTTATCCAAAGAATGGATTGATTATAATCTTGATGAAGTTGTAACACTTTCAAAAATTAAGTCAGAAATTAGCTCGTTTGATAACGAATCATTTGCTAAAAGATTTAGTTCAGTCGTAGATCAAATTATAAATGATAGAAAGTTAGGCACATTAAACGGTCGAGACAATGCACTCAATGAGAATCAAATAGAAATGATAGCTCAGAAGATTATGGGGATTTTAAATCTGCCACCGGATCGTTTTGATAATGTAAAGAATGAAATTGTGTCTATTGAATTTTTCAAATCCAACTGTAAAAACAATGATTTAGTTCTATTGACAAATCAGGAAGATCCTTTTTTAGGTAAGAACAAATATAGATTTCCTTCGAAATTTGCCATTGCAAATGAAAAGACCAATGTTATTTATGCAGAGGGCTACGATGTAAAAGAGATGTTAATGAGATTAGGCATTTAGTTAAAATTGATCGAATTATGAAAATCACTATGCACGAATCTTTAGATAAAATTGATTTTCCTGAAACCGTTTATAAATATCGTTGTTGGGACAATCCTTTACATCAAAGTATTATAAAACAAAGAAAGGTCTTTATGGCTGCTCCTTCGTCCTTTGAAGATCCGTTAGATTGTAAATTTCCTGTTCGATGGGACCTTTTGACTGACGAAGATATTTACAATCATTATTTTGGTGATTCAATAAATAGACATCCTGAATGGTCTCGTCAACAGCATCGGAAATTTGCCAGAGACTGGTCTAAAAAGTCGGCGGTAAGGCAACCTGAGATTGTCGCGGACCATCAACAAAAAACTTTTCGGGATTACGATGAACATGTTGGCATTTTAAGCCTGACAGCCAATCCTTCATTAATGAAAATGTGGGAAGAGTATTCCTGTCAACATGAAGGTTTTGTCGTTGGCTTTAATTCGCGAATAATGTTCGACTATTTAGGTGGAGGAGGGCAAGTTCAATATGTGGATAAAATCCCAATAATATATCCCTCACCAAAGCACAATTTCGATGAGCAGAGAAACTTACAAATATTCCATAAATTATCACAATGGAGTTTTGAAGAAGAATATCGAACCACTAGATTTGGTGAATTGCCGTTAACGATAAGAGATAGGACAATTGAATTACCGATAGAAGCTTACAAGGAAATCATAATCGGCGATAAAATGCCAGCTCATTTTATTGCCGAAATACTTGATTTAATTTCTTCAGAAATGAGTCATGTTGAAGTAATGAAGGCAAAGATTATTGATGATGAAATAGTTATTGATAGACTGTAGTTTATGTTTAAATTCAGGATAAATAAAATTTTACTGCTACTTTTTTAACGATTCAATCGTTCTCAGATTAGCCGATTAAAGGAACAATATTTTCATCAAACCATTCAAAGGCTTTTTCCTAATTGTAATTTATTTCCTGACTTAATTGTGTCCTTCCATATAAAGGATAAAAAGAGTAAAATTAAAAATCGGATTGAAGCAAAAATAACAGGCATTTGCTTTCTTAATTATCGTTCAGCAATTATTAATCACCTCATAAAAATTCAGAGCAGGACTACCTGACCGATAGATGTTTCTTTCTCAACCATCAATTCTTGAAAAAAAGAAGAAATTCCATTTATATAGTTTTCAATGAATTTTCTTCTATAAATAAGAATAAACGAAGGGTGATGTACAGGAACATAAATAATTTCATCAATTATAAACGATTGGTAATTGAAATTTTCATCAAGAGAGAATGAATTGTGCGAATGTTTCCCAAGTACAAATTGTGCTACCTGCTTTCCCAGAAGAAAAATAATCGAAGGTTTCAATATTTCTATTTCATCCGCTAAGTTCGGATAACATTTTTCCATTTCATGTTTAAGTGGATACCTGATCTTACTATTGTTGAGTGGTAGGCATTTTACTACGTTCGTTTTATAGAAAGATATATCATCCCAATATAGCTTCTCAATTTGATTTATTAATGCACCTGATCTTGTATGAGGGGATAATGGTATTTTTTCCTCTTCATCTGTAATTAAAACAGATGAAAGCCCAACCCAAAAAACACTGGCTTTTTTATATTTATCGAGAACAGGAAGCTGATTTAAGTACAAGCCGCAAGCTTTACACTTTCTTCTACTGGTGTCGATTGTTATATTACCGTCGCTTGTGGATTTTTTTGTCATCTTTAGATCATATCTGTCTTGCAAATATAATCACGTATAAGTTTTAAACTAACTTTTGAATGGTTAATACTGTGAAAATTGAACTGTTTCCTTCCGATCAGATGTGTAAGTTTTCCATCGGGGTTAATGGTGTCAATATCCAAACCTGGATATCTTCTTTTTAAGTTTTCATATAACAATGTACCATGATAGGTCCGAAATTGAAATACACTAGTTCTAAATTTTGAACCATGCATTAAGGACAATTTTTTTATCTCAAGCGCTAAATTGTATGTCATTTCCATATCCTCTAACGTTTCATCGGGAAATCCATATATGAAATAGCATTTTACATTTATTTTTGCTTTAAATAATTTCTCTACGTTTTCTTTTATCAATCTGATATCATGAGTCTTATTCATGGACTTAAGAATAATCGGTGACCCGGATTCAATTCCGATAAATAGTTCATAGCATCCGGATTCTTTTAGCTTCATAAGTAAATCCTCTCCAACGCCTTTAAATGTCTTGATGTGAGCCATAGATCGCCATTGAAAATCAAATTTTGAAAAGATATCTATCGCGTTGGTTATGGAATCTTTTGATTTCAGGAACAAATCATCAAGAACCCTGATTGATACTGTTTCAGGATTTTGGGTCTTGATATAATTAAGTTCCCTGACAATGGAATCAGTTGATCGTTCTCTGGCAGGATATTCTTTATTTAATGATCTGGCAGCAGCACAAAATGAACAGTTATAAATGCATCCACGGCTGGTCACAATACTTGCTTCCAGATTATCAAAATAATTTAGATTAGGTTCATTGTTGAAAAAGTCCCGATTCAATAATATAGTCGAGATGTCCTTTATGAAATAAATAGATTTACGATTGATATCAAATACCCGCCGGTTGGGGATTTCGACCTTAGATTTTTCTTTGACCTGGTTGAGAATAATATCAGGAGTAATTAACTCTCCATCTCCGGTTACAACATCAATTTGATTAATCGTTTTCCATTGCAGTATTTGAGGATATAGTGTTCTTGTAGCAAGTCCACCAATAATTATATGCACTTTAAAATTTATCGACTCGACTATCTCTTTAACAAGTTTAAGATTGGTGGAAAAAATATTGATTGCGAGAAATTCTGGTTGCCTCCTTCTGATGATCGATTTTAGCTTTGGGAGAGAAATATTCTGTATAATGCTGTCAATTAGCTCGACCTGAATGTTTTGAAGTTTCAAAAACGTTGCAATATATCCAAGACCTATTGGGGGAAGAGAATCTTCCTCATCCGTTTTTTGATAACCTCTAAAAAGAGGGGAATTAATAATCAGAACAGCACTTTTATTCTTTTTGTAAGTCATTAATCAACTTTTTGATCTCATTGAGTGGAACCCGGATATTTATTTTTGGATATTCTTTTAATTTCATTTCTGCTGTTTCTTTCGATATCATCCGTTTAATAACCAATTCCTTAATCACCCACAGCACACCTCGTACATCCAAATTAATTCTTTTGGAAATATTTCGCAGTGCTTTATCTGAGCTTAACAAGATACCCTCCAGTCGAATTGCCAATTCAAGAACAGAGCTATCCGCATAGCTTAATCCAGCGTACTTATCGTAGATTAGCTGAATTGATTCGAAGTCTCCATTGGAATCGACAATTAACGAGGAATTATCAATAAACTTACCCATTTCGACTAGTTGAACCTCATCTCTGATCTCGCTAATCACTTGTGGTGTTGTATAAAAGCTATATTCAAGTAGAAAAAAATCATTCAGTAAATTTAGATCTGCCAGATCAAAAAGAACGCATGAATCATTGATTAATATTTTGCTTTTACCTAACACTTGCAATGTCTTTTCTGATCTTGTTTATACTTACATTCATAAGGCTTGCAGCCTTACTTAAGCTGATAAAATCCTCAGCTAATGCCCTGTTCATGAGCTGTTCAAATAACCTTAACCGTTCGTCCCCAACGTATTTTCCTGGCTCATTCTTCTGCCCATACGTTTTGCTCATGTAGATCATCCACCTTTGGTAGTAGGTTTGTGAGATTACCTCTATCTCAAGAAGTCTATGAACGGTAGCTCTGATTGAAATGCCATAATATTCTTTAATGGATATTAGTTCTTGTATATTGATATAACTTCGGTGGAGACCTCCGATCATAGCTATAAGCTTTTCACTTGGGATCAAAAAACTACTTGCAAAATGATGACATAATCTTTCGATCTCCTTATTTTCAAAAATATGTTTGCTATCAAAATTTAGTAATATATGGGCCAATTCATGAATTAACGTAAATCTAATTCTTTCAATGGGTTTCGAATTGGTATTAACAATAACTACCGGAATCGAATTGTCAACCAGAAAAGAAAAACCATCAATCTCATCTACTTCTTCGATTAACAATACTTTAACCCCGTTTAACTCAAGGGTCTCGATCAAACTGGGAATAGGATTATTTCCTAGATTCCAGTTGTCTCTCAGCAGACTGGCTGCCTTTGACGTATCATTTTTGTCTTTTATCACTAATTTGCTGAGTGGATTTACAAACGTTGACTCAATTCCAAGAATGGACTCCAATTCTAAAAATCGTTCGACATAGTCTTTGGCTTTTTCGATAATTGACTCTTCTGTATTTTTTAAAAGGGTGGTTCTTTTCCGAAATGAAATGTTGCTGAGGTTTAATATTTCTTTCTTTAAAAAATATTCAGGCTTAACATTCAGAGATTTTGATAGCGCTATTAGAACTTCATTGGTGGGGTTCATTACACCTTGCTCATACTTAGAAAGTGCTTGCTTGGTAACCAGATTATTCAATGAATCCGATAATTCCTGAAGTGACATCCCTGCCATTTTTCTGGCCTGCTTTATTCGGATACTTAAATAATTCACTATTTCTAAATTCATTATACAATATTTTGTTGACAAATATATAAAAAATGCTTTAAATGTCAACCAATAATATTGTAAAATATTACCATTGTAGGTTTTACAAATAGGCCACGCGTTTGCTTGGCAGCAGGATATTTTTTATTTTTTTCTTTGAAGATTACCATATTGGCTTGTTGTTCATGTCGCTTTTCATTCATTATTGTAATGTAGTAACTTGTTACACTCAAATTTTCGACAAAGTTATTGATCGTTTCCCGGAACGGTAAAGGGGAACTCGCTTTTCGTGGCTCGTTTCCTTCGGATGCGTTCAGTTTCATGGATTGCCCATTTCGGGCATGAAACTGACATGCACCCCGTTGACCTGATCCGTGACAACTCAATGTTGGTACGCCAAAAATTTAAGTTTAACGGCGTGCCAGTTAATCCTTTGTTTTTTCAAGGGAGCCAAAATAAGTCCGCAGGGCAGCGGCAAAATCAAATGAAAGATGATAATGGATGGGAAATTGTTTCCACGTATTCAACCAAGCAAGCTGTTGATGACGGGTTTCTTGTAAAGGTTGATAGTGAAGCCTCAAAGGAAGCAGGAATTAAGTTCCCGGTTTACCTGACACGTGCTGTATGGGACAAGTACGTTGAAGTTCCGAAAGGTATGGAGCAGCTTCAAAACCTTTCAGGTCGCCTTTGGGATGTGCTGTACATGTTTGCTTTTCAAGCCCGGAAAGTTTCTTCCAACTTTTTACAGTATGATTTTATCAGCTACCTGCCTGATGAAGGTAACTGGGAGCCCAATGAAACGCTTGAATCTCCCGAAAATCGACTCAACAGACTGGTTACCCTCAAAGCAGTAATTCAGGCTCAGGATTTCGACGATCCATCTCCAGCTATTTTTATTATGAAGCCAAGCGAAGACTGACCATGGCAACCGAAAAATCTTCAGAAAACTTCCTCCAGTCGGGGGAAGTTTCTTTTAAAGGCTTTATTGCCGGACTTGCCGAATCCAAAGACAAGTACAACCGACACAAAAGCATGGTACTCTATGGGTCCACTTTCGTTATTTCAGCATACCGAACCGGAGAAAAGCTGTTGGTGAAACAGGAATTCAATATTGACGAACTGACCAAAGCCCGACGTTTTTACCGGTCTATCCGCTTTTTTAAGAATCATTCAACCTGGTTACAGGAATAACAAGGTATTATGGGAAAACACTGGACAGCTTATCTGCCGGAAGCCGGTAGGATAAAACGAAAAGGAGAAGACATTCTGTACCTGCATCGATTATTGGGGCAGGCAAAAGCCGAAGTTCAGCAGCTCACCAGAAAGATTACCGAACTGGAAGATGAAACCTTTCAAATGGCAAAGGTGGATTGGTCAATCGAAGAAATCACGGAAGCCAGACAGAAGGCTAAACAAAGAATGAGTTAATCATTGGGGCTTTTCGCCCCTTTTTTGCTCGGTAAAATTTCCGATCAAATCCAAAAGCAACAAAACCCATCTTTATTAAAGAACTATTGTACTCCCTGTAATTTAAGCCTTCCTGACTTTTCTATTTTGAAGTAGATCATAACACGAACTACCTGTTTTTCTCCGCTCCAGGACACTTTTCCCATTCAGGCTGTGCAGCATCTTCAACCTGCACATAAAGGCATAGTCAGGTGAATTGCCTAATTTGTTCGGTTCATTGGCATTCATAACTGCATCTTGATCCGATACAAACAGTAACAGCTTTACCTTGCCAACGAACTATCCGGTTCAAGTCTATCTAGTAACCCTTTTCACCAATGGCTATTCGGGCAGGTCATAACTAATTTTTAAGGCAAGCTAAGAATTCTCTGCAAAGGTTGGACACGTTTATGGCGTTCGGTCCCCTCAATCAAGGATTTTCCCGGCATATCCTCCCCCGAATACTCGGGGTCCGGTATTCCAGTTCCTCCCTGATTGCTCCAAAATCCGCGTCCTGCTTGACCTGGCATATAATTTTAACTTTAAAAATTTACGTTATGACAACTTTTGAAAAGCATTACATTGGAAAAGGAACACAGGTTAGTAATCTTGACATCGTAAAAGTAGTTCTCCCAGTAGAAGGTATTGAAGCAGCAATATTCGAAAAGGAAGGGATCAAATACCTTGGGTTCGAAGTGGCCAAAATGAAAACACCTGACAAATTCGGTAGAACACACACCTGTTATTACCAAACCAAGGAGCATAAAGAAGATGCTTCTGATGCACAGCCTGAGAAGCAGAAGAAGGCTAAGAAAGCTTCGAAGAAAGAACCAGCGGTTCCGGAAGAAGATGATCTACCATTCTAAAAAACCTAAAAAAGCCGAAAGGCTTTTTTTATGGTCGCCCAATAAATGGGGTTTAACCTGAAATTCCAAATTCAAATTCTGCCTGATACCCAATAATGTTGATCCGCCATCTTTTTTAGCTGATCAGGTAAGAGTTTCATTGCTTGTTTTTATGAAATTATACGCGAAGATGCAGGGTCCATTCGGAACTGCCAGGCAGACTACACAAAGAATTTCCGGCATATCCTAAAAAATGTTCCATTTTTCTTAACGGTATTCCGTTCCTGTTTGTGTATTCCGAAGTGGCCCCAACGGTGAAAGGCATATAATTTTTAAAAACTATCGCATGAAATCTTACACTTCAAAATCAGCCAAAGACAATCAGGATAACAGTTCCGTTTGGGAATCTTTCACCGAATACCTGAATTCAGTTTACTTCGAAGGAGCTTCAGAATCCCTCGATCCTGAACTGATTAGTTTTGAATATGCAGCTTATTTGAGTAGTTACGGGAATTAACCGTAACTACTATCTCCTATTTCAGCGACAAAATGATCGTTTTTTTTTGAAAAGTTGGTAGCAAAAACCGATTAACAATAATGTTTTATTTATTTGCTTATCGTAACTTGCACGTTGAAAATAGAACCATAAAAAATATCAGAATAAAATTCTTTGAGGTTATTGATTATTATAGATGTAGAAAAGCATCAGAACAAAAAACAGAAGAGCTAAAAGATTTACTTCTTTCCAAACTTGCGACAATAGAAAACTAAACAATAATCATGAAAAATAAACCGTATTCGGATTGGCATAGGATTGATTTGCATATCCATACTGATAAAAGCAATGAAACGAAATCTGGTGATTATGCTGGGGCATTTTCAGTAGAGGTTTTACACTCGAAATTGATAGAAAACGAAGTTAGTATATTTTCGCTTACTGACCACAATATTCTTAATGTAGACGCCTATGAGGAGTATTATTCAAAATATAATTCGGAAGACGACCCCAAATTATTTGTTGGAGTTGAATTGGATATTGAAAAGAAAAGGGAATCTGGACCTTCAAAAAATTATCATTCACTTTTAATTTTTAATTATTCAGATATTGAAGGTGCAAAAAAGATCAGCAAAGCATTAGAAGATAAATATTTAGAAAAAGGTTTGCCTAAATTTGAAAGAAAAATCACCTTTGGTGAATTATCGGATATATTTTTCGGAGAAGATTTCTTTTTCATACCTCACGCTGGCAAAACACAAAGTATTGTAGCAGCACACGGTAAAGAAGAAATAGAAGATGCCCAAAAAATGGTAATTCTGATGCAAAGTGCATTAGAAAAAGTCTCAAAAGAAGAAACACAGCAAATTTACAATGCAGGGTTCGATAGGAAAAAACCAACGGAACACAGAGCAAAAAAGGATATAGCCTATATTAGTTTTTCGGACAATCATAATATTAGTCAATATCCCTGCAAGCATAAAGGAATCACCGGGATTCATGATTTTTACTACATAAAAGGTAGCAAAAATTACGAAACAATAAGGCTTGCCTTCATAGATCCAGAATCCAGAATTATGCCATCCCATCAATATGTAGCTATCCAAACCGGTGGAGCTAATATTGAAAGGTTTCGAATAAGTAACTGCGACTTTATAGAGGAAGTTGAGTTTGAGTTTAGTCCAAGTTTAAATGTAATTATCGGAGGTAGGTCAAGTGGTAAAAGCTTATTATTATGGCTTCTATGTAAAAGCATTGATTCGCTTGAATCGGATACCACTTACAACATATCTCAAATTAGAACAATAATTAAAGCCGAAAACGATATAAATTTTAAAGATATTACTTCTATAAACAAGGAAGATATTATTAGAATAAGTCAGGGGGAGATTGTCAGATATTTTGAAAAAAAACAGTTAAAAGAATTAGCTTTTAAAGTTGGGAAAAAGGAGGAGTATCAGGCAGTATTGCAGGATTTTACGACGCATAATGCTAAATTAAATGAAATTCAAAACAGACTGGCATCTGCCTATAATAATGCATATGAGGAAACTCTAAATAAGACTCATATATTACATGCTAAGATCATTGAAAACATACAAAGTAAAGAAGTTGATTTTAATCTTGATTCAAAAGCATTAATATCCAATATTGACATTTCTGATGAGATATCTGAAATTCTTCAGGTTATTGAAACGATCAAAAATAATATTACAATATTCACGAATCACTCTTTAGTTTCTTTAGACAGTGAACAAAAGGAAATTAAAGATAAATTTCTGAAATTATTGGAAACAAAAAACGCAGAAATTGTTGAGTTGCAAAAGCTGACACGCAGTAAAGTAACTTTCATTGACCTTACAGAACAAATAATCTCCGAAGCAAATTCAAAGCTCAGTATTAAATCGAATGCAAAAACCGCAGGAAAACAACAATTGTTTAAGCTGAAAGAAACAATCAAATCGAAATTTCAAAAATATGGACAATTAAAAGCAAATTGTGATGAAATTGAAAATTTTGAATATGCGCTTTATAAGGAGATTAATCTATATGAAAACATCAAATTAGTACTTGAAGTTAGTGAGGAAGCATCGCTGAAAACAGAGATTTTGGATATTTTATTAAAATCATATAGCGACATTAGCATATATAAAAATATTCTCTATCTACTTTACAATCAGACCACAGTAAAAAGTTATCGTGATATAGTCCCCGATTCGTTTCGTAAAAAACTTGAATCACAAATTAGTGCTATCAAAAATTTAATGTTGTCTCCAAACGATTACCTTCGGTATTCTGACAGTGAAACATCCAAAGATAAAAGTCCAGGATATAACTCCGAAAAATATTTGGAAATAGTACTGAAACAAGCGAGTACGAAATCAATTTTAATTGACCAGCCGGAAGACAATCTAGGTAATAGATTTATTTCAAAGAATTTAGTAACGCTTATGCGAGAGATTAAGCATAACAAACAAATATTTCTTGTAACCCATAATCCGTCAATAGTGGTATATGGAGATGCTGAGACAATAATATTGGCGCAAAATATTAATAATAAGATAAGCTATAAGCAGATAAAACTTGAAGATAAAACTGCTCAAAAGGAGATTTGTGAAATACTTGATGGAGGAGAATATATTTTTAAGAAACGTTCAGAAAAATATAATATAAAAAGCATCTTAACCGAATAACCATGGAAACAAAAGAATACAGTTTAAAAATAAATAGCGAGGCCAATTTGATTGTAATCACTGGAATAACATCTAATGCTATTTCAATAGATTTTTCTGGAGATATTGATTTTACTAAATTGGTTTCTGAGTTAACGCAATCAATTGATAGTAAAACGTTATTGGCTCCCAAAGAAAACAATGATACAAGTGATGAAAGCACCTTAAAGTTAATATTGGAAACGATTGAATCTATTATTCAAGAATATAATAACACTGTTGCTTCTTTAGACGAAACAGTTTTTGACGCTGGAACGAATGAAGTTGAAAGCGATTATGCACTTAACATGGATGATGAAGATGCTGATTTACCCTTTTGATAGTTAATTTTTTAATGGTATTACAATGAAATTTGCAGAAGAAAAAATCAGAAAGGGCTTTTGTAGAATTACCTGAAAATGAAAACGAAGGATTATGGTACTTATCTTTGCAGGTGTTGACCCTGCAAAGATAAGTACCATAACTGACAATACCAAATATGTTTAAAATTTGTCCAGTTTTTTAAATAATAAACTGGACAAATAAATTATATTTGAGGCAAAATTGAAGCAATGAAAGTGTCTGATTACATAGCAACTACCATAGATAGGCTTTCGAAAGGTTATGTGTTCACCTATGCTGATTTTGTTACAGAGGTGAATAAAAAGGAAGCAGTGATAAAAGCGCTCAATAGAATGGTCGTATCGGGTAAGATTGCCAAGCTATCAAAAGGCAAATACTACAAACCCGAAAACACACCTTTTGGCAACCTGCAACCCAAGCAGGCACAGGTGGTAAAAGATTTATTGGAAGATGATGGAAAGGTTACCGGTTACCTTACTGGTTACAGCATTTACAATCAACTGGGCTTAACTACCCAGGTAAGCAATACCATACAGATTGGCAGAAACGAAATCCGGCCAAATTTTAAACGCGAACGTTACACCATTTCGTTTATCCGGCAAAAAAATACAATCACCAAAGAAAATATTCCCCTGCTGCAAATACTGGATACTGTTCGCTACATCAAAAAAATACCTGATGCCACTATCGAATCATCGTGCAAGCGCCTGTTATCCATTCTTAAAAGTTTGCCGGAGAAAGATAAAAGCACACTGGTTCGGCTGGCATTAAAGTATCCTCCGGCAACCAAAGCCATATTGGGAGCCATGTTCGATGAATTGCAAACAAATTCATTAACCGAACAGCTTTACAAAACACTGAACCCAATCAGCAAATATAAACTGGCAGGTGTAGGCAAAGTACTCAGCACCACCGAAAAATGGAACATCGTATGAGGCTACACGAAAATAAAATCCTTTTCAGGCAAGCGGTGCAGTTTACTTCTGACCGGATGCAGATTTTACCCATTTTTATTGAAAAAGACTATTGGGTAACCTATGCCTTGCATATAATTTTTAATCATGCGATAGGAAGCGACACCGTTTTCAAAGGCGGAACGGCTTTATCGAAGTGTTACAAAATGATCGACCGGTTTTCGGAAGATATCGATCTGGTTGTTTTGAGACGGGAAGGTGAGTCAGACAGCCAACTTAAAGCAAAAATCAGAACCATTGGTAAGGTAGTCGATGCAGTACTGCCGGAGATAAATGTGGACGGACTAACACAAAAACGGGGCATGAACCGTAAAACGGCTCACGCTTACAATAAAGAATTTCAGGGAAATTACGGACAAGTTCGGGATGTAATTGTGGTTGAAGCTACCTGGTTAGGATATTACGAACCCTGCACCACCAAAAAGCTAAATTCGCTGGTGGGCGAAATGATGCAAAATAACGGACAAGATCAGATTGCTCTGGAATATGGACTTCAGCCCTTTGATGTCCGTGTATTGGAGCCTATACGGACATTTTGTGAAAAGATAATGAGCCTTGTCCGGTTTTCATATGGTGAAAACCCTGTTGAAGATTTAAAGCAAAAGATCAGGCATACCTACGATTTACACCAATTGTTGCAGCAACCGGAGTTCTCCGATTTTTTCGAATCACCTGCTTTTGACGAAATGTTGATCAAAGTAGCCAATGATGATATTGCGAGTTTCAGGAATAACAATCAGTGGTTAATTCATCACCCCAACGAGTCGTTGATGTTTAAGGATTTGGATAGTATCTGGACAGAACTGAGAGCTGCTTATGCCGGTGACTTTAAGTATTTGGTTTATGGAGTTTTACCTAGTGATGGAGCGGTTTTAGATACTTTGAAAGAGATAAAATCCCGATTAGCAAAAGTTGATTGGACAATTAAAATAAAACCTTAAAATGAAGGTTACTGAATAAAATTGAAAAAGGACTTTATTGAGTTACAGTTAGACGATCAATAATATTCTAACGCAGCTTTTCTTTTGTTACAGAGGTGGATGTTCTGGGCCTCGGCATATTGCCGGGGCTTTTTTTCAAGCGGAGATCACTAATAATTTTAAAGAATATATACTCTCACTCAATTTCTCACCAAAGTTATTTACGCATTCCGGAAAAGTCAAGGGTGGCTTTTCCTCTCGCTATTCCCATCTAAGCCACACTTTGTGCTCGGTCAAAAACCGAACGCCCTTCGACCATTTCAGGCTCAGAGAACGTTCGGTTTTGTGACATTCGCCCTTGACTAGAATCCGGTATGCTCAATGGTTCCCGGCTCAAAATTAACCGGCGAGCCAGACCAACCCGGAGTTATCTGTAGGGTGCCAAAATAAATCCGCAGGGCAGCGGTAACCGAAATGCAACATTATTCCAATGATCCAAAGCAGCTCAAAGCCAGATTTGATTCCAGTTGTTCCAAATGCGCTGCCAAAATCAGCAAAGGTCAGGAAATTTACTACTGGCCATCTTCCAGAGAAGTGTTTTGTCTGAAATGTGGCGAAGGACCTTACAATGAGTTTCTGGCTTCAGCTCAGGATGAAGAAACTTACCAGAGTTGGTATCGATGAAAAGGGAGGCGAAAATGCCTCTTTTTTTTATCGGCGAGCCAGAAGCCCAAATAAATCCGCAGGGCAGCGGTGAATCAAATGTTGAAGTTTTTTGAAAATGTAACAACGCTAACCGAACTTCGGAAAGAGTACCGCAGGTTGGCATTTATTTACCATCCCGATAAAGGTGGCGACACTGTGCTGATGCAGATTCTGAATGACAGGTACGACCGGCTATCTGAAGAGTTCATTAAAGGAAATACCGATTTTTCAGAAGGGCGAAAGGAATATGAGATGCAGGTTTCCGAAGAAATCCGTGAGATGCTGGATCGAATCATGTTCTTGCAAGGAGTGGATATTGAAGTCATCGGCGGGTGGATCTGGATAACCGGAAATACGTTTGCTGTCAGGACAACATTGAAAAGCCTTGGATTCATGTTCAGCCATCCAAAAACTGCCTGGTACTGGCACAAAGGTGAATACCGGAAGAAAAACGGAAAGATTCAATCCATGGATGAGATGAGAGATTTCTGGGGTACTCAGAAGATTGAAAATCAACCCGAAACATCCAATCAATTAAATTAATCAATAGGGCGCGCCAGACCAAGCCTGAGTTTACCGAAGGTTGCCCAGATAAGTCCGCAGGGCAGCGGCATTTCACATGAATATGGAAATAGATATTGCAACCACCGATAGGCTTCTCAACGCCATCATGTTCTGTTTAGGACCTTCATTGGACGACAACAGTGTCAGGGAATCACCTTGGTTACTTGAACTGGCCGAGTCTTACAACGAAATAGTTGCCAAGGTGCCAGTTGGATGGAGATTAGACCATCATCAGCTTATCCATTTTTAATTTATACTGGCGTGCCAGACCAGTCCTGAGTTTATCGAAGGATGCCAATATAAGTCCGCAGGGCAGCGGCAATACTTATGGATTATTTAGTCATTGGTTCGAACGGTTTTGCACAAGTTGGCGATCCGGATTATTTCACCAAAGCGAAAATCGAACTTCGGATTTTATTTGAATTTCTCCAGACAAATTATCCAGTTCCTGACGAATTTGCTTCAAAGGCTTATTATTACATCAAAGCTTTCAATCATGATTTTGGTACTTACCATGAAGTTGTTGTCATTTTTGATGATCTCTATCTTTCCACTCTGGAGGATTCTGAACTGGAATCAGACAATGAGATGTTTAATAAGTTCTGGGAGTGGTTCAACTCAGTAGAATCCGTTGATCTGGAGTCGGAAGATCTGACCGGACAAATACAACAAGCTTACCGGAAAACTTTGAACATTGAAAAAGGCGATCACCTGAAAGTTGTTCGGGTAGCCTGAATTTCAAAGAAAGGGTGAAAAACCCTTTTTTATTCGCTTCTCCATTGTTTCCAAGTTTAATATTTCTGTTTTATTAGTTTTTTACTCTCACTCAATTTTGCTCCAAAGGTATTTACGCATCCCGGAAAAGTCAAGGGTGGCTTTTCCCTTCACACTTTCCATCAACGCCACATTTCATGCTTGGTCAAAAACCGAACGCCCTTTGACCATTTCGCGCTCAGGTAACGTCCGGTTTTGTGACATTCGCCCTTGACTAGAATCCGGTCTGCTCAATGGTTCCCGGCTCAAAATTAACCGGCGAGCCAGACGAGCTTTCAGCAAATGAAGGTTGCCAAAATAAGTCCGCAGGGCAGCGGCATAATCAATGAAAACATACAAGAAAAGCCTTCCGTTGATCACTTTGAAGAAAACAAAGACTGATTTTCCATGTGTGAAGATTGTGACTTCAGCAGATGCAAATGAATTTATTCGCAATTTCTACTCCGATGACATTGGGATTTTTGAAAGTTTTTTCATCCTGTTGATGAATAGGAGCAATAATACGATTGGATATGCCAAGATTTCGCAAGGCGGTATTGTAGGAACGGTTATCGATGCCACCATCATAGCCAAGTACTGCGTTGAAGCTTTGGCAACTTCAGTTATACTTGCACATAATCATCCTTCAGGAGGACTTGTTCCCAGCCAGCAGGATAAAGACATTACCCGAAAAATAGCAGATACCCTGAAGATTTTTGACTGCACAACTCTTGACCACATCATACTTACCGAAGATTCCTTTTTCTCCTTTGCCGATGAAGGGATGATGTAAAATGAGCCTCACGGGGCTTTTTTTTAATCATTTTAATTCACATCAATATGGAAAAGTTACTCAGTTTCTCAAATTACATGGATCAGCTGGCACGAAAATATGGGGTTAGTCATGTTTTCTCCGATTTTCTGGAAATGACTGTTTGTGCCCTTTCATTGGGACAAATGGAAGACCGCTATTTTGAAATTATTAAAGGTTATGACAAGGATGAACTTATGGTTTTCTCTTCTGCATTGGCAGCTATTGTAATAGAGATGGAAAACGATGGTGAGGGACTGAAAGATGGCTTTGGCGACTTCTTTATGGAACACATCAGTTACGGCAAAGCCGGGCAGTTTTTTACCCCTGAACATATCTGTGAAATGATGGCATTAATTACCATCGGGGAAATCCGAGATGGTGAACGGATTGCCGATCCATGCTGCGGTTCAGGCAGAACGCTATTGGCAGCAGCCAGGATCAATAGAAATGCACGGTTTTACGGAGCTGATATCGACCGGACATGTGCCATGATGTGTTTGGTCAATATGTGCCTGAACGGAATGTTTGGAGAAGTTGCCTGCATGGATATCCTGACCAACCAGTTTTTCTCTGGATGGCAGGTGAATCCACATCCTATAACCGGAGCACCATACATTGTTCCGATTTCTGAAAACCAGAGCTATATGGTGCTGCATCTTCCCAAACACAAAGAGGACCAACCAAAGATCAAACAACAAGTACTGCCAGTTTTCGATCCGGTTGAATTATCACCAATATCTAAACAGCCGATTCAGCAACTGTTGTTTGACTTTTAATGCCCTTCGGGGCTTTTTTTATCGTTTTTTGAAATTTCAGGAAATAAGCCCATTGTTTTTTTTGCTCGAAAAATCATCCTTTTAGGTATTGTCCATTAGGCACCAAAAGAAGAAATTGTGTTGATCAAATCTTAAAATCAGTCAACTCTCAATAAAAAGTGTTAATTGTCTGAATATTAAGTGTTAAAAAATAAAAAATTGAAACTTGATTAATTAGCAATTTATTATATTTCATAATCAATTCATATTTGAATATCATTTTAGATAAATGTGACGTTTGGGAATTAAGTGACGGTATAAATAACTCACATTGTTCTTTTTAGGTTTGTTTTAATCAATTCTCTGGAAATTATATGATACAACTTTCTGTAATTGAGAAACACGAGCAAATCATTACTGATTTGGTCTCAAAACTGGAAAAAATTGACGCTCATTCTGATAAGATTTTGGAGCAACTTGAAATGTCAATAGTCTATTGTAAGCAAGCATTGAAACAAATGCGGGAAACAGTTATTCAGGACGGATTTCCAGATCAGGAGTGTGAGATTTACTTTTTTAAGAAACTGAAGCCTGAAATTTTCAGTAAGATGCTTTATTATTTGGAAGTCTATGACATTCAAAGTAAACTTCCTGTTGCTAAATGTCAGTGTCAAATTCAGTATTATCAGAAGAGAATAGATAGGATTAACGAATTTATGCAGGAGAATCAAACTGAATTACAATATTTTAAATGTGGTTTTTGCCATTTTGACAAATATTACTTTACACGTGATAGCTCAGAAATTCCAATCCCCAAGAGAAACGAATATTTTTTGATAGACGAAAAATTCCATACTTGGCACGATCATACTTTTTCGGAGATCATTGCCAACCAAATGCTTATTGAATATATTCAAAAAGAACTTCGCATATTAGATGGAGCAAAGGGAGGCCAACAACCATATTTAAAATCCAAATCTAAATGGACCGGCAAAAAAATATTCTTGATAGAATTAGCATACGGAGTACATTTTACTCAAATGGTAAACGATGGCAATTCTGAAATAAAAGATATCATTGAAGGTTTTGAACAGATGTTTAATATCGAATTAAAGGAGTTTTACAGATCCTTTGTCGAAATTAAGCGAAGGAAGATTGATCGCACAAAGTTTTTGGATTTAATGAAAAGTAAGCTCGAAAACAAAATATACGAGTCTGATCTATAATAATCACCATAAATAAGGATTCGGATTAGATGCCAGATCATCTGAGTATCACAAACATTTTGATATTTTATCCCTGATTTCCAGAGCAAGAATCATTTTTATTTTTCGACAATAATTGTGTTGAGACAAATCAACATAGATTGTTTCAATTGCGATTAATTTGACTTGAATATTAAACAAAACCATTTCCAACTGCAATCAAAGATGGTCAAATAAGATTATCAATTCATAATTTGTTTAACTATATAAAACACCCAACTTGGGGACACCTTGGTAAAAAAGTATTTCTGAAATATTGATTTTTGGATGAATTCAAATTGTATCATTCAAAGATAAATGTTATGCCTTCAGAAATTGTAACAACAGATGATCTCCGGGAATTCAAGATCGAATTGCTCGTCGAGATAAGAAGGATGTTAAAGGAACATCGTGGTCAACCAGATCGAAAATGGTTGAAATCCCAAGAGATAATAAAAATGCTGGGCATCTCCCCTGGAACACTTCAAAATTTTCGGATAAACGGAACAATCCCTTTTACCAAAATTGGGGGAACGATATTCTATGATTACGAGGATATCCGAAAAACGCTTGAATCAAAAAATGAAAAAAAACTATTCGGTTTTGAAGCCAGGCGATGAATTATATCAGACACCTGAATGGATTTTTTGCACGGCTGGCTGAAGACAAGCGCATGTCATCTTATCACATCAGCCTGTATTTTGCCCTGTTTCAGCAGTGGAATGCAGACCGGTTTGGGGAACAGTTTGTCATTACCCGGACAGAAACAATGTATATGTCCCGGTTAGGTTCAGTTAATACTTACGCCCGATGTATGAAGGAACTCTCCCTGTGGGGTTATATCCAATACATCCCTTCATCCAATATACATTCAGGCAGCCGTGTCTCCTGTATCAGATTTGATACTGCAAGTGATACCGCAAGCAGTACAGGAACAGATACCGGTATTGAAAATGATACCGCTGGTGATACAGGAACTGATACCGGAAGGAATACCGGTACATCCTGCAATCTCATAAATGATACAGCAACCGATATTGCAAGGAATACCGGTATTAAAAATGATACTGCTGGAGATACCGGAACTGATACAGCAAGTGATACCGGTATTTCCAGCGATCTCAAAAGTGATACAGGAAGAAATACCGCTGGCGACAAAATTGGTGGTGCCGGTATCAAAAATGATACTGCTAGTGATACAGCAACTGATACACCTTTTATAAACAGTTTAAACAAAAACAAACAAGAAGAAGAGTCAGTCAGAAGAAATCAAAAATTTGATATTGATGAAAACGCAAAAAAACAAAAACGATTCCGAACGACAAATTCCGAAAATCTTTCGGATGAGAAATCTCAGGTTCCGGATTTATCCGAAACCGAACATTTTTTTGAACAGAACCAGTTTCCGCGCAGCGAGGCGCAGAAGTTTTACGCCCACTACCAGTCATCAGGCTGGAAGACCGGGGATCAGATGAAAATACTTTCCTGGCAGGCCGTTGCCCGGAAATGGATGAACAACACCCAAAGTTTTAAACCAGATGAACGAGAACCCAATCAAGTCGGGACCAGCAAACTTAGCGTCACCGTCAACAAAGATTATTCTGAACCCTTATGAACAGATCGCCGATTATCGCGGCGGAGTGTTTAATTTCAGCTTCCCGGCCAGCCTGCAATGGATGGACGAGCGGGGCAAGATCCTGTTCGGGAACCATTTTTCACTGGTCGAATCCGACTTCGAGCTGATTTACAAACTGCTGGTTTATGCCATTGGGGATCAGGAAAATGCTGCAAATCATGGGATCAGCCTGAGAAAAGGAATTCTCCTGACAGGCCCTATCGGATGCGGTAAAACCTCCCTGATGCAGTTGGTCAGCTACTTTTTTCCAAGAGAAACCCAATACATGGTCAAACCGACCCGGGAGATCAGTTTTGAGTTTGAGAAAGATGGATTTACAGTGATCAACCATTACAGCAAAGGTTCATTTATCAGGTATGCCAATATGCCATTCATACCTAAGGTTTATTGTTTCGATGATTTGGGATTGGAACAAACCCCGAAATATTTCGGCAACGAATGCAATGTGATGGCCGAAATCCTGCTGAACCGCTATGATCTGTTTGTCTCCAAACGAATGATGACCCACATTACCACCAACCTTTCAGCTTCAGAACTGGAAGGGATTTATGGCAATCGCATCCGTAGCCGGATGCGCGAAATGTTTAACCTGGTTGCTTTTGACAGGGACACCAAGGACAAAAGGACTTAGGATAAACCCGAAATCAGGTATTAGCCGATGTTTGGTTAGATGGTTCTGCGGCCTATTCGCGCTTTGGCTCTGCCAGTGCGCGAACAAGCCTCGATTCAGATGGAAGAGTGATCCAAGCTGGTTTAAAGCTCAATTCCTGGCATTTCATGCCTGAATTGACTTTCACCGGACTTGGCCACACTTCCCGTTTTTTTTTAAGTTTTTAGTCTGTTTTAAGTTTGAAAAAATGTAACGTGGTTATTCCTTCACACCCCAGTTCATCCGGCACATTCGCTTCACTCACTTTTTCGCTCCCTAATCCCGTTCGTGCCTCACCGGAACCGGTCGCTCAGTCCGCTCGTTCAGCTCATAAGCCGGATTGACCCCACGGCAAGAGTGGTTCCTTTCCTTGCATTCCACGATTTCCTGCCCCAATTCCATTTCGCCTGCTCCGGCCTTTCCCAACGCACGATCCACACAAAAAAGGCCGGAAACAAGCTTCATTTCATTCCATTTAATCGCTTCATTTCAGCGCAGTAACCACACATGCCTTTTGCCCACACGCTTTTGTCAGGTTACAGCGATTGTTTTTAAAGCTTATACCCATACGCCAAGCCAAAAAAGAAATTCAAATTTAGCCGGTCTCCCCGCCAGTCCTACGCACCGTAAAACTGCAAGGCCAGAGCGAGTGTTCCGGTTTTTTTATCCATTTTCGATTGATTTCAAGGAACATTTTAAAAAGTTAACCGGAACAGCCTTGCATTTTTGCCACGACCGGCAATACGATGGACTTTCTTTTTCTTTTTTGTCGTTTTTTCTTCCTCTTTTTGAAAATAATTTGGCTTGTGCAAAATCAATCAAATGGAGCTAAATTCAATTAATTCGAATAGTCTGTTGAACAAAGCCATCACCATATCACATCAAAATCGATTAAATAAAATGATCAGAACATAATTTATTTAACCATATAAAACACCCAACTTGGGGACACCTTGGGTAATTTATATTTTTCGATCCTTCAATTTTGCGGTGCCCGGTTTCGGAAAAGTAATCCATGATCATTATCTGATCATGATCCGATCAGGGAAGAATAACCAGTATTCACCTTTAAAATTGAAGCCTTATGTTTGGATTGGACACCATCACCTGGACCAAATTTACCACCATGCTTTTTCTGCTTTGCAGCGTCTATTACGCCGCAGTTTTCATCCGGGCCTGGCTCAGTCGCTCAGGCCGGACATCCGGCAACCTGTTCGAGAATGCCGATGAAACAGACATCCACCCTGAAAGAATGCTTCCCATTTTGGTTTCATCCTCCGATTATCCCGGAGAACTGATCCCTTTTAATCACATCGAACCTGTTGACCTGAAAGTGGATTTTTATCGCGATAATGGTATTGATGAAGGCTATAACGTCGAACAATTCTACGAAGACCATCTTTCCCACAATCCGGAAATCCTGGAGAACATCCAGTTTCAGTCATAATTTATCCTAGTTATTCATTCTTAAAAACTCAAAGTTTCATGAAAACAAAAGTTCAGTGTTTTTTCAAACGGGCAGAAGCCCTTGTTGCACTCCTTATCCTCAGTCTATACCATGCCATGGCCCAGTCAGCCGCAGGTATTGATCAGGCCACAGCCGAAGTAAGTTCCTACATTGACCCGATCTCCAACCTGATTATTGCCATTGGAGCAGTGGTCGGGTTGATTGGAGGAGTCCGTGTGTATATCAAATGGCAGAGCGGAGATCAGGATACTCAGAAATCCATCATGGGCTGGTTTGGCGCTTGTCTGTTCCTGATTCTGGTGGGTGTGGTAATCAAAGCATTCTTTGTCTGATGCAAGGCTATCCAGTCAAGAAAGTGGATACCCGGTTGTATATCAAAGGGCTTTCCGGCCCTTTGGTATTCCGGGCGCTTTATGGCATCATTGCTACCTTTTTTTTGTTCTCTGCGCTCTACATTCTGATAGGGGTTTTCCCAGCGGTTCTGATTGGAGTCCCTGTCTTTTTCGGATACCTCTACCGACTCAACACGATCCAAAAGAAGTATGGTCCGGAAGGATGGGGAAAGAAACAGACCGCCCGGAAGCTGCCCCAGTTCATTAGCTGCAAACGACGAATTCCTCAAACTTACGCCTCATGAAAATCAAGAATCTTGAAAGTATCCTTCCTGTAATGGGATTTAACGGTGATGTTCAGGTATCCAATAACCTGGATTTGACCATCGGGTTTCGTCTTCAGTTGCCTGAAGTCCTGTCATGCAGTACCGAACAACTGTATATGCTGCATGATACTTTCCAGCGGATGATCAACCTATTACCAGCCGGAAGTTTTATCCACAAGCAGGATTTTTTCCTGATCAACGAATTCCATCCGACGAAATCGGAATCAACCGGAGCAAAGGAAAGCCTGAATGAATCCTATCTGGAGCACTTTGATGGAAGACGGCATCTGAAACACAACTGCTGTTTTTACATAAGTCTGCTAAATAAAGGCCTTTTGAAAAACTACCTCGAATCCGCTTTGATCTTATCCCGGACGCAGCGTAACCTGGAAAAATTGCAGTACGACAAGATCAACGAACTTAGAAGTAATATCGTAGCCATCTTTAATCAGAACGGAATCGGTTGTGAACCCATTTCCCGCGAAGAAGCCATTGGCGATGAACACTCACTGGGACTGATCGAACGTTTTTTGAGCCTCAATTTTACCGAGAACCATCCGGCATTGGGAGGTATTGATTTTCGGGACAGGTTAAAAGTGATGGATCAGTTTGTGGAGGTATTGTCGTTAAGCGATTATTCCCACATCCCGGCGGAACTCAGGCCTGCTTCGGAGCATCCGCAGACAGTACTGCCCGTATCGCTGGTATACCCGGTGAGTTATCACCTGCCATTTTCGCACATCACCAACCAGTTTATCTACATTCCCGATCAGCAGGAAATCAAAGGTTTTCTGGAAAGCAACTACAAAAAGATCTTCAGCCTTTCTAAATTTTCTTCAGAAAACAAGGTCAATGCCGGGCTGATTGAATCCTTTCTGGACCAGGTGCAAACTTCAGGAGAAAAAATCGTGAAAACTCACTTCAATGTGATGTTATTCGATTCAGCCCTGAAAGATTTGAAGCAACACAAAAGCGAAACCAGTTCCGCTTTTTCAATGATGAACTGTTTTCCGTACCAGCACACCCATGATCTGCCGATGTTGTTTTTCTCCTGCGTTCCTTTCTCCACTCAGCTTCCGGAAACAGAGCTTTTCATCACTCAGGTTCCACAGGCTTGTTGCCTGACCAACTTCGAAGGGGAACTGAAAAACAGTGATTCGGATTTTACCATCCGACTTTCCGACCGTTTGGAAGGTTGCCCGATAAAGATTGACATTTCGGATGAACCGATGCACAAACATTTGATCCATAACCGCAATAAAATTATTATCGGCGGATCGGGCTCCGGAAAATCCTTTTTTACCAACCATTTGCTACGGCAATATGCTGAAAGTGAAAACTGTCACATCGTACTGTTAGACGTTGGCCGAAGCTATGAACTACTGACCCATTACTTAAATGAAAGGTTAAAAGACCAAGGCGGGGCCATGATGATTGAGTTCACTACGGAAAATCCGATCTCGTTCAATCCCTTCATTCTGGAAGGTGAACTGGACATTGAACGCAAACAGACCATCCTTTCGGTGATCTACACCATATACAAGGAAAATCTATCAGAGATGGAAAAGGATGTGATTGCACATTCGTTGACTGAATTCTTTTCTGCCGATTCGCAGGAACGTTCTTTCAATGGTTATTATGAGTATTGCCAAAGCTACATTCCGGCACTGGTTACGGAGCAGTCAATCCAGTTCAACAGCAATGAGTTTTTCTTTATTCTGGGCAAATACTACCGGGGAGGGGAATATGACTATCTGTTGAACAAGGAAATGGATACCGATGAGTTTTTCCGTTGCCCGTTTATTGTCTTTGAATTGGATAATATCAAGGACCATGCAACGATCTTCCCGGTAGCTACACTGATTATCATCGACATTTTTATGCAGAAAATGAGGCGGTTAAAGGGTGTTCGAAAGGTCATTTGTATTGAAGAAGCCTGGAAAGCCATTGCCACGCCCCAGATGGCCAGTTACATCAAATACTTCTACAAAACCATCCGAAAGTTCTTTGGAGAAGCGATGGTGGTTACCCAGGAAGTGGACGATGTAATTTCTTCACCGGTGATCCGCGATGCGATCATCAACAATGCTGACACCCGAATTTTGCTTGATATGAGCAAATTTCGGAACAAGTTCCAAAGCATCAGCGACACCCTTGGACTTTCAGAATTCCAGAAAGACCAGATCCTTTCGATCAATAAAAACCTGCCATCCGGAAGGAAGCTCAAGGAAGTCTTTATCGGACTTGGAAGCTACTCACAGGTTTATGCCCTGGAAGTCAGCAAACCTGAATACTACTGCTATACCTCTGAACAAAGCGAAAAGGAAATGATCCTGAAAAAACTCCACGAAGAGCAGGACCTATCCTTTGTCGAAATCCTCAAATCCATGTAAAACATCAACAATTTCAACAATGAAAACAAATAGAACAATGACAACGGTTCCAATAAAAGCTTCTTTTTTGATCATCTTGGTTCTTACTTTTCTCAGCATTTTCGCAACCAACCGCACTTTCGCCCAAGCACCTGTGACAGACGTTGGGGCAGGTATTCAGCGGGAAGCTTTATGGGAACAGGAAAAGGGAATCCTGTCTGAAATTAACTGGTACAATGTGCTGATTAAAATCCTGAACGGAGACATCAAAGGCCTGACTCAGGAACTGGTAGGTATTGACCAAAAAAAGCTGGAAAGCCTTCAGAAAGTTTCTTACCTGATCAAGGACTACAAGCGCATCAAGCAGACCAAAGAGATGCTGGATAAGATTATTTACATCTACACCACCAAACTGCCTTTGTTGGTTCAGGATGAAAATTTCACTACCCGCCAGGCTGCGGTGATTGTCGAATCTTTTGACCTGGTGCTGGACGACAGCCGCCAGCTTGTATCCACCATACTAAATTCCATCGTGGAAGACGACCTGTTTATGATGGACGACAAACAGCGGTATGATACTATCAACGGGATTTACACCGAAGTGAAAAAGCACTACGGAACCA
>JAHEYT010000097.1 GCA_023251455.1 Bacteroidota bacterium
TGTTACTACCATCCCGTGGCGCCCTGCTATCAGCTATCACAATGTGATAGTAAGCATACCGTTTACGACCATGTCGTTGCAATCTAATTTTTGCTGGCATTTTGCTTAAATTTAAATGATAAACAGTTATTAAAAATTTTGTGGCGCAAAGATAAAACTTTTATCCTGAAATCAAAATCGGTTTTGGAAAGTTTCCGTAAGATGTTATGCTATGCATTAATTGATAACTCAGAGCAATAAAACCCCATTGCCTGAAGTTCGATTAACAGTCAAATAAATATCTTTGCATATACACAACGATACAATCCAAAATGTCATCTATAATTTCATTAGTCATTCATTTTTCAAAAGACATAAACTCATGAGATCACACATTTTTTTTGTTTTTATATTCATCGCTTTGTTGATTACGTCGTGCAACAAAAGCGAGGATGATGGTTCAGGCACAGGTGATGCAATAATTATTGCCAAAAAATCAGGAACAAATACCGTTTACGGAGTGACGCTTTATGCTTATTCGTTTAGCCCTTTCCAAAGCGTAAAAGCCACTAGTGCAGTCGATGCCACAAAAACCTATACACTTAAAGTTAATCAAGGGTACAAAACAAATTTTTATTACGAAACTCCTGACGCTGAATTTACAACCACAAAGCCGGCTGCTACAACCTATAATTTTGCTGCTGTTTTTGAAAATGGTGTCACCGACGAATTCGAGGATAATTTAACTGACAAGGTATTGGCATTGCCGACCATTGAAAAAGCTGAATACAATTTAACTTCCGCTGATTTGGGCGTTACCTGGAAGTCAGTTCCTGATGCAGATAGTTATGCCATTAATATTTTTGATGGTACCAGTTTGGTTTATAGTAGTCCTGAGCTTGTTAATACGTTAAAATATTTTGCTGTTGGTTCATCCAGCGGTTGGGTTACAGGAGTTACTCCGGTAAGTGGAAAATCTTATACTGTTAGGGTTTTGGCCTTTTTATATGAGCCCAATGGCGACTCTTACAATATTCAGGCAGTCTCAATGGCCGATAGCGATAAGCCGATAGCCTGGGGCAACTAAACCTTGGTTAAATTGTAAAATTGCTGAATGGTTGATTTAGATCTTTTGAACCCATCTGGCCATTTAACACTAAATCCGTGATTTATTTATTTATCACGTTTCATTTTCTACTTTTGTTTTTAGTAATTCATAAAACGATAAAATGATTTTCAAAGAACAGGTTAAAGGTCTCAATGATCGCCGGGATGCGTTAAGGAGGCATCTTTGACTACGATCAGAAAGTGATCCAACTACAGGAAGAGGAACTGAAAACTCAGGATCCTGCTTTCTGGAACAATCCCAAAGAAGCTGAAGCACAGATGAAAGTGGTTCGTTCGATTAAAGTATGGACGGACGGATTCAAGCAGGTAGACCAATCCATGGAAGATTTGCTGGTTTTGTACGATTTTTTCGAGATGGACGAAGCAACGGAGGAAGATATCGACCAGCACTTCGGTGAAACTTTAGAGCTGATTGAAGCTCTGGAAACCAAAAATATGCTCCGGAAGGAGGAGGATAAATTGGGTGCAATACTTCGCATCAATGCAGGAGCTGGTGGAACTGAAAGCAACGACTGGGCCGGAATGCTGATGCGCATGTACATCCGTTACGGTGAAAAACAGGGGTACACGGTAAAGACAGTTGAATATCATGCAGGCGACGAAGTGGGTGTAAAAAGCTGCACCATTGAGTTTGAAGGCGAATACGCTTATGGCTACCTGAAAAGCGAAAACGGGGTGCATCGTTTGGTGCGACTCTCTCCGTTTAACGCGCAAAGTAAGAGAATGACAACCTTTGCTTCCGTGTTTGTTTCACCTGCAATCGACGATACCATCGAAGTTGAAATTAATCCGGCCGACATTACCTGGGATACTTTCCGATCGGGAGGAGCCGGTGGTCAGAATGTGAATAAAGTTGAAACCGGAGTTCGTCTTCGTCATGCCCCAACAGGTATTATCATTGAAAATACTGAAAGTCGTTCGCAGTTTGGGAATAAAGACAATGCACTTCGTTTACTGAAATCTCAGCTATATGAATTGGAGCTTCGGAAAAGGCAGGAGGCTGAACAGCAAATTAATGCCAGTAAGAAAAAGATAGAATGGGGTTCACAAATCCGTTCGTATACGCTTCAGCCCTATAAATTAGTGAAAGACGTGCGTACCGGATTCGAATCAGGCAATGTAAACGCTGTGCTCGATGGTGAAATCGATGGTTTTATTAAAGCATTCCTGATGGAGTTCAGCGATGATTTCAATTAAGGGTTGAAAAAAACAACGACTAATTCCAATAAAAAATGAAAAAAGGTGCAATTCCGATTACAGCAATTCTTTTGATAATTTCAATTGGAAACTATTCCCGGATAATCTCTGATGGGAATGTCAGGACTGTCGAGTTTTTATCAATTTTTGCAATTGGAGCATTAGCTGGAATATTAATAACACAAATTATTGCAATGGTCAAGGATAAGAAGTTATCCTGATTGATATAAAAACAAATTCACAACATTTATCAACAATTGAAATGAACTCAATTATACGCTTAGCTGAAAAGCGCGACGTTCCGGGAATTCTGGAAATTTATGCTCCTTTTATTCTTGAAACAGCTGTCACTTTTGAAGAAATTGTTCCTGACGAAGCCTCGTTTTGGGAACGGATTCAGGGAATAATGGCAGAGTTACCATACCTCGTTTGCGAAATGGACGGCCGCATTGCCGGATATGCCTACGCATCGGGTTACCGCAGCCGGGCCTCATACCGTTGGAGTAAGGAAGTTTCGGTGTATGTTCACCCCGGTTTTCAGCGCAGGAAAGTAGCCGATGCGCTTTATACGAGCCTGAACGAAATGGTGCGTTACCAGGGAATTGCCGATTTGCTGGCCATTATTACCATGCCTAACGAACCGAGTGTGTCATTTCACGAATATTTTGGTTACCGCAAATGTGGCGAATTCTCGAAAGTGGGTTACAAGTTAAACCAGTGGCAAAATGTGGGCTGGTTCGAATTGTTCCTTCAGGACGAAAACGAAGCGCCAAAAGACCGGATTATTCCACTAAGTGAAATTATCGGACTGCCAGTGTTTCAGGAAGCCATTCAAATGGGACAGAATAAACTTAAAATGTAAGAAACTGTTTATTGGTTGTCCGGATAAATAAAACCAAGGAAATGAATAAATCGAGCAGATACAATAACCGTGAGATCAGTTGGCTGTCGTTTAATGCGCGGGTACTTCAGGAGGCTGAAGATCCCTCTGTTCCTCTGTTTGAACGGATTCGGTTTCTAGGTATTTTTTCAAACAACCTCGACGAATTTTTCAGGGTCAGGGTAGCTGCCGTACGCCGGATGCTCGAATTTGGCAAAGACGAGGAAACTCTTTTGGGCAACTACACCGCCGACGAGCTCTACGATCAGATTCAGGAAACAGTGGTTCAGCAGCAGCAAAAAGCTCAGGAAATTTACAGGAACATTTGGGCCGAAATGGCCAACGAAAATATTTTCGTGGTCGATGAAAAGCAGTTGACACACGAACAAGGCGTTTATGTCAGGAAGTATTTTAATACCAAAGTTCTTCCGAATATCGTTCCGATTATGCTCGGCAAATCCATGAAATTCCCCTACTTGCGCGACAAGTCGGTTTATTTGGCGGTCAAACTGTCTAAAACAAATTCTCCGGAAAAATATGCTTATGCCCTAATTCGTGTTCCCACGCGTTCCGTTTCGCGGTTTCTGGTTTTGCCAGAACAAGGAAATAAAAAATACATCATTTTGGTCGATGATGTCATCCGGTTCTGTTTGAACGATGTATTTCCCATTTTCAACTTCGATCATTTTGAGGCCTACACCATCAAAGTCACCCGTGATGCCGAACTCGATATCGACGACGATATCTCGAAGAGTTTCATTGAAAAGATGGAACTCAGTCTGAAAAAACGTAAGGTTGGTACTCCTGTCCGGTTGATCTACGACCGCGAAATGCCTACTGATCTGCTTGAGTTCATCATGAAAAAGATGAAACTCGATGGCGCTGAAAAAACCGTTGCTGGTGGAAGATATCATAACCATAAAGACTTCATGAATTTTCCTGAAATCGGAAAGTCACGGCACTATTATCAAAGTCTACCGCCGGTGCCGCACAAAGATTTGGCTCCGCATCAAAGCATTTTGAAAAAACTACGGCAAAAAGATGTTTTGCTTCATTATCCGTATCAAAGCTTTTCACATTTTATCGATTTGCTGAGAGAGGCGGCCATCGACCCTAAAGTTCGTGAAATCGGGATTACCATTTATCGGGTTTCAGAAACGTCGAAGGTGGTAAACGCTTTGCTGAATGCCATCAGGAACGGCAAAAAAGTCACTGTTGTTATCGAGCTACAGGCCAGATTCGATGAAGAAGCCAACATCTTTTGGTCGAATAAATTGCAGGAAGAAGGAGCTCAGGTTATAAACGGAATCCCCGGGCTTAAAGTGCATTGTAAACTAGCCTGGATTCAACGCAAAGAAAAGAACGGGCTTCGCAACTATGCATACATCGGTACCGGGAATTTCCATGAAGGAACCGCCCGTGTTTATGCCGATAAAGGTTTATTGACAGCTGATCAGGAGATTGCCAACGATGTGGCCAATATGTTCGAGTTCTTTAAACACACATATTATCACTTTAACTACAACCAGATCATCATCAGTCCTTTCTCGATGCGAAATTTTTTCGTTCATAAAATTGATCAGGAAATTGCCAACGCAAAAAAAGGAAAACCGGCCTACATGATTTTAAAAATGAATAGCCTGATTGACCCTCAAATGATTGATAAAATCTACGAAGCAAGTCAGGCAGGCGTCAAAATTCAATTGATCATCCGTGGAATATTTGGCCTGAAAACCGGCGATGCCAAGTTGAGCAAAAATATCGAAGCCATAAGTATTGTCGATAAATTTTTGGAGCATACCCGCGTTTTCCTTTTTGCCAATGGAGGCAAAGATGATATTTACATTTCGTCAGCTGACTGGATGCCCCGAAACCTTGACCGGCGAATCGAGGTTGCATGTCCGATCTATTCTCCTGAAATCAGAAATGAACTGAAAGAGTTACTTCGGATACAGCTTCGGGATAATACCAAAGCCCGCATTTTGGACAGTGAACTGAGCAATCGGTACAACAATCAAACGAATGGGCAACGTTATCGTGCGCAGGAAGATTATCATACTTACATCAAAAAAAGACACCAGAATCTCATGAAATTTTATCACAATCCACGCTGCTCAAAAAGCCGTGAAGGGCTGAAGTATTTAGAAGAAAAAGGTTTTGAAGTTGAAGTAATCGACTACATGAAAAATGGGATTACCCCAAAGGAAATCAAAGAATTTCTAAGCAAATCAGGACTTTTGGTCACCGACATTATCCGAACCAACGAAGAACTTTACAAACTAAGCTATAAAGGAAAAGAGCTTAGCGATGGTGAATGGATTCAGGTTTTGGCTGAAAACCCAAAATTGATTCAACGTCCGCTGGTTATCAAAGGAACACATGCCGTTTTGGCTCGTCCTGTCGAAGAAATTCAGAAATTGATTTGACAGAAGAGGAGATTGCATTTCGCGAATAATGGATACAAATTCAATAGCTTTTTTCGACGACCAAAAATATCCGGAGCTCTCGGGCAAGCCGGTAATTGCTGCATGGCAAATCATTAATCCTGAGAATATCGGGAATATGATCAGACTGGCCGACAATGTGGGAGCCGAAGATGTTTTTATTCTGGGTGCCGATTTTCAACTCCGGATGTCGTCGATTAGAAAAACTGCCGGACTCAGCTTCAATAATGTCAGACTAATATTTATTTCTCCGGAAGATTTTTTTTATCAGCTAAATACTGACATCAAGCTTGTTGCCATCGAAACAAGTGAAGATTCAACTAATATTTTCACCACTAATCTGCCCGAAAAGATCATATTCCTCCTGGGAAATGAACGGAATGGACTTCCAGATGAAATCCTTCAGAAATGTGCACTTAAAGTACATATTCCGATGACTGGAAAATGCAAATCGATGAATGTTTCGCACGCACTTTCAGTTGCCTTGTTCGAATGGCAACGCCAGATGCTTTTCGGTTAAAGCAGTTAAATCCCGCTGATTTTGGCTGAATAACTGACTTTTTATTTATATTTAGCAGTTCAAATAAAAGCCAATGATCACCTTAACCCAACTCGAATATATCGTAGCCGTTGACACGTTCAGGCATTTCGGCAGAGCTGCGGAAAACTGCTTTATTACGCAGCCTACATTGAGCATGCAGATCAAAAAACTAGAGGAAGATCTGGAAGTCATCATTTTTGACCGGAGCAAACAGCCACTGATTCCTACTGATGTTGGACGTCGGATAATCGATCAGGCAAGGATTGCGTTGCAGGAATCACAGAAGATAAATACCATTATCAAAGATCATAAAAACCTGATTTCCGGAGAACTCAAGATTGGCATTATACCAACCTTGGCGCCTTATCTTTTGCCTTTGTTTATTGGAAACTACAAACGAAAATATCCCAATATTAACATCAAGGTCGAAGAGTTGACAACTGTAAACATCATCGATCGTTTAAACCGCGACTTAATTGACGTTGGCATATTAGTTACTCCACTGCATGAAGAGCGAATCAACGAAAAACCACTGTTTTACGAGGGTATGTTGTTATACCTGCACGATGATCATCTGCTGGCAAAAAGTCGGGCGATCAAACTAAAAGATATTGCAACTCCTGAACTGTGGCTTCTAAGCGACGGACATTGTTTCCGCGATCAGGTAATCAATCTTTGTTCATTCAAAGGAGCCGTTAATTCGGAATTGCCTTTCCATTTTGAAGCCGGATCGCTTGAAACCATCATGAATATCATCGACAAAGAGGGCGGAATGACGATTATTCCTGAATTGGCAACCATTGGAATGAGCGAAGCCCGGTTCGAACATGTCCGGACTTTTGTTGATTCTAATCCACTCAGGGAAGTCAGCTTGGTTTTTTCGAGGCACTTTGCAAAATACAAATTGGTCGAACTGCTTTGGAGAGAGATTGTTGCATCGATGCCCGAAAAGCTTCTGCAAAAGAACCGGGGAACTATTGTTGAATGGAGGTAATTATTTTCACTGTTTTGTTTGTTGTTTCAAAAATCTTAATTTTCTTTGCATCGCTAAAATAAAAACGCCGAGGCTAAACGAGCTAAAGGTTTTTAGCAAAAAAATCCTGAAAAAATTTGGCGACTTAAAAAAATAGTCTATTTTTGCAGTCCCAAATCAGGGAATAAACAAGTTGGCCCGTTCGTCTAGGGGTTAGGACGCCAGGTTTTCATCCTGGTAGCAGGGGTTCGAATCCCCTACGGGCTACAAATAAATTTAACAATTTAGGAAACAAAAAGATGGCACATCATAAATCGGCAAAAAAGAGAATCAAACAAGACGAAGTAAAAACTTTGCAGAACAAATACTACGCTAAAACTATGCGTAATGCTGTTAAAAAGTTACGTCTTGAGACTAGCAAAGAAGTTGTTGCTGAAGCTTTACCAAAAGTTGTTTCAATGATTGACAAACTTGCTAAAAAGAATGTGATTCATAAAAACAAAGCTGCCAACTTGAAATCTTCATTGGTAATACACCTGAACAAAATCTAGGAAAACTTAGTTTTTCAAAATATACAGAAACCGTCTTAGCTTTAAGACGGTTTTTTTGCATGGTATAAACCGGTCATAAACAAGTAGAGACAAGGCATGGCCTTGTCTCTACACATTGTATCAATTATAATATCTTAGCAGTTGCACTGATAGTTGCAATCATGGCAGCGACTAATCTCACCGTTCAGGCGTTTTTCGATTAGCTCGTCAATTCGTTCGCGCAATGGTTCAATCGAAATCTTCAGGATCACTTCATGGGCAAAGGCATTCATGAGCATCATCCGGGCATCTTTTTCTCCAATCCCACGGGCACGAAGGAAAAACAAAGCATCTTCATCAATCTGGCCAACCGTAGCGCCATGGCTACATTTTACGTCATCAGCATCAATAATCAACTGAGGTTTGGTTTGCATCTTTGCCTTGTCTGACAGCAATACATTGTTGTTTCGCTGAAAAGCCACGGTTTGCTGCGCATCTCGTGCCACATGAATGCGGCCTGCAAACGCGCCGGTCGACTCATCGTCGAGAATATTTTTGTAAATCTGATTGCTCAAACAGTTGGGAGAAGCGTGTTCGATCACCGTGAAATTGTCGACATGCTGCTTTTTATCAGTAAAAGAAATGCCGTTTACATTCGCTTCAGCATGATCACCATTAAAAGTTACCTTCAGGTTATTCCGGATTAATCCGCCATGAAGGCTGACAGTGCCGGTATTCAGATTCGAATTACGCTCTTGTCTGTAAAAGGATGAATTTATTGCTGTCGACTGATTGTGATGATTCTGTATCGTATAAACATCAACCAACGCATCTTCTCCAACAAAAATTTCAGAAACAGTATTAATCAGGAATGAAGTTGAAGTTAAAGTATGGTCGCAAACCAACAATTTTACCTGACTGGCGGCCTCTGCAATAACCAGATTGCGCTGTGTTACCATCAGATTTTCGTCAGAACTCAGCAAATTGATGACCTGAATCGGCTTTTCGATGACGACACCTTTCGGAACGAATAGGAAAAATCCATCTTTTGCAAAGGCAGTATTCAGTGCCACGAACGGGTCGTTTGATAAACCAGCCTGTCGGTTCAGAAAATTTTGAAGCAATTCCGGTTTTTCATTGGCAATCTGTTCCAGACTTCCCAGAACAACTCCTTTTGGAAGTTCAGCTTCAGGATTATTGCCGCTGTAAAACCAGCCGTTTACCAAAAAAACCAACTGTGTATCCAGTTGCGGAAGGTTGCATTTGAAGACTTCATTCAGGTTAATTAAACCCGATTCACGAACTAATTCCTGACGATACGATTTTTCGAATGCAGGTTTCAGATTGGTATATTTATAATCCTCGTTCTTGAAATCAGGTATTCCGGTTTGGGCAAAACGCTTAAACGATACATCGCGCATCCGGTTTAGGATTGGCGAAGAGCCCTGATTCAGCGTTTCTCTGCTTTGTTCGAATAGGGAAGCAAGCTGATCCGTTGGCGATATTTTTTCAGAAATGATGCTCATGATTATTATTCGTTCCCGTTTTTAATCCAGTCGTAGCCTTTTTCTTCCAGCTCAAGTGCCAGTTCTTTCCCTCCTGATAGCACAATCTTTCCTTTGTACAAAACATGCACAAAATCAGGCACAATATAATCGAGCAGGCGCTGGTAGTGTGTTACAACAATGGTCGCGTTTTCAGGCGTTTTCAGTGTATTCACCCCTTCGGCTACAATACGAAGCGCATCGATGTCCAATCCTGAATCGGTTTCGTCGAGGATGGCGAGTTTCGGTTCAAGCATGGCCATCTGGAATATCTCGTTTTTCTTCTTTTCTCCTCCTGAAAAGCCTTCGTTTACTGAACGGTTGGTCAATTCGGTATCCAAATGAAGCATTTCCTTTTTGGCACGCATCAGTTTAAGAAATTCACCGGCAGTTAGAGGCTCAAGACCTTTAAATTTTCTGTGCTCGTTAACCGAGGCTTTCAGGAAACTGATCATCGGCACACCAGGAATTTCAACCGGATACTGAAAACTCAGGAATAATCCGCTGCGTGAGCGAACTTCAGGCGAGAGTTCAAGCAAATTCTGTCCCAAGTAAGTGACTTCACCACCAAGAACTTCGTAATCAGCCTTCCCGGCTAAAACATTTGCCAAGGTACTTTTTCCGGATCCGTTAGGTCCCATGATGGCATGTACTTCGCCAGCTTTTACTTCCAGATTGATCCCTTTCAGGATTTCCTTGCCTTCGACCGAGGCACGTAAATTTTTTATTGATAGCATTCTAAAAAAGTTTCAAGTTCAAAATTTCAAGTTTCAAGTTTGTTCTGCTAATCAGATCATTCCCATTTCTTGTTCTTTATTTTATATTCGATATTTTAAATTGGATATTTATCGTTTTCGAATTTAGTCATTCAATCCTTCAGTTTATCCAACGCTGCCTTCCAGACTGATGGCCAGCAGTTTCTGTGCTTCAACGGCAAATTCCATCGGAAGTTTATTCAGTACTTCGCGGGCATAGCCATTTACGATCATCCCAATGGCATCTTCGGTTGAAATGCCGCGCTGATTGCAATAAAAAATCTGGTCTTCACCAATTTTGGAGGTGGTGGCTTCGTGCTCCACAATCGACGATTTATTGCCAACCTCAATGTACGGAAAAGTATGTGCACCGCAGGTTGAACCCAGCAAGAGCGAGTCGCACTGCGAATAGTTGCGTGAATTGATTGCACCCGGCATCACTTTCACCAATCCGCGATAAGAGTTATCGCTTTTACCGGCAGAAATACCTTTCGAAACGATGGTACTTTTGGTGTTTTTGCCAATGTGAATCATCTTCGTTCCGGTGTCGGCCTGCTGATGGTGATTAGTCAAGGCAACCGAGTTGAACTCGCCCACCGAATTGTCGCCAATCAGCACACAACTTGGATATTTCCAGGTGATTGCAGAACCTGTTTCAACCTGAGTCCAGCTAATTTTTGAAGACTCGCCACGGCAAATTCCTCGCTTGGTCACGAAATTGTAAATTCCACCAAGGCCGTTTTTGTCGCCCGGATACCAGTTCTGAACCGTCGAATATTTCACCTCGGCGCGGTCCATTGCAATAATTTCTACCACCGCAGCATGCAATTGGTTTTCATCGCGCATCGGGGCAGTACAGCCTTCAAGATAACTCACATAGCTATCGTCTTCGGCAATAATCAAGGTACGCTCAAACTGTCCGGTTCCGGCGGTGTTTATCCTGAAATAAGTCGAAAGCTCCATCGGGCAGCGAACACCTTTCGGAATGTAGCAAAACGATCCGTCAGAAAATACAGCGGAATTTAATGCTGCAAAGAAATTATCGGTCGTTGGAACAGACATTCCCAGATACTTTTTTATGAGATCGGGATGTTCCTGAAGAGCTTCGCTGAAAGAGCAAAAGATGATTCCCTTTTCTGCCAAAACTTTTTTGAAGGTGGTAGTTACCGAAACACTATCCATTACCACGTCAACAGCCACTCCGGCCAGATGCTTCTGTTCTTCGAGCGGAATGCCGAGCTTTTTAAAAGTTTCGAGCAATTCCGGATCGACTTCGTCCAGACTATTGTATTTTGGGGTGTTTCGTGGCGCTGCATAATAAATGGTTTCCTGAAAATCAATGGGCGGAATTTTCAAATGAGCCCATTCCGGAGCCTTCATTTTCAGCCATTCACGGTATGCTTTCAGCCTGAATTCGAGCATAAATTCAGGTTCGTTTTTCTTGTGAGAAATTAGTCTCACCACGTCTTCGCTCAATCCTTTTGGAATAACGTCGGTATCAATATCGGTTACAAAACCGTATTCGTATTCCTTGGTCGTTATATCGTTTAATAATTTATCCTGATTTTCCATGTCCAACAGTTTTCTTTCTCTTCTGATTACAGCCTTAGTAACAATCTTTAGACCTGACTGTTTAAATTTAATTGCAAAGATAAGGAAGTAAAGCTATTTTTGCCGAATCTTCGAAGGCAATAAATACCTTCAGGTCTTAATTTTAACATGAAAGAAACAATGAAGCAGACACCACTTTCTGAACTTGGAGAGTTTGGATTAATTA
>JAHEYT010000061.1 GCA_023251455.1 Bacteroidota bacterium
GCTATTGCCATTGGTGTAATGGTCGATATTGGGATTGTGGATGTTGAGAATATTCTCCGGCACCTGGAAATGCCGGAAAATAAAGGAATCCGTGGTAAAAAACTGATGTCGGTAATTTACGAGGCAACCACCGAAGTGCGTGATGCCGTGGTTACATCCATCGCCACAACTATAGTCAGTTTCCTTCCGGTTTTTGCCATGCAGGCTGCCGAAGGAAAGTTGTTTCACCCACTGGCATTTACCAAAACCTTTTCGCTGATTTCAGCATTCCTGCTTGGGATTATTGTTTTGCCGACCTTAACGCACATCTTCTTCAATATTAGTTTTGATACAAAAAAAATTCGACGGATATGGAACGGTTGTTTAATGATAGCCGGTGTCCTTTTTGTCATTATTTGGCACGTCTGGCCTGCGTTGGCTTTAATTGCAGTTGGGGTCAATAATTTACTTGATTACCGCTGGCCCGAGCGCCGGAAAGAATTTCCAAACTACATCAACATTGCCATTACGGTACTTGTGGCTGCCTGGTACCTTACCATTGAGTGGCTCCCATTAGGCGCCCACAACAGCACATTCTCAAATTTTATTTTTGTAAGCGGTATAATTATAGTGATTCTTGCAGCCCTGATGTCGATGGTACACTTTTATGAAGGTATCATGCGGTGGGCGCTGGAACACAAATGGAAATTTCTCATCATACCGATTGTTACCTTGTTATTTGGTTTGCTGGCATGGCAGGGATTTGATAAAACATTCAGCCCTGTTGCTTCAGGAATGGAAAAAGTTGGCTGGAAAGATTTCAGGCAAACAGCTTTTTGGAAATCTTCCGCGGAAACATTTCCTGGTACGGGCAAAGAGTTTATGCCATCATTAAACGAAGGCTCGTTCTTGTTGATGCCCACCAGTATGCCCCATTCCAGTATTCAGAAGAACCTCGAATACATCGAAACGCTTGACAAGCGGCTTTCGGCCATACCAGAAGTGGAAGTGGCCGTCGGGAAATGGGGTCGCGTCAATTCAGCGCTCGATCCGGCGCCAGTGCAGATGTTCGAAAATACGATCAGTTACCGCTCAGAATATATTCTTGATGAAAACGGACATCGAATGCAGTTTAAAGTTGACCGTGAAGGCAATTTTATACTTAAAAGCGGGGCGAAATATAATTTGGAAAAGGACGGGTTCAAGGCCATTCCTGTTGACAGCCTGATCCCAGCGGAAAATGGTGAATATTTCCGTCAATGGAGGCCTGAAATAAAAAGGCCGAACGACATCTGGAATCAAATCGTAAAAGTGACCAACATTCCGGGATTGACCTCTGCGCCAAAGTTGCAACCTATCGAAGCCCGTTTGGTGATGCTTTCTACAGGCATGCGTGCCCCAATGGGATTGAAAGTTTTTGGTCCTGATCTTGACGCAATCGAAGAAGGCGGAATGTTACTGGAACAGGCTTTGAAAGAAGTTCCATCCATCAAAGCTTCTGCTGTATTCTACGACCGTGCCGTTGGCGCTCCTTACCTTGAAATTAAATTGAACCGTGAGGCGATGGCCCGCTATGGTATGACAGTAAGCGAAGTACAGGAAATTTTGCAGGTAGCTGTCGGAGGTATGGCTCTTTCTTCATCTGTTGAAGGACGTGAAAGGTTTCCGCTTAGGGTTCGATATGCGCGTGAATTGCGCGATAATCCGGAGGATATTAAACGTATCCTGATTCCCGCTATGAATGGTGTTCAAATTCCGCTGAGTGAAATTGCTGACATCGACTATACCCGTGGCGCGCAGATGATCAGAAGTGAAAACACCTTCCTGAACGGGTATGTTATTTTCGATAAAAATGAAGGTATAGCTGAAGTAGATGTTGTGGATCAGGCAACTAAGATATTGAAGCAAAAACTAAGCTCGGGCGCACTGGTTTTGCCAGCCGGTGTATCCTACCAATTTGCAGGAAATTACGAACATCAGATTAGGGCGACCAAACGATTGATGATAGTTATCCCAATTAGTTTGCTCTTGATTTTGCTGTTGCTCTATTTCCAGTTCCGAACGGTAACGGCTTCGCTCATTCACTTCTCTGGAGTTTTCGTGGCTTTTGCAGGAGGTTTTATTATGCTTTGGTTGTATGGTCAGGACTGGTTCCTTAATTTTTCAATTGAAGGGATCAACCTTCGGGATATGTTCCAAATGCATACGATTAATTTGAGCGTCGCGGTCTGGGTTGGGTTCATCGCCTTGTTCGGAATCGCTACCAACGATGGAGTAATTATGGGAACCTATATCCACCAGGTATTCGAAGCCAGGCATCCGGCGACTGTCCACGATGTGCGAGAAGCAGTTGTTTCTGCCGGACTGAAACGTGTACGTCCGGCCATGATGACTACCGCAGTTGCTGTTATCGCTTTGCTGCCCGTCTTATCATCGAACGGTAAGGGTTCCGACATCATGATTCCGATGGCAATCCCCATGTTTGGCGGTATGGTTATTCAGGTCATGACCGTCTTCGTTGTCCCGATGTTTCAGGCCATGTGGAGGGAAGGAGCTGTAACAAAGCATAATAAATTAACAATTAATAACCCTAATAATCAAGATGATGAAAACTCAGGCATATAAAAAATTACTGTTCTTATTGCTTGCTCTTGGTAGTTGGGTTATTGGGTTTAGTCAGGAAAAGACAGATTCTCTATTCAACTATCTCGAAATTGCAGTCAAAAATAATCCAACTGTACTTCAGCGGTTTGCTGAATATGAGGCCGCTTTGCAAAAAGTACCACAGGTGGGGAGTTTACCCGATCCTGAAGCCAGTCTTGGGGTTTTCCTCAAGCCTATGGAACTGGTTGGAGGAAATCAATTGGCTGATATACAACTTATGCAAATGTTCCCCTGGTTTGGGGTACTGAAAAATGCAAAAGATGAAATGAGCCTGATGGCCAAAGCCAAATATGAAACGTTTCGTGATGCCAAATTGCAGGTATTCTACGATGTGCAGCGCACTTGGTACGATTTGAACAAGATCAAACAGAACATCCGCGTTTCGGAAAAAAACATTGATCTGCTTCGCACGATTGAACGGCTGGCTGTGGTCAGGTTTAAAGCTGGTCCTTCAGGGAACAGTTCAGCGCCTTCTGGTCCAACAACAACTCCAGCTTCCGGCAAAAGTTCTTCTTCAGGATCTTCAGGAATGAATAGCATGGGAGGAGGTTCGGGCAGTTCTGCCGGATCAGCTTCAGGCCAATCGGCTTCTCCAATGGGGGGCAGCTCAATGGGTTCCTCCTCTGGTGGTTCAGGACTTTCGGATGTGTATCGGATTCAGATTGAAATTGGCGACCTTCAGAATAACATTAACTTGTTAAACAACCAGTTAGTCACCATTTCGGCACAATTTAACAGTTACCTGAACAGGCCACAAGCCACAATTGTAAACGTACCTGATTCTGTAACAATTGAAAGCTTTGAACCTTCCCTTTTGGCTATATCTGATAGTATCCTGAAGAATAATCCAATGTTGGGGATGCTTCAGTTCGAACAGCAATCGTTGGAGGCACGCAAGCAAATGGTTACAAAGATGAGCTACCCGATGGTTGGGGTGGGCTTAAATTATTCGCTGATCAATAAAAACGAGATGTCAACATCGCCAATGAACGGAAAAGACATGATTATGCCCGAGGTTAAGGTTACGTTGCCCATTTACCGCAAAAAGTACAAGGCCATGCGCGACGAAGCCGACTTTTTGAAATCGGCGAATACCCAAAATTATCAGGCTGTGGCGAATTCACTGCAGACCGAGTATTATCAGGCATTGCAATTGTATCAGGATGCACAGCGCAGGACAAAACTTTATGCCAACCAATATCAGTTGGCATCCAAATCGCTCGACATCATGTTTAAAAGTTTTGCTTCGTCGGGCAGTTCACTCACCGATATTCTGCGGGTCAGGCAGCAAACGCTCGATTACGAGTACCGGCAGGTGGAAGCAGTGGCTGACTATAATACGTCTGTTGCCTGGCTCAAACGATTAATGGCATATTCAAAAATTCAGTAACATAAAATTTAAATACTATGAAAATATTTAGTAATAAATACGTCCGCTTTAGCCTCATTCTGATTGGGGGTATTTTGCTTGGTTGGATATTTTTCCATTCGTCTCCAGCCAAAGAAGAAAAACACGACCACGCTGCAGAAGTGGCGAAAGGTGAGGTCTGGACCTGCTCGATGCATCCGCATATTCGAATGGATAAACCCGGTAAATGTCCCATTTGTGCGATGGATTTAATTCCGCTCACCCAAAGCGGTACCGCAGAAATGGACCCGGCAGCAGTACATTTGACCAAAGAGGCAGCCCAGTTGGCCAATGTGCTTACATCGGTTGTTTCGCGTCAAAATCCTGAAAAAGAAGTGCGTCTTTACGGGAAAGTGCAAGCTGACGAGCGCTTATTGCAAAATCAGGTGGCACATATTTCCGGAAGGGTTGAAAAGTTGTTTGTTAATTTCACAGGTGAGCCTGTTCGCAAAGGACAAAAACTGGCGCTTATTTATTCGCCGGAATTGGTGACTGCCCAGCAGGAATTACTAGAAGCGGCCAAAACCAAATTAGCGCAGCCCGAAATTTACGAAGCGGCTAAAGAAAAACTTCGCCAGTGGAAACTTACTGATTCACAAATTTCGGCAATCGAAAGTTCCGGGAATGTTCAGGCCAATGTAGAGGTTGAATCGACTACTTCAGGCATTATTACCGCAAGGCGCGTTAACAATGGCGACTATGTCAGCCAAGGGTCAGTACTTTACGAAGTTTCTGATCTTTCGCGCGTATGGCTCTTATTTGATGCCTACGAAAGCGACCTTCCATTTCTGAAAATGGGCGATAAGATCGATTTTTCAATTCAGGCGTTGCCAGGCCCAACTTTCTCCGGAGCCATTCGGTTCATTGATCCTGTGATTGATCCTGTGAACCGCGTGGCCAAAGTCCGTGTGGAAATCAGCAACCCAGGGGCAAAACTAAAACCTGAAATGTTTGCCACAGGACTGGTAAAAGCGAATCTCAATGAATTCAAGGACAAGTTGGTTATTCCGCGTTCGGCAGTGCTTTGGACTGGAAAACGTTCCATTGTGTATGTGAAAGAACCCAATAGCGAAGAGCCTGTTTTCAAAATTCGAGAAATTGAACTGGGGCCACAACTGGGGAATAGTTATGTAGTACTGGACGGTTTGGCAGATGGTGAAGAAATTGTGACACAAAGTGCGTTCAGCGTTGATGCCGCAGCCCAGTTGGAAGGCAAGCCCAGTATGATGAATCCTACAGGTGGAAAAGTCTCTACTGGACATGATCATGGAGGAATGGACATGGGAGACAGCAAATCAGGAGATATGTCTGGAATGGATATGGGCAAAGGTTCAGAAAAAGCTAATACTCAACATCAGATGGTTAATATCTCCGGAAACTGTGATATGTGCAAAGAACGCATAGAAACGGCAGCTAAGTCGGTTTCAGGGGTTGCTTCAGCCGAATGGAGCGCTGAAACTAAAAAACTGCATGTGCAGTTTGACGGCGCGAAAACCAACCTGGACGATATCCAAAAAGCTATTGCCAAAGCTGGTCACGACACCGAAAAATACAAAGCTTCGGATGCTGCTTACAAAGCTCTTCCGGAGTGCTGTTTGTACCGGAAATAGTTTGGTTTACTTTTCATCCAATTGATCCGATGACTTTTAGTTGTCGGATCAATGGATGCAAAAAAGAAGCATATCAGTTAGTTGAATATCAGAAAGTTCTGTATTTAGCCATAGCAGTCGGAGGTATGGTAGGATATTTCGTGTTGCATCCCATCATTGTGGTTATTATTGGTTCAACGTCAATAATACAAAAGTTACACTTCAACCGTACTGGATGCTTCATTTGTTGGAAAATACGCGCTTTTCATCTGAATATGAATCCTATGTTGTAGATTTTTCTAGTCATCGGGAGTATTGCCGGATTAGCGCCTAGACTTTACTTCAGAAAAATTCGTCGTCGAAAACAAGAAATTAATACACAGCAATATCAGCTAAGTGAACATTGGATGAACTTGAAATACAACAGATGGCGGAGATATCATAAAATTATATTTCCCGTATGCTAAAAATTAATTCATAGCTTAACTTATGTTTTCTATAACAACAAAATTCACCATGAAAAAGAATAAAGAACTGATTCTTCATACACTGATCGGAATTTTAACCGGTTATTTCTTTATACACCCGATCAGCATGGTTATCTATTGGGTTCAATTGAATCCGGGTGAATTCAATATGGCAGGTTTAACCAATGTTTTTCTGGGAAATATCAAACACACTTTCAGTTTACACATGATGCCTATGTCAGTTGCTTTTTCAATGTTAGGCGCATTAATAGGTCTGGGATCGGGTTTCTACTATAAATCCATTAAAAAGAGAGAATATTTACTATATGGGAAAAAACAGTTGTTACAGCAAAGCATCCCGAGTTTAATCGCCAATGGAGAGAGTGAGTTTGTCGAGTTTAAATCCTCCTTGCGACACGATTACAGGCAAATTAAAACAGATAAAAACCTGGAAGATGTGATTTTAAAATCAATTGCCGGGTTTCTCAACGCACAGGGAGGAACCTTGATTATCGGCGTGAACGACAGTGGTGAAATTCTGGGACTTGAAAATGATTACTGGTCATTAAAGAGAAAGGATAAAGATGGTTTTCAGCAACGGTTAATCCTGATCATATCAAACGCTTTTGGCAAGGATATTTGTACAAAAATACACATCGCCTTCCATGAAATAAACAGCAAAGAAATCTGCACGCTCTATGTTGAGCCTTCTCATCAGCCCGTATTCGTTAACGAAGATAATCGAACTATTTTCTTCCTCCGGACGGGAAATGTGACGAACCCTCTTACTACCAGCGAGGTGGTAAAATATTTGCAAAACAGAAATCTCGGTTTTTAAATCGTTAAAATGTAAAACAATGAAAACAACAATGATTATGCTTTTCCTGGCTTTGCTAAGCTGGGGGACAAGCGCCCAACACGATCATTCAAGCATGGGTGGTTCGGGAAGTAGCCATTCCAATATGACACCTAAAATGAAAGAAGAACCACGTGTTATACCTACATTAAAGGTTAAACAATCTCTCTCGGTAACTTCCATCCTCGACAATTACCTGGCCATGAACGATGCGCTGGTGGATGATAACAGCAAAAAAGCCGCCAGTTCAGGCAAAATGTTACTGGATGCCCTTGGAAAATTTGATCTTTCTGGTCAGCCAGCGCCCAAACAAAAAGAATTGAAGGACATACTGGATGATGCCAAAGAAAATGCGGAGCATATTTCTGAAAATGGTGACAAAATTGATCATCAAAGAGAACACTTTGAAATATTGGGAGGGGACCTCAAAGACCTGATTGTTATTACAGGGTCAGACCGCACCTTGTATCAGTTATTTTGCCCGATGTACAATAACAATAAAGGTGGCAAGTGGTTAAGTGCATCCGATAAGGTTAAAAATCCATTTTTCGGTGATGAAAAGATGAAATGTGGCAGAGTACTTGTTGAAATTGCAGTTAAATGAAACTAATAAAACTTATAGGTTTAGCAGTTTTGGTTGTTCTGGTGGGTCTTCAATTTATATCCACCAGATCAAATCAAAGCGCTGAAGTACCATCAACCGACTTTGTGTTAACTTATAAAGTTTCCGGAGAGGTGGGGCGTATATTGCATACTTCTTGCTACAACTGCCACAGCAATAATACCGACTATCCCTGGTACAGCAGAGTGCAGCCAGTTGGCTGGTTGTTAGAGAATCATATTAACAAAGGAAAGGCCGAGCTAAATTTCAGCGATTTTGGATCTTATTCGGTCCGGAAACAAAAAAGCAAATTAAAATCAATGGCAACCCAGGTTGAAAAAGACGAAATGCCACTTTCTTCCTACACATTAATCCATCGGGATGCCCGTTTATCAAAGGATAGTAAAAAAGTACTCGTTGATTATTTTAATGCGTTGCAGGATAGTTTACAGCAAAACCCTTGATCAAAAATTAAAAGCAGGACTATGAAATTGGGAAAATATTCATTTACGGGACCTATCGAATCGATTGATAAAATTAAAGACAGGTCGGGTGTATTTGCAATTGTTTGCAAAGTGGATACTGAATATTTTTTAATCGACGTTGTTGAAAGTTCAAAATTGAGAACTAAAATCGGGGATCAAGGAAAGAAAGACTGTTGGATAAAAAGCTGCAATGGGAAATTGCTGATTTTTGTCCACTATACCACATTTTTAAAACATGAAAGTAGAATACTAATCGAACAGGAAATAAGAGACTTATTTCACCCGCCTTGCAAGACAGAAAATATAGCGCTGACTGATCATTTGAGTACCTCACATATAGCTTGTGATGGTATTGGATAAGCAAATAATTTCAACTTATGAAACGAACATGCTTGCACAAATAAATCACCAAAAAAATGCAAATATGCGAGTTCAGCACTGTAATTAAAAAAATTATCATCGTATGAAAAAATTAACTGAAGCGCAGAAACGCAAGATTAAAACAGATAGAATAATTGATCGGATTTGCCTTTTCAGCGGAATACTCTTCTTCGGTTTTGTTTCCTGGGTTGCCTTCAATAACTATTATGGATATGATATCCGTAAAAATTTGTTGTTGGCAAAGTTTGATAATAAGGAAGTCAAAGGTGAACAAGTATGTATGTATCGAAACAAACTGAATGTGGGGCCTTCTATTCCTGTTGTGATTGATGGTGAAACCTATTATGTATGCTGCCTGGGATGTGGAGATAAGCTGAAACAAAACTATCAGGACTCTCAATATGGTGAAGACAAATTTTCGCACCACCGGATAAAAAAAACAAAAGCGTTTATCGCTTTAACTAAAAAATCGAACGGGAAAGTGAGCTACTTTGAATCTGAAGAAAACTTTAATCATTTTAAATAAAGCAAATTTTTAACCCTAAAATGAAAACCAAATTAATTAGTACAATCGCGATCTTCTTGTTTATTGGGTTTACGGTTCAGGCGGCAAATAAGTCTGAAAAGATCAAAGTAAAAGGGCAATGCGACATGTGCGAAAATCGCATTGAAACGGCGGTAAAATCTTTGGATGGTGTCACCTCTGCCCAATGGGACAAATCGAACAAAAGCCTGACTGTTAGTTTCGATGACAAAAAAACGACCATGCAAAAGATTCAAACTTCAATCGCAATGGCTGGTCATGATACTGAAATGTTCAGCGCGAGTGAATCAGGCTATAACAAACTTCCCGGATGCTGCCAATACGAGCGGGATGTAAAAAGAAAAAATTATCATGGCGCTACTGAAAGTACTTACAAGAAGATAGAAAAGTCAGGGTCATGCTGTGACAATAAATAACAGACAGTTTAGTTTAATCTTTAATTTAAATCGTATGAAAACAAAAGTTTTAAGTGTAGTGGTAGTGATCCTATTGGGAACATTATCAGGATTTGCAAAAATCAAATCAGAAAAGTTTTTGGTAAATGGTAAATGTGAAATGTGCGAAAAGCGCATTGAAATGGCAGCCCTTTCTTTAGAGGGTGTTTCAAAAGCTGAGTGGAACAAAGAAACCAAGGAAATTGAAGTAACACTCAATGATGCCAAAACCAGTTTGCAAAATGTGCAGGAAGCAATTGCTAAAGTTGGTCACGACACCGAAACAGTAAAAGCAACTGATGAAGCCTATAATGGACTTCCTGCATGTTGTAAATACGACCGTGCCGTACTCAAAGCTCCTGTGAAACCGATGAAGTATGAACACAGGTAATTTAGAAACTGTTCGTTAAGGCCGCTTAACTGAAAAATTAATTCCACATTCCTTCTCCTTCTGTCAATTGACAAGGAGAAGGAATTTTAGGTCTTAATAACTAATTTTTCAAAATAAGTGCAATGTTGCTCATTTATATATAACTAAGCATTGAATGTCAAAAATATTACTCCTTAGCTGTTTGTTTCTTTTAGCTACAGCTTTTTCTGGAGCCAGTGATTTCCAGCGTAAAATTGTTTGGGAAGACAAAATTGATACAACTGCAATTGAACCCAGAGAAATTAATCCACTTAATATTGAAGGCAGCATTTTTATTGATCAGACAGGACTTCCATATTGGTTCGAAAGTTTTGAACTGGATTTCCCGACTGCTGATGTGGTGATCAGGGACGCCGTTTTTGAACCGGTAAATGACTCTGTTCCGATGCTGAAAACTATTCAGAATGAAGAATTAACCTTCAAATCAGACATTGGGGTTTCTGCCGGGAAGTCTTTCCTGCGGCTGACCATACTCCCGTTTGTCAGAAGGAACAATCAAGTGGAAAAGCTTGTCAGTTTTACAATTACGATTACCGGAAACCAAAACAAGCTGAAATCGGCAGTTGCAGCATATCCGTGGAAAGCAAGCTCCGTACTTGCTTCAGGTAAATGGGTAAAAATCAAGGCCAAAGATCGTGGAATTTATAAAGTAACCTATGACCAGATCAAACAGTGGGGCTTTGTTAATCCGGATCAGGTTGTTTTATATGGGACCGGTGGCTACATGCTTCCAACACTGAATAGGGAACTTCGTTTTGATGATTTGGCTACTTACCCTGTCTTGAAAGGAAAAGACAGCGCAGGCAAAGATTGTTTATTCTTTTTTTCTACCGGAAATGTGTCGTTCAGCCAGAACCTTGAAACTGGATTATTTACCCACCAACAAAATTATTATTCTACCGAAACGTACTTTTACCTTAGTGATCAGGGAATAGCCCGTATAATCGGCAAGGCCGCCGAACTGACTGGCGCTGCCGGGAAACAGGTGACATCATTTCCCAAATATGATTATTACGAAAAAGAATTGGTCAACCTGATTTCTTCAGGAAGCCAATGGTATGGTGAACGGTTTAACATGGGGGCAACACAATCAGTTAATGTTTCTTTGGAAAATCCTGATCTAACAAAACCTGCCTTAATTTCTTTATTAGCGGCAGGTAGAACTTCTACGACAAGCAATATGGACGTATTATTGAATGGGAAACCACTACTAAATCTTCAGTTTTCGCCCTATATTGAATATGAATTTGCCCGAAAAGCAGTTAAATCAGCTTCAACAAACATTTATGATAAAAGTCTTCAGTTAAAACTGACCTACCAAGGTGGTAATAGTTCATCTGAAGCCTGGCTCGATTATATTTCGGTAAATTATCAAAGTCTCCTGAGCATGAATTCGGATGTGTATTTTTTTCGGGGCAGAGGAGTTGACGGTCAGATCCCGGTTTCAGAATTTGTTTTGGCCAATGCAACCGCATCAACACGTATTTTTGATGTGACTGACCATGCGAATACGTTTGAAGTACCAGCAAGCTATGCCGATGGTCAATTGAAATTTAAATCCAACTCGGGACTGACCCGCGAATATGTGGCATTTAATCCCGGCGGAACAATTCCGTCAGCCGAATTAGTTGGTACGGTTGCCAATCAGAATTTACACGCTGCCGAATTGTCTGAAATGATCATTGTTTCCAATCCGAGTCTGCTCAAAGTAGCAAATGACTTAGCAGACCTTCATCGCACTTCAGATCAAATGACCGTTCAGGTTGTAACTCCGGAAGTAATTTACAATGAGTTCTCTGGCGGGCTACCAGATCCCGCTGCTTTCAGAAATTATTTCAGGATGTGCTACGAACGTGGAAAACAGACGGGCTCAAATACCCTGAAATATATTTTGCTGATGGGTGACGGAAGCTTTGATAACAGGAACATTCAGAAAAAAAATATTAATCTGCTGCCCACTTTTCAATCTGATAATTCACTTTCAGAAACTGAGTCGTTTGTGACAGACGATTTCTATGTTTTCATGGATGAAAATGAAGGCGGTTATTATGGAACTGTTGATTTAGGAATAGGACGAATACCGGCCAGAACTGTAGAAGAAGCTGAAATCGTTCTGGATAAAATTAAAACATACCAAACGAAGGAGAGCATGGGAAACTGGCGGAATATAGTGACCTTTATTGCAGACGATGGAAATACTGCGGATGGCTATACTACCATACATACAGATCAGGCAGAAAGTCTTGCTCGTTTTGTAAACAAAAATTACCCGTCATTTTTTACAGATAGAATTTATCTCGACACTTATGAGCGGATAATGACGGCAGGTGGTGAGAAGTATCCGGACGTGAATGTGGCCATCAATAATCGGGTGAAACTGGGAACTTTGATTCTCAACTATACTGGGCACGGCAATGCAAAAGGCCTGGCAGATGAGAGCGTTATTGATATTACGGGCATCAATTCTTGGGACAATTACAATCGCTTAGCAGTAGTTGTTACAGCAACCTGTGAGTTTAGCCGTTTCGATGAAAACGAAACATCGGCGGGTGAATATGTTCTGTTCAACCCCATAGGCGCTGGAGTTGGACTGTTTTCAACAACAAGGCTGGTCTATTCCGGCGCTAATTTTGTTTTAAACAGCAAATTCTTTAAATACGTTTTTGAAAAAGACCAACAGGGCAATAACCTGCGTCTGGGCGATGTGATGCGGTTGGCAAAAGCCGCGGCCAATACAGGCATTAATCAGTTGAACTTTACTTTACTTGCCGATCCGGCTTTAAGGTTGGCAAATCCGAATAACAAGGTTATAACCACCAGCCTCAATGGTAACGATATTAGTATAGAAACCGACACTATAAATACACTTTCGGTTGTAACAGTAAAAGGATACGTAGCCAACAGCCAGGGAGTTAAACTTTCATCTTTTAATGGTGAAATCATCCCTACCGTTTACGACAAAGAAATGCAACTCGAAACGCTGGGGAATGCCGGACAAGAAACGACGAGCTTCACCAGTCAGAATAACATTATTTATAAAGGATTGGCGAGTGTTAAAAACGGGGAATTCGAATTTTCATTCTTTGTTCCAAAAGATATTTCATATAAGGTGGGGAAAGGAAAAATCCTGTATTATGCCTACAATGAATCGGTTGATGCAAGTGGATATTTCGATAATTTTTACCTTGGAGGATCATCCAATACATCAGTTACCGACGCTAATGGTCCCACAATTGATTTGTTTATGAATTCAGAGTCGTTTAAGAACGGTGGAACAGTGAGCGCCAGTTCTGTGCTGTTGGCCAACATTGCTGATGACACTGGTATAAACACGGCCGGTATCGGAATCGGTCATGATATCACGGCAATTCTGGATGGGGACAATTCAAATACCTTGATTTTGAATGATTTTTTCCAGACAGATAAAGATAGTTATACCAGCGGAAAAATTGTTTATCCTTTAACTAAATTATCTGAAGGCGAACATGTCTTGAAAGTTAAGATTTGGGACGTTTTGAATAATTCAATCGAGAAAGAAATCCGGTTTGTGGTGAAAGATGATTTTCGGATTGAAGCAGTATCCAATTATCCCAATCCCATGCAGGGAGAAACACGGTTCGTTTTTACCCATAACCTACCCGACGAAACTTTTGATGTAGAACTTGAAGTCTTTCAGTCTACAGGCTCTCGTATAGACTTTATTAAAGCAAAAGTAGCCTCGCAAGGTGTTGAAAGCTTGCCATTGGAATGGGTTCCTGCTGAACGACAGGTTAAAATGAAACCGGGGGTATATATCTATCGGATCAGTGCTACAACCAAAGATGGAATGAAGAGCAGTGGTTCTGGTCGGCTTGTCTTTGTTTACCGATAAAAAACTATTTTGATTACGCTTCATACTATATTCAAAAATAGATTCTCTTGGTTTTTTGTGGGAGTGAAGGATAGAATTTATCAGAGCAACCTGTATTTGAATTGTTATCTTTGAACGTTTTGTTTATATATCTATGAAAAGCGACTCTGATAAACAGCTAGAAACCCGTAATATTAAACCAACAGCCATGCGCGAGTTGGTCTTAAAGGTTTTGAGCGAACAATCGGCTGCCATTAGTTTAGCCGATTTAGAACAAAAATTCGATAAAGCTGATAAAGTAACATTATACCGTACACTTAAAACTTTCGAAGAAAACAAACTAATCCATAGCATTGATGACGGCACAGGCTCAGTAAAATATGCAATGTGTCAGGATAATTGCCATTGCGACCCCGAAGACCTACATGTTCATTTTTTCTGTACCAAATGCCAGCAGACCTATTGCCTTAAGGAAATCCCTATTCCTCAAATAAACTTACCATCTAATTTTATACAAGAAACCAGCAATATGCTTGTTAAAGGGGTATGCGCCAACTGCAAATAATAACTTTGCAACTCAGTTGCATAAACATATTTCTACCTTTGTCGTTCATATTACACGATGAAAATAATTGCAATCATATTATCTGTTTACATTTTGGTTCTCACTGCCGTTCCTTGCATTGATACACCAAAGGATAATACATGGCATAAAACTGAATTAAGCACAAAAACATCCGATAACGATCAAAACAGAACCGACAATTGTTCTCCCTTTTGGCCTTGCAATAGTTGTGTTGTCCCGGTAGTTTCTAAAGTCTGCTCCTTATCATTTAATTGCTTTTCATATTCTCAAACATACTTTGCTGAATACCAATCCGGCCACATTACAAACTTATCCTTAGCCATTTGGCAACCTCCTAAAATAAGTTAAAACATCAATTCTTTCTTTTTTTTTGGTTTCCCATTAATGGTAAACCTCTATTCTCATATATCATTTCTTCTAAAAAAATTATTTTATGATAGAACATATCATTCACTTTTCGATAAAGAATAAGTTTATCGTTGGGCTATTTATAGTGGCTTTAATCGGTTGGGGTACTTATTCTTTAACCAAATTGCCCATTGATGCTATCCCAGATATAACAAACAACCAGGTACAAATTATTTCCGTCGCTCCATCATTGGCTGTGCAGGAAGTGGAGAGCTTCATTAGCGCACCAATTGAGGTGGCTGTTGCCAACATTCCCGATATTATTGAGCTTCGCTCTATTTCACGCTTGGGCTTATCGGTTGTAACAGTTGTGTTTAAGGACGATGTAAATGTTTACTGGGCAAGACAACAATTAAGCGAAAGGCTTAAAGAAGCCGAAGACAATATCCCTGCCGGGCTTGCTAAAATAGAATTAGCGCCTATTTCCACAGGGTTGGGTGAAATTTACCAATACCGCCTTGCTTTGGAAAAAGGCTATGAGAAAAAATACTCTCCTATGGAATTGCGTACCATTCAGGATTGGACGGTACGCCGTGAAATGCTGGGTACTCCCGGAGTAGCCGATATTAATAATTACGGAGGCTTCGTTAAACAATACGAGGTAGCTGTAAATCCAGAAAGGCTCCGGAGCATGAACCTTACGCTTACCGATATATTTGAAGCCCTCGAAAAGAATAACGAAAACACCGGTAGCGCTTATATTGACAAGAAACCAATCGCCTATTTTATTCGTGGCATTGGCTTGGTAAAGACTATGGAGGACATCGAAAAAATTGTTGTAAAAAACAATCCTTCCGGCATCCCTATTTTAATCCGCGATGTCGCAACCGTACAATTTGGCAGTGCAACCCGCTATGGTGCTTTTGTGGTAGATACTACCGAAGATGTTGGCGGGGTGGTAATGATGCTTAAAGGTGCAAATGCCAATGAGGTTATTAAAAATGTTGAAACCCGCATACAATCCATTCAAAAATCATTACCCGAAGGTGTTAAAATAGAACCGTTTTTGAACCGCTCCGAACTTGTGGACAGGGCAATAGGCACAGTTTCTAAAAACCTTATTGAAGGGGCTTTAATTGTAATATTTATTCTTGTCCTGTTATTGGGCAATATGAGAGCCGGACTTATTGTAGCCTCGGTAATCCCGCTTGCCATGCTTTTTGCCATTTCCATGATGAACCTTTTTGGCGTATCGGGCAATTTAATGAGCCTGGGTGCTATTGACTTCGGGTTGATAGTTGACGGTGCGGTTATCATTGTCGAAAGCGTGGTACACCGAATAACCTTGAGCAAGCACCACCATCAGGGCATCACAAAGCTATCACAGCAACAAATGGACGAAAATGTATTTGAATCGGCCAAACGCATGATGAGTTCTGCTACATTCGGTCAAATCATTATCCTTATTGTGTACTTGCCTATTATGGCTTTGATAGGCATTGAGGGTAAAATGTTCCGCCCGATGGCTCAGGTAGTGGCATTTGCATTATTAGGCGCTGCCATTCTTTCACTTACTTATGTGCCTTTGGCATCGGCTCTGTTCCTCAGTAAAAACACTGAACACAAGCGTAACTTTTCAGACAGGCTCATGGATTGGTTTCACCGTGCATTTAAACCTGTTATAGAATTTGCTTTAAATCATAAAAAGCTGGTATCTGTTTCAGCCATTGCCTTATTTCTGTTCAGCGTATTCCTTTTTACACGTTTGGGGGGCGAGTTTATCCCGCAACTCGAAGAAGGCGACCTTGCAGCAGGTGTGGTAACTTTGCAGGGCGGTTCGCTTTTAAACACGGTCGAACAGGTCGAAAAAGCAAATAAAATCTTGCTCGACAATTTTCCCGAAGTAAAACATGCTGTTTGTAAAATTGGCGCTGGCGAAATACCTACCGACCCTACACCAATGGAAACAGGCGATTATATTATAACACTCAAACCAAAAAGCGAATGGACTTCCGCCGAAACCCGTGAAGAACTGGTTGAAAAAATGGAAGAAAAGCTCGTGGTATTGGCAGGTGTAAAATTCGAGTTCCAGCAACCTATTCAGATGCGTTTTAACGAGTTGATGACTGGCTCGAAACAAGATATTGCCATTAAAATATTTGGCGACAATCTAAATACACTGGCAGAACAGGCCGAAGATGTTGAGAAAATAATTAAAACCATCGAAGGCGTTGAAGATATTAATGTGGAAAAAGTAACCGGATTGCCACAGGTACAGGTCGAATACAACCGTGACCGCTTGGCACAATACGGCCTTTCGGTCGAAGATGTAAACCGTGTATTACGTGCTGCATTTGCCGGAAGTCAGGCTGGGATTGTTTTTGACGAAGAAAAACGCCTCGGGCTGGTTGTCCGGCTCGATAAAGATTACCGCCAAAGCCTCGACGATGTTAAGAACCTTTCGGTTGCACTTCCCGGTGGCGGACAAATAACATTCGACCAGATTGCAAGCATTGAAATTAAATCGGGCCCAGCGCAAGTTTCCCGTGAAAACACAAAACGCCGTATCACTATTGGCTTTAACGTCCGTAACCGTGATGTTCAAAGCGTTATTGAAGAAGTATCAAAACAAATTGATACAAAGGTGCAATTACCAACAGGGTACTATGTAACCTATGGCGGACAGTTCCAAAATTTGGTAGCTGCTAAAAACAGGCTTGCTATTGCCGTTCCGGTTGCCTTGTTGCTCATATTTGTATTGCTATATTTTACCTTTCATTCGGTAAAACAAAGCCTGTTAATCTATACCGCTGTTCCATTATCCGCCATTGGTGGGGTATTTGCACTATGGATTCGTGATATGAATTTCTCTATTTCGGCAGGTGTGGGCTTTATTGCTTTGTTTGGTGTGGCGGTACTTAATGGTATTGTACTGATAGCCGAGTTTAACCGCCTCGAAAAAGAAGGCGTTACCGATATTAAAGAAAGGGTACTAAAAGGACTGAACACACGTTTGCGACCGGTTTTAATGACGGCTGCCGTGGCATCGCTTGGTTTCCTGCCAATGGCTTTATCAACTTCTGCGGGTGCCGAAGTTCAAAAACCATTGGCAACAGTGGTTATTGGCGGTTTGATTTCTGCCACTTTCCTGACCTTGGTGATTCTGCCTGTTTTTTATATCCTCTTTTCTTCGGGAAAATTCAGGCTTTCATTTAAACGGAAATCTATAAAAACAATGTCTTTGCTGTTGTTGCTATTTATCGGTTCATCATTTTTTAATATCACAAAGGCACAACAACCAAAGACCATTAATTTGCACGATGCAATTCAAATGGCATTGGACAGCAACCTTTCTGTCCGTTCTTCGGTTTATTCGGTCGATGTTCAGAAAGCGTTAAAAGGTGCATCGTGGGACATTCCCAAAACAGCGATTGACGGAGAGTTCGGTCAGTTTAATTCGTACAGTAAAGACAATAGCTTTACCCTGTCACAGTCAATAGCTTTTCCAACTGTTTATATTAACCAAAGTAAACTGGCAAAGGCAAATATCAAAAGCAGCGAATGGCAGTTGAAAGCTTCACAGCTCGAAATTGCCACAAGTGTAAAACAGGTTTACTGGCAATTAACCTATTTGTATTCAAAACAAAGTCTCTTGTTATATCAGGACAGTTTATTTTCAGGGTTCCTCAAAGCAGCCGAACTTAGGGCCAAAACGGGAGAAACAAACCGGCTCGAAATGATTTCAGCCCGATCACAAAGTCTCGAAGTGAAAAACCAGTTACAGCAGAATACGGCTGATGTGGATATTTTCAGGCAAAAATTACAAACACTGTTGAATACCGAATTTACCCTGTATCCTGCTGACAAGGCGCTTCGTCGTCTTGATTCTGTTCTCGTTCCCGACAGTTCGGCCATTTCAGCCAATCCGTCATTAGGCTATATGAAAAATCAGGCTGATGTTTCACGCCTTGAAAAGAATCTGGAACGTAGCCGGATGATGCCTGATTTTAACGTAGGCTATTTTAGCCAAACCATAAAAGGTACACAGGACGTGAACGGCGTTCCCAGGACTTTCGGTACTGGCGACCGTTTTAATGGAATACAGGCAGGCATTGAAATACCGCTTTGGTTTGTGCCTTTCACAGCAAAAACAAAGGCGGCAAGGTTGAAGGAACAGGTGGCCATTACAAATGCCGAGTATTACAATAAATCCCTTGCAGGCAGTTACCAATCAGTGCTTGCCGAATATGGCAAATTCAATAATAGTGTAGTCTATTACGAGCAACAAGCTATCCCAGAAGCAAACCTTATCATCGATCAGGCTACCAGAAGCTATAAAGCGGGGGCATTGGATTATCTCGATTATATTCTCACGCTTAACCGGGCATTAGCCATCAAGCAAAGCTATCTCGATGCACTGAATAATTACAACCAGACCATTATTTCAATTGATTTTTTTACAGGTAAAATATTTTAAAACAATCATATCATGACAAAAAATAGATTCATCGCAACAGTTATTATTTCTGTCTTCCTGATCAGTTTAGTTTCATGCAGCGGAGGCACAAAAAGCGTTGCCGAAACCAAAGAGGAAGAGGTTATACCTGAAGATATTGTCGAGTTACGGGACGATCAAATCAAATTAGCCAATATCGAAACCGGAGCAATTGAAGAACATTCGTTAAGTGGAACACTCAAAGTTAGCGGCACAGTTGGCGTTGCTCCTCAAAATCTGGCCACTGTCAGTATGCCATTGGGCGGATTTGTTAAAAGCACATCCCTGATGCCTGGCAATGCTGTTCGCAAAGGCCAAATACTTGCTATTCTCGAAAATCAGGAATTTGTTGACATTCAACAAAATTATTTAGACGCTAAAAACAAGTTCGACTACGCCGAAGCCGAATACAACAGACAAAGCGAACTCTACAAAAGCGAAGTTTCTTCACAAAAGAACATGCAACAGGTTACTTCTGAATACAAGAGCCTTAAAACTCAGGTAAAAGCCTTAGAGCAAAAACTTTCTTTAATTGGCATTAACCCCGCAAAATTACAGGCAGATGATATTAATAGCTCTGTAGCTTTGGTTGCTCCTATTTCGGGCTATATAAAAGCTGTAAATGTGAATATTGGCAAATTCGTTTCCCCTTCGGATGTATTGTTCGAGATTGTTAACAGCGACAAACTTTTCCTTGAGCTTACATTGTTTGAAAAAGACGTAGACAAGATTTCCACAGGTCAGAAAATCCGCTTTTTTGTCAATACCGAAACAGAACATTACAAAGCCATTGTATACCAGACCGGAAAATCAATCAATGCTGATAAAACCTATAAAGTATATGCAAGTGTACAGGGTGTTTGTAAAAATGTGTTGCCAGGAATGTATGTAAATGCCTTTATCGAGGCCACAAGCAATAAAGTAACCGCAGTACCTTCCGATGCAGTAGTCAGTTTCGAGGACAAAGATTATATTTTCGTATTTGACAAAGACAAGGAAGAAAACGGCAAGCCATTTACCGAATACCGAATGATACAGGTTCGCAAAGGTGTTACCGACGAAGGGTTTACCGAAGTTGGTTTACCTGAAGAATTAGACTATAAAACGGCAAAAGCTGTTATAAAAGGCGCATACAACCTGCTTTCTGCTAAAAAGAACTCAGGTGAAATGAGTTGTGAATAAGTTATTTAATTAAAAATGATTCCAATAAGTTTCAATTTTCATTTCAAAATAATATAAACATTAAAAATTATCGTTATGAAAGCAAAATTATTATTACTCGCTGTTGTTGGTTTAATAACAATAGGTTCATTATTTGGACAGGCTAATGAAACACTTTCAAACAAGAGTGGCTTGTACTTGACTGCATCCGATTTTTCTTCGGGCAAGCTTACATATGAAATAAACTGCCTTACAGAGAAACACAACATTAAAACATCCGATTTTCTCTACCAGAAAACAATTAAAGTTACACACCGTGACAGCACCATTAAATTAGCCAAATCATCTATTTGGGGCTTTCGCCTGTGCGATGGGAAGGAATACAGGATTTACGAGGGCAAAGAATATTTAATTATGGACAAAGGGGAAATTACCGTTTATCAGATTACCGAAAAATCGCATACAAGCCCCAAAAGCAACCTAGCAGTTTCTAAAACCAGATACTTTTTTAGCGAAGATGTAAACAGTCCTTTAAAAAAACTAACATTGAAGAATGTTGAAACTTCGTTTACAGGCAATAAAAAGTTTCATGATTTAATTGATTTACAATTCAAATCCGACGCAGAATTATTAATTTACGATGATTATTATAAAATGCTTCGTTTGAACCATATTTATAGCGAAAGTCTAAAGTAAAGTATCAATCTTCACCTTCGTTTGGCCATATTGGGTCAAACGAAGGTTGTAAATCATTATAAAATGGAAAAGTCAACCTTTATTATTTCTAAAATGGACTGTTCCTCAGAAGAACAGATGATAAAGATAAAACTACAAAGTTTTGAAAATATTAAATCGCTGCAATTCGATATTCCTAACAGAAAACTGGAGGTATTTCATTCAGGCAGTAACGATACTATTTTTAAAGCCATTGATAGTTTAAAACTTGACACAAAGCTTATTGGAAAAGAAACAGTATCAGACGAAATTTCAATCACAGATGATAAAGGCGAAAGAAAACTTTTCCTTTGGGTTTTTGTCATTAACTTCTTGTTCTTTGCAGTCGAAATTATTGCAGGGTTGCTTTCAAACTCAATGAGCCTTGTTGCTGATAGCTTTGATATGCTTGCCGATGCCCTCGTATTTGGCATAAGTCTATTTGTTGTAGGGAAAGCTCTTGTAAAGAAAAAGCAGGTTGCTAAAATTAGCGGTTATTTGCAGTTAACGCTTGCTATTGCAGGAATAGCAGAAGTTATACGAAGGTTTGTTGGCTATGAAGCGACACCTGATTATAAGACAATGATAATTGTTGCATCATTTACTTTTATTGCAAATGCGTTAAGCCTGTATTTGATTCAAAAAGCTAAAACCAAAGATGAAGTACATATAAAAGCAGGGAAGATTTTCCTTGCAAATGATGTTCTCATAAGCGTTGGTGTAATTATCGCAGGTATTTTTGTTTTATTATTTTCTTCTAAACTACCCGACCTTATTGTAGGTTCTATTGTTTTCATTATAGTTGCCCGTGGTGCATTCAGGATTTTGCAACTTGCTAAATAATTTTATTGTAATTTTAACCTACTAAAACTTAATACTATGGAATACTATTTCAGCAAAACACTTAATGCTTCATTTGACGAAGCCATTAAGATTATTACAGAAGCCTTAAAAGCAGAAGGATTTGGCGTGATTACGGAAATTCACATGCACGAGAAACTGAAAGAGAAGTTAAACGTCGATTTTAAACGATATACTATCCTTGGCGCATGTAACCCACCATTTGCATACAAAGCACTCCAAGCCGAAGATAAAATCGGAACCATGTTGCCTTGCAATGTATTGGTAATCGAACAAGGCCCGAATAACATTGAGATTGCCGCCGTAAACCCTATCGCTTCGATGGTGTCAATTCAAAATCAGGAATTGGAAGTTATTGCAATAGATATAACAGAGAAACTACAAAAAGTTATAAACCTTTTGTAGTTTTTATTCGCATATTTCTGGCCGTTCTGACAAGGTTTACTGGACCACTTTAATCAACTGAGAATAAAACAAATCTCCGAATTATATACAGCGTATAACAATTAACCAATGAAATGCATTTTTGCAACTTTGGTGCTGGTTGTAATCTTCTTCTCAGGCTACAGCCAGAATCCATTGTTTATCCCTCCAATTCTTGAAGGAAACAAAGTTAATCTGCATGTGCAATATGGTTCAATGCAATTTTTGAATGGAGGAGCGACAACCACAATGGGTGTAAACGGCAACTTTCTGGGCCCAACGGTCATACTAAACCAAGGCGATTCGGTACAATTGTCAGTATATAATGACCTCGATGAACCAACAACAATGCACTGGCATGGGTTGCATGTACCGGCCAGATTAGATGGAAGTCCGCACAATGTAATTCAGGCACATACGGTCTGGTCGCCCCGGATAAAGGTATTAGATCAGGCTTCAACGTATTGGTATCACCCCCATCTTCATGGAAAAACAGCCGAACAAGTAACAAAAGGAGCTGCTGGGATGATTATTGTAAGAGATAATCAGGAATCGGCTCTTAATTTGCCCCGCAATTATGGATTTGATGACTTCCCGGTTGTTATCCAGTCCAGGGCATTTGATTCAAACCGTCAGTTTGTCGTCAATACTGCTGACGACCATACCATTCTTATTAACGGCACTATCAACCCGATTTTAGAAGTGCCTGCTCAAATTATCCGTTTGAGGGTATTGAACGGCTCAACAAATCGTGTCTATAACATCGGTCTTCAGGGAAATCAACTGTTTTATCAAATCGCTTCTGATGGTGGCCTGCTGGATGCCCCAGTTGCTCTAACCCGATTAATGTTAGCTCCTGGAGAAAGGGCAGAGCTGCTGGTCAACCTTTCAGGATTGAAAGATCAAAATCTGGACCTGTTTTCTTTTGGTTCCGAGTTGCCTAATGGTATTTATGGTGCTGCCGCTCCTGGAAGTATGGGCATGGGTAGTATTGACGGGTATTCTGCTAATATTCTGAATGGTAAAGATTTTAAATTAATCCGGTTATCCGTCACTGCCCCAACCGCTCAAGCGGTTTTCACAATACCTTCAAATTTGATTTCATACAAAAAGCCCGATCCAGCAAAATCATCTGTAACCAGAATCCTTACTTTAACATCCAGCGGCATGGGGATGGGCAATCTTAGCGGCCCGTTTCTGATCAATGGTCAATCATTTTCAATGGATCGAATTGACTTTTCCGCCAAACTTGGAGCCACCGAAATCTGGCAGATATCCAATCAAACAGCTATCGCCCACCCTTTTCATATTCATGGACTCCAGTTTTTCATCAACGACATTGGAGGCACTGCGCCTGATCGTTCAAGACAGGGTCGTAAAGATGTCGTTTTGGTGCCTGCCATGCAATCTGCAAGGTTGATTATGAAATTAGATGATTTTTCAGATCCGGAAATACCATACATGTTTCATTGTCACATGTTGTCACACGAGGATGACGGGATGATGGGGCAATTTCTGGTAACAGGGTTTCCAACAGGACTGAATACGCTTATTGACGATCGTCTGATTCGGATTTATCCGAACCCAATGACTGATCATTTAACGATTGAAGCTGCTGATGTTGACAGAAATCCAATAATAATTGAAATTAGAAACGATTTGGGACAACTCTGCATTCAGGAGAAAATTTCAGGGTTTCCAGCTACTCTGAATACAAGCAGTCTAAAATCAGGAATCTACACCATCAGCTTCATCGATCAAAACCGGGTTCTGGTGAGAAAAGTTATTCGCTTTTAAAGCAATGCATTCTTTTGGACCACAAATTATGTAAATATGCAAAAGGTATTTAACTTTAATTCAACTATTACCTTTCCGACCTGCGGCTTTTCAAAAGAAGAAAAGATGCCAGAAGATTCGTGCCAGTTCTTTTACGAATGTGAGAATTGTAAAATATTTTTAAACCTCTTGAAGGCGATTGTTGTGTTTTCTGTTTTTATGGTAGTGTCTCATGCCCAGCAATTCAAGCAAATGAAAATTAGTGTAAATAGCCTTCGTGTAAATCACCTTTTTAGCTGTTACTTTTTATTGTTTAAGCATGTTGGCAATTTGTGAAATTATAGTTCTGTTCAAGGAACAAGGTGTATTTCTTAGCTAAAATACCCGTCCAGGTATTCCTTCGTCAATTTCTCTTTCGGATTGCTGAAGAATTCGGCCGCCGGTCCTGCCTCAATTACCTCGCCCAGGTACATAAATATTACGTAGTCGGCTATTCGCCTTGCCTGCCGAAGTGTATGAGTAACCAGTACTATTGAATACTGATCTTTCAGTTTTACGAATAATTCTTCAATTTTTTTGCTCGAAATCGGATCGAGTGCCGAAGTTGCTTCGTCGCCCAGGATAATCTCGGGTTTAACGGCCAACCCACGCGCCATGCAAAGCCGCTGCTGTTGCCCAATCGACAAACTGGTTGCCGGTGATTTTAACCTGTCTTTCACCTCGTCCCACAACCCGGCCTCTTTCAGGTATTTTTCGACCATGATATTTAGCGTTTTCTTTCTCCTGATCCCATGAATGCGAGGACCATAGGCAATATTATCGAAGATTGACATCGGTAGCGGGCATGGCCGTTGAGACAGTAATCCCATTTTCTTCCGGATGTTTTCAACCTCCACGCCTTTCCCGTGAATGTTTTCGCCGTCAACCAGCACATCGCCTTCAATCCTTACGTCCAGCGAGTTTTGCAGCAGACGGTTAAAGGTCTTTAGCAAAGTGGTTTTTCCACACCCTGAAGGCCCGATGATACAAGTAATTGCCTTATCAGGAATATCCAGATTGACATTTTTCAGGATGTGGTTTTTGGTCAGATAAACATTCAGGTTACGGACACTGATATGTGGTTTGTGGGCTTTCAAAATTAAATCACCATCTGCCTTATCCTGTGTTTCTCTCTTGACCTTCATTTTTTCGGTGGGTGAATCAACGAATTTTTCAACCCGAAGCAAATTCTGTATCATATCTTGTTTTTTGAAAATTTACGACTGTAAAAACGTGCGGCAACACTCAGCAGCAGAACAATAAAGGTCAGGATAAGTGCGGCTGCATAAGCCCTGTCTTGAACTTCAGCTATCGGACTGCTGAGTTGGAAAAAGATAGCCAGCGGCAAAGTAGCCACCGGTTGAGAGAGGGAAGTTGGAATACTGTCGGTATATCCGGCGGTAAACAGCACTGAAGCTGCATCTCCAATGCCGCGGCCAACTGAAAGAAGCACGGCAGTGACTATTCCGGGGGCAACCTGCCGCAAAATGGGTTTGATCATTTCGGAACGGGTGGCGCCCAGCGAAAGTGCCGCATCTTTCATTTCTTTGGGGACACGCCGCAGTACCTCGTCAATGGAGCGAATCAGGATCGGAATAATCAGGATGGTTACCGTGAGGATACCTGCAAGTAACGACGACCGCAAACCCAAATAAACCATCAGGGTAAAGCCAAAAGCGCCATAAACGATGGATGGAATCCCGAACAAAATATCGAACGACAGGCGTGTAAACTGCGCCAACCGCGACTTTTCAGGAAGGTAAAGGTTGATGTATAAAACAATCGGCAAGCTAAAGCTAAGTCCAAGCGAAATAGAACCGATAACAATATACAACGACCCAACTATAGCGTTGAGCAAACCGCCTTCCTTGCCGATGTAAAATCCCCCGCCTGGTATTTTCGAGACCATGTCCCAGCTCATGGCTGGCAATCCTCTTTTAACGATGGCGACAATAATCATGAACAGCGAGATCACAATGACCAGCGTTGCCGCTATCATAAGTGCTTTGAAAATCTTTTCTTCTATTCTTTTTATTCGTACATGTTTCATAAAGCGAAGTTCCTTTCTATTCGGATTAAAACTAGTCGTGAAATGGCGTTGAATGCCAGGATGATGACAAATAAAAGCAATGCCGAGAGCATCAATGCCGCGTCGTACATCGGTATCGACATCATTTCCCCGTAATTGTTGGCAATGAGTGCAGGCAGTGGGTAGGCCGGATCGAATACCGAGTGGGGTACTTCCGAAACGTTTCCGCAAACCATCAGAACCGCTATGGTTTCGCCAAAAGCACGCGAAATGGCTAAAACCACGGCGGCAGCCAATCCCGGAAACGATTTACGAAGTACCACTTTTTTAATGGTTTGCCAGGTGGTAGCGCCCAACGAAAGCGAAGCTTCGCGCAGTCCGCCGGGCAACGCATCGAAGATTTCAATAAAAACCGAAATCATCAGTGGGATGATCATGATAGCCAGTACAATTCCTCCGGCCAAAATGCTGTATCCGGTCGAAAACTCAACAAAATGAGGAGCAAGCGATGTTGAAATAAATGGCACCACAACCAAAATTCCCCAAACACCATAAACTACGGGCGGGATTCCGGCAAGCACATCAATCATCGGGAAAACCACTTTTTTTACATAGGGATGGGCATATTCCGAAAGGTAAATGGCGGCAAGCAAGCAAAGCGGCAACGAAATGATGATCGCAATGCCCGTCACCCACAAGGTTCCCATGATGAAAGGGTAAAAACCAAATTCACCTTTTAACGGCTTCCAGCTTTCGCCCGTCAAAAGTGCCCACAACGACTGCTGATCCAAAATCGGAACCGATTTATAATACAGGCTGATGCCGATGATCACTGCAAACGACAAAGAAACCAGTGTCAGGAAAAGCATACTGTGCCGAATCAGAAATTCCCTTGTTTGGCGGTATTTGTTGTATCGTATTTTATCCATAAATCTTGATTTAAATGGCCAACCTCTTTTAAAACCTAAACCCGGCAGGCTTTTCATCCTGTCAGGTTCCGATTTGCTGCGAAAAGCCAGCAAGTCAAATTAATATTTGTGTCTCCCTTTATTTTACTTTCTCTAATCCGGCATCAAGTTTTTCCTTCGAAATAATAATATAACCGCTTTCCAAAACATATTTCTGCCCTTCGGTGAGCGACCATTTGATGAATTCAACCAACTCTTTCTTAACTGGTTTCCCTGAAGTCACAAAATACAGGTCGCGTGCCGGTGGCGATGGATATTTGCCCGTAGCAATTGCGTTGACGATGGCATCCATCGTATCGTAAAAATTTTCATCCGGGTCAATCTTACCATTGTTGTTAATGTCGAGCGGAAGCACCTTGATTCCAGGATTTGGCTTCTTGGTCTTTGCGTCATAAGCATAGCCAATATTGTTGTAGGCAATTCCTGAAGGGTCTTTTGAAACAGCTTGGGCTAACCCGGGGTCACCAAAAACACCTACCCCCAGAAGGTCTTCCTGTTTTTTACCCAGATATTTAGCCCAGGTCTCACCTGCCCCACAAGCATCGGAACGGGTGTAAATCCTTATTGGCACTGCGCTTTTTGTACCGATAGCCTGACCCCAGGTTTTAGTTTTTCCGGTAATAAAAACATTTACGGCAGCATCGCGGTCGAGCCCGTTTGCCAGGATGTCTTGAATGTTTGAGTTCGCGGCGCTCACGGTCGGGACTACTGCATCTTTAGTTACAGCAATGGCAAACGCACCTTTCTTCACTTCTTCAGGACTGATTTCGCGCGACACCAAACCAATATCGACCATTTTCGATAGCGCGTCGGTCATCCCTTTTCCGGCACCGCCAGCCGAAATATCGAACTTCACATTGGGATGAAGTTTCCTGAACTCTTCTGCCCATTTCACGGTGAGCGGATATAACGCAAATGCCCCCGAAATGCTGATGTTCCCTTTTAAATCGTCTTTGGCCTGGCTATATGATTTGCCAACTGAAAGTGAGAAGATCACCAACAGTGCAAAGAAATATGAGGTAATTTTTTTCATTTATTTTTATTTTTATGTGTTCTTAACTTTTCTTCTGCCTTCTAATTTTTTGCCTTCTGCCTATTCTTAGAACCCAATCTGAAGTTGAACGTTGGCAAAATTGTTGTCGATGCTTGTGCCTTCTTCCTGTTTGATAGAATAGTTGAACTGCAATTTGGTATTGGCATTGAAATTATAATTGGCACCAAGTACATACCAGGTTGAAGAATTATCGGCTTTCGACTTGTCGGTGTCGTAGAAATCATATTTAGCTACCAACTGTATTTTTTTCTGGAAGAAGTAATATCCGCCCAAAACATAGTACCCTTCTCGTTCAGTTTGATCGTCTTTTCCAGAGATGTATTCACTGCGTATTGAAAAGTTTTTTAGGTCATAGCTTAGGTCAAGCCCAAAACGGTCGCGGTTAACTGTTTTTGAAGGAGTTGTAACAACTGTACCTGTTTTTACTTCAGGCACAAATCGAGATCCATCGTATAATGCGGCACTAATGTCGAGCCCGACCACCGGGTGGACAATCAACCGGGCTGCAATGTCTTTGCCTTCATTATTATCAACAGTATTGATTCCCGCACCATTGTAAACACCCAACCGGTAATCAACCACCGGACGGTCTTTTAGTTTCAGGATGGTGCCACCAAGTAAGATCCCAATGTCGCGGCCATTTTGGTTGCCACCCACATCTTTCCCTCGGGCAGTCAAAGCTTCAACTACCTGCGAGCGGTCTATCAGTTCCAGTTTGGTTGAACTTGCAAGGTTTTCGAGCGAAAACGGGATTTTAGCCTGACCAATCGTGAAATTGAAATAGTCGTTCAGCTTCAATTCGGCGTAAGCATCGATCAATTTTGGAGTTCCGGCCAGATCGAACTGTAAGCGGTAGCCCCAATAAGGCGAAAAAGTCCCTTTCAGATCAACCCGTGCACGGCGAATATCGAACCCATCAATCTTACCGGTTTCTTCCAATGCCTGGTAACGAACCTGGGTGTATCCGGCGATGGTAATTTTCTTACTGGCGTTAATCGGGAACGCTTTTACCTTGGTCAAATTCGTCTGTGAAGCAATTGCAGCTTCTGCTCGGATCGAGTCGGCATCTTTCTGCGAAACCACATTCCGTTGAATCAATAAATTCAAAACATCGTCGGTTGATTGTGATTTTGCGCTGAAAACCAAACCTCCCCAAATCGTTATTATTAAAAGTACTTTTTTCATTTCTATATTGTCTATTGATTTACTGTATATTTTTCAAAGTTTTATTTGCCTGTTTTTACAATTATACCGGACAGTCAAAAATACGTCCTCTATTCCTGATTGAGGATAAACTTGTAGTTGGATAATTCAGGAACGAAAATGAAATTTAATAGCCTAAAACATGAAATATTTCATGTTTATAAAGTCTGAAGAATAAAGATTCCGGGAAGGAACCCGGAACCTTCAGCAATTGATTAAAAGAACCTTAATATATTTCCAACTAAACTTTTCTTCTCTTTCACTTCAACTTCAGGCTTTCTGTTTATTTCCGACAAGTGTTTTACACTGGTAAATGCCTGTGCCAAATCCTGAATAATATCCTCGACATGTTCAATTCCGACAGACAGACGAACCAAACCAGGAATAACTCCGGCTGATGCCTGTGCTTCTGCTGATAACTGCTGATGAGTAGTCGATGCCGGATGGATGATCAGCGATTTAGCATCGCCCACGTTAGCCAAATGACTGATTAGTTTTAGGTTGTTGATGAACTCGTCTGCTGCCTCTTTTCCACCATCAATCAAGAACGAAAGGACTCCTCCATACCCAACTTCTAGGTATTTCTTTGCCAGTTCGTGGTACGGACTGGAGGCTAATCCTGGGTAATTCACTTTTCTAACCTGGGCATGGCCTTCCAACCAATCGGCAATGATTTGTGCATTCTGAACATGACGTTCAACCCGTAACGACAAGGTCTCAAGACCCTGAATCAGCAGAAAAGCATTGAACGGACTTAGTGCGGTTCCGTAATCGCGCAGCCCCTCAACCCGTGCGCGGATGATAAATGCGATATTTCCAAAAGGGCCGTTTGCTCCAAATACATCCCAGAAAACCAGTCCATGATAACCTTCTGAAGGCTCGGTAAACTGCGGAAACTTGCCGTTTGCCCAGTTAAAATTTCCTGCATCGGTAATTACACCGCCAATACTTGTTCCATGGCCGCCAATCCACTTGGTTGCCGACTCGACGACGATGTTGGCGCCGTGTTCGATTGGGCGAAAAAGATAACCTCCAGCGCCGAAAGTATTATCAACCACCAACGGGATGTCGTGCTTTTGGGCAATCGCAGCAATGGCATCAAAATCAGGCACATTAAATTCGGGATTGCCAATGGTTTCCAGATAAATAGCCTTGGTTTTTTCGTCGATCGCCTTTTCGAAATCGGCCGGATTATCACCGTCCACAAATTTTACCTGAATTCCCAGTCGTTTAAACTGAACTTTAAACTGGTTGTAAGTTCCGCCATAGACATACGAAGTGGAAACGAAATTATCGCCATTCTGCAAAATATTGGTAAGCGCAATAAACTGTGCCGCCTGTCCGGACGAAACAGCCAAGGAAGCGACACCACCTTCGAGCGCAGCAATACGTTTCTCGAAAACATCGGTCGTTGGATTGCCAATGCGGGTATAAATATTGCCAAATTCTTTCAGGCCAAACAGATTGGCAGCATGATCAGCATTGTTAAAAACATACGATGAAGTTTGGTAAATCGGAACTGCCCTTGAATTGGTTGTTGAGTCTACCTCTTGTCCTGCATGAAGTTGCAGCGTTTCGAATTTTAGTTTTTGTGTTGTCATGATTATAGGTTTTTGAGTGATTACTAACGATTGATTATTTATGAAAGGCTCTTGTATAAGTATTTAGCCTGACAGAAAAGAAAGGATTAGCTTTCATTTCGCGTTGTAAAAAATGATGATAAGGATTGGAACGCTACACGTGCGTTTAGCAGCACATTCGCATTCGGAAAGCCGAAGGGTTGGTCTGGCAACAACAACACAGTCCGGCAGTAAGATTGCCAGCACCGTTTATCCGGAGTAAGTATGGATTCGATATTTGTCGTGTTGTCTTCATTTTCTGGTTGTGTTCAATGACATTGCAAAGATTGTCATCAAATTGATTGTCTGAAATACCTCGTTTCTGGTAAATTATATACCACAAAATAGGTATCTAATAAGGATTATATTCAAAATCAGATGTGTTCTCCTACATAACTATTCTCCTTCATCCAGCGATAAATGGCATACTGAACAAATGACAGTTCTTCCGATTCGGGTGAAGTATGTACTTTATTGGTGAAATGACTCCAGGCGGCACGAGCTGTCGAATTTTCATTCGCAAAGACCAACGAAAGTGGATGAGGAAAATTTCCTGATGATTTAAACCGGGAGATTCCTTTTGGACTAAAGAACAGGTAGCCATCAAAAGCCCTTGTTGCCAGTTCTTCAATCTTATGCAAAGGATGCTCAATATACTGAATCTGTTGCCGGTAAAGCCATTGCCGGGTTTTATCCGATAATTTTTCTCCGATATAAAAGGTTGGTTTTTCCATCTTCGTAAAATTTAGTGTCGTTACAAAGATGTGGTAGCCAGTGGTTATTTGAAATACCATCTTATGGGTAATCTTTATACCACAAAATAGGTATGGGGCTAAATGTAGTACTCAATATTATCAATCCAACCAGACTTGATGGCCTGCATAATCAACTCGGAAGTATTAGAAACTCCAAGCTTGCGGAAGATATTTTTACGGTGAGTATTTACGGTGTGAAAGCTGATGTTTTTTCGGGATGCAATTTCTTTTGTTGTTAATCCGCTTGCAACCAATCGTACAATCTCAATCTCCGAACTTGTCAGATTTGAAGGTTCTTCCAAAAGTGATTTACTTTCACTTAATTCCAGAATCAGGTCAAGAACCTCGCTTGAATAGAATTTTTTACCTTTAATTGCAGCATCAATAGAACTCCAAATCTCATCGCTATCAGACGTTTTATAAACGACGTTTCTAATTCCTATTTTCGACAGCTCAGTAATATCTGCTTTGCTCAAAGAATTGGTAAGAATTAGAATGGCCAAATCAGGAAATTTCTTTTTTAGTTCCTGCAAATCGCCAAGACTTTCAAAATCAACCAGGTTAAAGTCAGTAATAAGCAATTGACAGCTTTCGGTTTTCAGAGCGTTATTAAGTTCGTACTGCGTACCCACAATTGCTGTAATTGAAAACCGGTTGTCGCTGATTAGCAACGATTTCAAGGCTTCAATCACTAAAAACTGTGTATCGGCAATTATTATTTTATTTCCCGAATTGCGCATATATTTCGTTAAGCCACAAAAGTAGACTTTAAAATTAAATCTATATGGCCAAATGTATTTATAAACTCCATTAACTGATAGGTATTTAGATGATTATTTATAGGCCATACCATTAAAAATTTAATACTTTCCGGAGAACAAATAGGTGAAAATACTGAACTCCATTTAAAATACGTCTTAATACGACTATATTGTCAATTGACTTAGTGTACTTTTATTTTTGCGCTAATAATCCATTCATCTTCAAAATCCCAGGCTATGCTTTTAAGTGAAACCAAGCAGGAATATTCATGGTTCAGAAGAATTTCCTCTCAGTTTATTTCTGAAAAAGACTTTGATAAACTCGAAAAAACTTCGGTTAAACTCACTTTTAAAAAAGGGGAACCCATTTTGAAACAGGGTGGGATGCCATCTCATGTGGTTTATCTTGAAAAGGGAATTGTCAAGTTCAATTACGAGAATGAGACAAGTAAAAATCTTATCCTGACTATTGTTTCGGCACCAAAGATTTTGGGAGGAGCCAACCTGTTTTACAAAGACAATAACCTGTTTTCGCTCATCGCGGTTGAAGATTGTGAGGTTATCATGATTGATTCCAAAGTGATTGAAGGGGTTTTGATGGATAATTCTAAATTCGCCATGATGATGTTTCAGGTGGCCTCCGAGATGTTCAAAAAGTCGGTCATGAATTTTATCAGCCTGGCGCACAAGCAAAAAGAAGGGCGAATCGCCGACATCATTTTGTATCTGGCCGAAGAAGTTTACCATAGCAATTCGTTTCTCCTTTCACTAACCCGAAAAGAAATTGCCGAATTTGCCGGTTGCTCCACCGAAAATGTGATCATGACTTTATCGAAATGGCAGAATGAGAAAATCGTATCTTTAGAGGGAAAAACCATTGAGATCAATGACATAGATAAATTAAAGTATATCAGTAAAATAGGATAGCATGCTGACTCAAAAAACAAGATATTCGATGCTGGCAATGGTTCGGCTCGCGAAAGAATTTGGAAAAGGAACCCTGATGATCAACGAAATAGCCGAGAGTGAGCGAATTCCAAAAAGGTTCCTCGAATCGATTTTGCTTGAACTTAAGAAGAACGGATATTTAAGTTCTAAGCTTGGTAAAAATGGAGGCTATTTCCTGATAAAAAATCCAAAAGATGTCAATTTACTCGAAATTGTCAGGCTTTTTGAAGGCAGCATCGCCTTGCTAAAATGTACTTCCGAAAAATACTACGAACCCTGTGAACATTGTAAAGATGAGGCAAACTGTGCAGTGCGCGGAACATTTAAAGATATCCGTGAATACACTTTCAACAAACTGGCAAGTACATCATTGGATATGCTCACGACAGGGGTTAAGGATCTATAAATGAGCTGATAATTACTTATATTTATATGGATGAAACATGTTTCTCTGAAAGAAATTTAATATTCATTCTCTGCCCGCCACATTCAATTTCACTACATTTTTGCCGATAACGACCAATGCTGGCATTGCGGGCTTTTTGCTTTCAATCACTTGTGCAATATTTTCCAGAGTGCCTTCAATGAAATAAGCATCGGGTTGTGAAACTTTGCTTAAAATCTGAACGCTGGTATCTCCTGAAATGGATTGTTCGATTAATCGGGTGGATAATCGGATCAGTTTGTTCAAGCCCATATAAATAATGATTGGAGAGCCAGATTTCAAAACAGAAACAAAGGTGTCGAGATCCAGGAATTCGCCTTCGCTGTAATGCCCAGTTCCAAATAGTACCATGCTGTTTTTGCCGCGTTCGGTGAGTGGTATTCCATATAACGAAGCCGCTGCAAGTGCAGACGTAACGCCGGGAATAACTTCATAGTTCAACTTGTTCTCGATGCAAAACCTGATTTCTTCAGCTCCCCGGCCAAAAATCATCGGATCGCCCGATTTCAGCCGGACAACTCTTTGTCCTTTTTCTGACAAATTAATCAGCAATTGGTTGATCCATTCCTGTCTTCCGGTTTGATTTTGGCCATCCTGATAAATTTTGCCCACATAAACCCGTTCTACATCAGGTTTGGCAAGATTTAAAATTTCACCGCTCACCAAGGCATCATGCAGAATGATGTCGGCTTCCTGAATTCGTTTCAGCGCTTTGACTGTTAATAATTCAGGGTCGCCTGGCCCGGCGCCAACAATGGAGATTAACGAGTGCATAAAGATTTTAGATAGGTTCCCCTTTATAATGATTCTCCTTCATCCACCGGAAAATCGAATATTGAACAAACGACAGTTCTTCTGAATCGGGAGAGGTGTGTACTTTGTTTGTAAAGTGTGTCCAGGCCGCACGTGCAGTGGTGTTTTGGTTCGCAAAAACCAAAGAGTTTGGAAGTGGAAAGTTTCCGGATGATTTAAACATGTTAATACCAAAAGGACTGAAAAATAAATAGCCATCGAAAGCTCCCGTTATCATATTTTCAATCTTTTGCAAAGGCTGTTCGATGTATTGAATCTGTTGCATGTGAAGCCATTGCCGCGTTTTATCCGACAATTCTTCGCCTATAAAAAAGGTTGGCTTTTCCATGATTTTATTTTCTAAATAATCTGTATTTCTTCTTTTTCAACCTCACCACCCTTTATCCTGAAAGATTTCACATCTGGTAATTCAGCAGCCAGTGAAACAATCAGATAGCTTATATTCGGATCGAATGCCAGCCGGATATCTTCCGGTGAAGGTCGTGCCGGAGTTTCCGGGTGACTGTGGTAATTGGCCAAAATCTCCAAACCTAATTTCCGTGCTTCACGCATCACCTGAAACTGCTCTTTCGGATCAAACGAAAAATGTTCGTTGCTATGGTCAATGTTTGTTAGCCTGAAATGTTTGACAACTTGGCTATTGGTACCAGCCAGATAACCACAAACTTCTTCAGGCAAGCCCGTTTTGGCGTGATCAAAAAGATCATTAATAATTTGTTGCGGTATTTGGAGCATGGCCTGAAATGTTATTTCTGAATGAGAACTTTATGTACCACGCCTTCAACATGCGATACTTCCAACACATTAAATCCTTGTTCTCGTGAACTTTTCGGAACATTTTCGAGCGGTTCGCCTTCGGTAAGCAAAACTTCCAATACATCGCCAGCATTTAGTTTTGACAGTTGGATTTTGGTTTTAACAAAAGTCATCGGGCAATGCTCACGTGTAATATCTAATTTGAAAGTAGCCATATTGAATTGATTTTAAATTAAATGAATATCGTTCTTCCACCTTCAGATAATTCGAGGAAAGTAGCAACGCCAAGCACTCCTTTTACTTCATGAATAAAGTCGCTCTTTTCAAGTCCAAGGATGTGCATGGCCATTTCGCAGGCATATAAATTTATTTCTAACGCCTTGGCGGCTTCAACCAACTCTTCGAGGGTAGCAACGTTTTTCTTTCGCATCAGGTAGCGAAATATCTTTGGACTAAGTCCTAAAAAGTTCAACCGGCTGACAGGTGCGCTACGCAAACCGCCCATAAAAAACCCAAACAGCTTACCAAGAAAACCTTTCCCAACAAATGCCCTGCCTTGTTTCTTCTTAATGGCATCAAGTCCCCAGAAAGTGAAGAAGATATTTACTTCGTAGCCCACTGCGGCCGCACCGGTTGCCAAAGTGAAAGTCGCCACCAGCTTGTCAAAGTCTCCGCTGAAACAAATGAGAGAAAGCTTCTTTTGCGCTTTCGACTGATTTTCTGGTGTTAATTCCGGGACTTCCATAATTTAATGTTTACTTTTTATTTCACAGGTTGCCTGTTCGTAATCAACCAGTTCGGTGATGGTTGGATGATCGCCGCAAACTGCACATCGATGGTTGTGTTTCACTTTAATAGTGCGGAATTCCATCGTTTTCGCGTTGAAGGTGAGTAAACGGTTGGTCAGCAAATCGCCAACTCCGGTTAAATATTTCAATACTTCAGCGGCCTGGATGGTTCCCAGCATTCCGGCAATGGCACCTAAAACACCAGCCTGCGAACAGGTGGGTACGGCATTGAGTGGCGGCGGCGAATGGAAAACGCATCTATAACAGGCAGTTCCCGGCAAAACGGTAATGGTTTGCCCCTCAAAACGTAATATTCCTCCGTGCGAGAATGGTTTTCCGGCCTGAACGCAAGCATCGTTAATCAGGAATTTCACAGGGAAATTATCTGTTCCGTCCACCACAAAATCGTAATCTTTGATGATGTCCAAAGCATTGCTTGCTGTCAGAAGATCGTAGTAGGTAATCACCTTTACATCAGGGTTAAGCTGATTAATTTTCTCTTTTGCCGAAAGTACCTTGGCTTTATTCACATCAGCCGTAAAATGGATGACCTGACGTTGCAGGTTCGACAAATCGACGACGTCGCCATCGATGATGCCAATGGTGCCAACGCCCGCTGCAGCAAGGTAAAGGGCAACAGGTGCGCCTAAACCACCCGCGCCAACAATCAGTACCCTTCCGTTATTGATCTTTTCCTGCCCTTCCACACCTACATCCTGAAGGATGATGTGGCGGCTGTATCGTTGTATTTGATCTTCAGTAAAATCCATCTTGGTTATTTACGATTTTGTTAATTACTATTTACTATTTCATACTGCGAGTAGCACTCGCTTTTGCACTTTCAATTGTAAAATAGTAAATGAATAAATAGTCAATTAAATTGCGCCTCCTCCCATAAAGTAAAGGAAATCAACTTCATCGCCATCATATATTAGTGTTGAATCAAAATTTTCGCGCGCTAGAAATTCGCCGTTTACCTGTACGGAAACCATTTCGGGCTGCGCCACGTTGTTTTTCTTAATCAAATCGATCAAAGAGATAGGCACTTCCACCTCCTGCTCATTTCCATTTACCTGAATCTTTGCCATTTTTATAGTTATTTTAAATTATCAAATCACATTGTTTTTATCAAAAATAGGCTTCTGAACTTCACCTTTTTTCTCAACCTGATAAAGCCCGGTAGAAAGGTATCGTTCTCCTGTATCGGGAAGTATAACTACGATGCGTTTATCTTTATTTTCTGGTCGTTTTGCAACCTGAATGGCTGCATAAACGGCTGCACCGGAAGAAACTCCCGCCAGTAAACCTTCACTTAGAGCAAGTTCGTTGCTTATTTCATAAGCTTCTTCGTTTTTCACCCTGAAAATTTCATCGTACACATTGACATTAAGTACTCCCGGAATAAATCCTGCCCCGATACCTTGTATTTTATGTGGTCCAAACCTACCACCTGAAAGTACGGGAGAGTCAGCAGGTTCAACTGCCACAACCTTTATTTCAGGATTTTTTTCTTTTAATACTTCACCAGCTCCGGTGATGGTTCCACCGGTCCCGACCCCGGCAATAAAAATATCAATGAGTCCGTCGGTATCATTCCAAATTTCCAACGCAGTTGTTTTCCGGTGAATGGCCGGATTCGCATAATTGCTGAATTGCTGCGGAATAAAGGCCTTTGGAAACGTATTCTTCAATTCGTTTGCCTTGCGAATAGCGCCGCTCATCCCTTCATGGCCAGGGCTAAGAACAATTTCTGCACCGAGCGCTTTCAGTATATTTCGTCTTTCGATACTCATTGAGTCGGGCATTACCAGTATGAGGTGGTATCCTTTTGACGCTGCAACAAGTGCCAGGGCAATACCGGTATTTCCGCTTGTCGGCTCTATAATCACAGTATTTTTATCAATCCAGCCCTGCTTTTCAGCAACATCTATCAGTGCAAATCCAATCCGGTCTTTTACACTACGGCCTGGATTGAACGATTCGAGTTTGGCAATAATTCTGGCTTCCAGATTAAACTTTTGCTCAATCTTTCTCAGTTCCAACAGAGGGGTGTTCCCAATCAAATCGGTTATGCTTTTTGCAATTTTTGCCATAATTCTGACGGAATTAAGTAGTGCTGTTATTAATTGCGAAGGTGGTTAGATAAATGGTATGCCAAAATCCCATGAATAAGGCATTTTGCATACCATAAACATGGTATATTACCCGGTACACTTATCGGATAATCTTTGAAAATAGAATTTTCGCAACCAAAAGGGCAGTTCTTCCAGGCTACAAAATCTAATTGGAATGCACTGCTGCCGGTTCTTCAAACTGGTAAAGAATAGTAGAAAGGTATCTTTCTCCCGTGTCGGGAAGGATAACTACTATGATTTTCCCTTTATTTTCGGGACGTTTGGCTACCTGTAGAGCTGCGTAAGCCGCTGCCCCTGAAGAAATTCCTACCAACAATCCTTCTGAACGGGCCAATTGACGGCTGGTAGCAAAAGCATTCTCATTGCTCACCGTGATCACTTCATCAATCACCGAACGGTTCAGCACTTCAGGGATAAAACCTGCACCAATTCCCTGTATTTTGTGCGGACCTGGATTTCCACCTGAAATGACCGGTGAATCGGCTGGCTCAACAGCAATGATCTGAACGGACGGTTTTCTTTCCTTCAGGATTTCGCCCACGCCGGTAATCGTCCCGCCAGTTCCAATTCCTGAAACAAAAATATCAACTTCACCATCGGTATCGTCCCATATTTCGATTGCGGTTGTTTTTCGGTGTACTTCAGGATTTGCGGGATTCTTAAATTGCTGTGGAATGAATGAATTTGGTGTAGTTTCTGCCAGTTCAACAGCTTTGGCAATGGCGCCTTTCATTCCTTGTGCACCAGGAGTCAAAACAAGTTCAGCACCAAGCGCTTTGAGAAGGTTTCTACGTTCTACACTGAAGGTTTCAGGCATGGTAAGGATTAAACGGTATCCTTTTGCTGCGGCAACCAATGCTAAGGCAATCCCGGTATTTCCACTGGTCGGCTCAATAATTACTGAATCAGGTTTGAGTATGCCATTTGCTTCGGCATCTTCGATCATGGCCTTGCCAATGCGATCTTTTACACTTCCGCCCGGATTAAAGTATTCCAATTTGGCGATCAGTCTGGATTCAATCTGATGCTGACTGTTAAAATTGGAAAGCTCCAACAATGGAGTGTTACCTATTAAGTCTGTTAACTTTTCTGCAATTTTTGTCATGGTGTATCTTTTTGTTTTATGTAAATCTTTAAATATAAAACTATTGTTTCCGGATTAAAACCGACCAAAAATTTTCGTTCCGTTTCTCTTCCAGAACATGATGTCCTTCGTTACGGACCGAACCCGGCACGTTTTTAATAGGTGCACCATCATCCAAAAGGATTTCAAGTAGTTCACCACTTTTCATAGTCGATAATTCAATTTTTGTCTTCACGAAATTCATTGGACAGGCTACGCCGCGAAAATCTTTAAAACGTTTATCAGATGCGATCTCTGTTACGTTTTCATTAGCCTTTGTAACTTCATTTTGTGCCTTAAACTGAAGCGAATCGTCCATGTTGTTATATAAATCAATAACCGAAGTTGCAAGGTCATAAACGATAGTCCGGAGTTTTACAAATGAAGCTTCTGGATTTGTCAGAGCCAACTTAACTACCGGTTCAAAATCCACACTGATATGTCCTTCATGAATGAATGATTGTATAAATGCTGTAAAAACTTCTTCTCGGCTATTGGGTTCTATGCCGCGGGTAACCAGCAACATCCTTGAAGCATGATATACAATACCATAAAGCGATTTGTTTATCAACTCGTGATCGTTAGTTTGTTCAATGCCTTTCTGAATATCTAAAATGGCATCGCGGTCGAAATCTATCATATCAAACATGCCGGCTGAACATTCGGCAGCGCCTTTCCCTGTGAGCGTGAAAATATCCTCGGCTCCCCAGTCGAAATAGTAGTTTTTATCATCCCCGAATGATGGAATAGTCTCAAAGTTGATCAACAGCTCTTCCACATCGGTTTTCCCTTCGCGGTCGAGGTAATCGTTAAAATCAGAAAACCGTGATTTTTTTACACTCCATTTTTCTAAAAGTTGTGTTGTAAATTGAGGCAAGTCGCGGGAGTTGATCTCGCCATATTTCGATGCCAGCCGGGCTTTACTGTCGCCAGTCTGCCCACCTGCAACCACATAGTAAGCCGGATAAAGGCGGTCGTTGCGCGATGCTTTTCCATAGAAACCAAGCTGCGCGATACTGTGCTGTCCGCAAGAGTTGGGGCACCCGGATAAATTGACATTGATGTCGCTCAATTCATCCAATTGGGCTTCAGAAATGCCAGACAATGATTTTTTGATTGCCGACGATGCGCCTCTCGAAAGGCAAATTCCCAACCGGCAGGTATCCGCACCGGCACAGGCAACCAGAGAATTCAGTATTCGGGGCAGATCAACTTCCAAGCCCAAATCTTTCAATTCCTGATACAAGGATTCAAGCAACTGCCCGGGGATATTTCGCAACAGAATGTTTTGCCGCATGGTAAACCGGATCACATCTTCGCCAAGCGGGGCCAGAAATTCGGCCAGCCGGATAAATGTTTCTGTTTTGACCATTCCCTGATTGAAGGGCACTTCAACGGAGTAAAGTCCGCTTTGCTTTTGTTCTTTCACATACCGTTTTAACCATTTTCCGAACAGCCCATTTTCAGGGTTAAAATCTATCACCAGACCTTCTCTAGCCGATTCTAAAACTTCAGGAAGAACCAGTTCGTAATTGTCTTCGGCCTTCAAACGGTTAAATATTTCATAGAAAAGCCCGAAAACACGCTCTTCTCCCAATTTGTAAAAGATATAGCGGATGCGCGCTTTGTGGCGGTTGCGGCGGTTTCCGTGTTCCGAAAACAAGACTTTCAACGCTTCGCCTACATAAAGCAGGTCGGTTGCCGGAACAAAATCCGACAGTTTAAATCCGGCTGTTGGTTTTGAACCCAATCCGCCGCCGATATAGACTTTGAACCCCTTTTCTCCCGAACGGGTGGTAGCAATCAACCCTAGGTCGTTGAAAGTGGCATTGGCATTGTCCGAATCGTTTCCGGCAAAAGCAATTTTATATTTACGTGGTAACGACCACGAATTCGATTCGGCAATCAGGGTATTGGTCAAAGCCAACGCATAAGGCGTAACATCAAAAATTTCATCTTTTGCAATGCCTGCATCTTCCGAAGCCATGATGTTGCGTACCGTATTTCCGCCACCACCGCGCGACGACAGACCCAATCGGTACAATTGTTCCAAAATTTCGGGAGCTTGTTCCAACTTAACGTTATGCAACTGAAGCTCCTGACGGGTGGTAATGTGAATGGGTTCGGTTCCCTCTTTTTGAGCCAGAAGGGCAACTTCCTTCAACTGTCTGGGTGTAATCATACCGGCAGCACAGCGCACACGAACCATAAAAGTACCGTTTACACGTTGTTCGTAAATGCCCATCGGCACGCGGATGGCTTTGAATTTTACAACTTCAATTTCACCGTTTCTGAAATCGTGCACATGCTTTGCAAATGCACTAATTTCAGTATTTAGGGAGTCTGGAATTTTATACATCTTGGTCTTTTTTATGTATCTCTACTAATAAGTATAAATACAAGCCAAAGGTGCAATCCATTTATTTTTATTCAAATACCACAAATAAGGTATATGGCATACCATAAGTGAGGTAGAAGCTGTTCCCGTTGAAAGGGGAGGGATTGTTAGGGCAAGGCGATATAACCTAACAACCTTAAAATCGCAGATTTTTAGATTCTTGTATTTAAGCAGTTGCTAAAATAAACAAATTAACTACCTTTGTGCTTATGGACTACAATTCTTGCATAAGACAACAAGCGGATATTAAACAAATAAACCGTTGCAAAGAAAGAGTATCAGAACTCAACGGTTCGTTTGACTATTTATCAAACGGACTTGAATTGGCAGGTAATAACGTTAGATTGAAAATTCTCTTCCTACTTTATGAAGAAAAACGACTTTGTGTTTGTGACATAAGCGACATTCTCTGCATGACAATTTCGGCTATTTCTCAACACTTGCGAAAACTCAAAGACCGAAAACTTATTGAAACGGAACGTGAAGCACAAACAATTTTTTACTCACTAACAGGAGAATATGAAAAAATGCTCAAATCGTTCTTCAAAATTCTTATTGAAGATAAAATCTTGGAAACAACATGAAAACAGACAATAAATTAATCGGTACAGGACTTTTGACAGCAATTGCTGCTTCACTTTGTTGCATAACGCCAGTTTTGGCTCTCATCGCAGGAACAAGTGGACTTGCTTCTACTTTTTCTTGGCTTGAACCTTTCAGACCGTATTTTATTGGTTTGACAATTTTAGTTCTTGGTTTTGCTTGGTATCAAAAGTTGAAACCCCAAGAACAAATCGACTGCAACTGTGAAACAGAAGAAAAGCCAAAATTCAATCAAACAAAAGCGTTTTTAGGAATTGTTACAGTATTTGCAATTATTATGCTTGCCTTTCCATTCTATTCAAATGTTTTCTACCCAAAGACAGAAAAGGAAATCATTTTGGTTGACAAATCAAATATTCAAAAAGTTGAGTTTTCAATTAGCGGAATGACTTGTAACAGTTGTGCGGAACAAGTTAATCACGAAGTGAACAAATTGGCAGGAATAATAAATTCAAATGCTTCTTATGACAACGGAA
>JAHEYT010000098.1 GCA_023251455.1 Bacteroidota bacterium
CTGTAAGCAGCAGTGACACCGTCAGCTGGCATGAAACCAGTTAAAACTCCTGTTAAGGTTGGGTCAGCAGAACCGTATTCTTTGGTTTGTACATCCACAACAACCGAAGCATCCTTCTTATTTACATTTATCAATACATCTTTTGAAACAGGGTTGTAAGATGGATTATTAGGAGTAAAAGTTACTGATAATGTTTGTTCAATTCCTGCATTTAAAACGGTACCGGCAGCAGGGGTATAAACAAATGTACCTTGCACATTTGCCGTAGCATTTAATTGAGTGGCACTTAATTCTGTACCGTAGGTTATATCAGTGGGGTTGCTCCATGTAATTGTCTGGTTAGCCTTTGAAATAACTAAAGTTCCTGTACCTGAAACAGATGTAGGACTACTTCCAGAGTTACTTGCGGCAACAGTGAACGTAAATGATCCCGCAGGAGTAGTCGCAGATGTAGTTATAGTCAATATCGAAGTAGGACTCGGAGTTCCATTACTTGGACTAACGGTTGCGGGACTAAACGATGCACTGGCACCAGCTGGCAATCCTGAAACTGCCAATGTGGTATTATTAACATTTCCACTACCTGTTGAATTAATAGTTACTACATATGTTACAGAACTTGCGGTGCTATAAGTCAGCGAACCGATTTGTGAGGCAACGCTTAATGTGCTTAAATTTCTGGCATCTTTGAAATAAGTTTTAGCAGTCAATCCAGTAGATAATCCCTCTGCAAGCAGCTCGAAGAAAGTGCCACTTTCCTTATCTTCCACGAACCATTCGTAATAAAGGGTTCCGTCAGCCTTTGGTGCTACTTTCCAAGATTCATGGGAGTGAAGCGGATCAGGCAAAGGATCTAAGTGAGTTAAGGTGAGTTGTACCTCAGCATCGTTCTGCCAGCCTGAGCCGGTAATAATTACCCACTGTCCGGGCCAATAGTCATCTTTGTCGGTAGTAACCGTAACGTTTTGCGCAGAACCCACCATACTCATTGCCATCAACAGCAAAAAGAGCATCGGGAGTAAAAGCTTGCTTTTCAATCGAAGTAAACGTTTTTTCATAGTGGTGGATTTTAATTTAACTTATATTTTTTATCTATTTTTTATCGTAATCGTTCGTATCAACGCAGTTCTATTCCGCGTTTTGCTGTGTTTGGGTTTTCCCAAGGTTCATATTCATAAAATTTCTGGAATTGGAGTGTCCACAAAGTGTACACATTCAGAATTCTGGGTTTTTGGTTTGTTTAGCATAGGTGTTTTTCGCGTGTTTGCCTTGTTTTTATTAGTTGTTTGGTTTTCTAATCGTTTAAAAATATTCTGTGCGAATATCGTTTCAGTCAACGCATTGAGATGTATTCGCACTTAAAGTTATGAACATCAAAACAATAAATTGATAATATAGATGTATGGAGTTCAAGCCATTTATCAAATGGACGTTTCTGGTGATCAAATACCTGTTTTGAAGATGAATATGCCTTAATGTATCTTCAAATTAGAATGAAAATAGAATGACATTTGGATAACAATCGTTTGAATAATGCGAATTGTGAGTGTGATGTGAGAATATTTAAGTCCCTGTTATAGAATTAAATATTTGGAAATTTGACACAGAAAATCCCTTTGTTACCCACATATGGAATGTGTAATAACATGAAATCGTGAAGTAAAAATTGTAATTTATGGAATTTGAATCGCCTTTTAGAATCGAAAATGAAAAACATAAAATCATCTCGCTACCCTTAAAACGTGATCCTTTATCTCTGAATCATTCCCGATTTATATGTTGATCGATTAAATTTAAAACAAAAAGAAATCATTATCAAAAATATTTTTAGATGTTCATTATAAACTGGACAGATTAAGGATCTAAAAATGCAATATTGAGATCTTTGCCGGAAGGTTTTGAAAATCAGATTAATAATTTGCATTTATTGGAAATACTGATGCTCTGTGATTTTCAGGAACATATTTTTAGCGTATATGCCTTTCCTATTTAGAAGTATTTTAAATTAATCAGCACTTGTTGCTTCATAAAGTTTCGTTTGATTTCTAGATTTGAATCAGGTGGTGAATATCAAATAAGAAGCCGTCCCCGGAAATTCCGAAGACGGCTTTGATTATATTGTTTTTAAGCTGGATAGCCTCAATGCTAAAATACATTAGAAACCTGTCATCCAGAACTTGTTTCAGGATCCCTTCGCGTTGAATGTCAGACCCCGAAATAAATTCGGGGAGACCCAATCTTCTGATTATTTATATTTTTCTTCGCGCTGGGCTTTGATTTTTTCGTCGGTGAGGTAATCCTCAAAGTCCATGTATTTATCGATGGCTCCGCGCGGCGTCAGGTCAATCACGCGCGAACAAACCGATTCGATAAATTCGTGGTCATGGCCGGTCATCAGCACCTGTCCGGGGAAGGTTTTCATGTTGTTGTTGAACGCCTGAATCGACTCCATATCCAAATGGTTGGTCGGATGGTCAAGGATAACAGTATTCGGGTGAGCCAGCATCATGCGGGCAATCATGCAACGCATTTTTTCGCCCCCCGAAAGCACTTTGGCGCTTTTCTGCAAGTCGTCGCCCGAGAACAACATTTTACCCAGATACTGGCGAAGGAAGTTTTCGCTGGTGTCGGTAGAGTAGTTCCCCAGCCATTCGTAAAGCGTTTCGTTCTTGGTAAAGAAATCGGTTACATCGTTCGGCAAATAAGCCGTTGAGATGGTTACACCCCAGTCGAACGTACCGGTGGTAGGTTCAAGCTGTTTGTTGATAATGTTGAAAAATGCAGTAATGGCGCGGTTTTCCTTGGCCAGGAACACCACTTTGTCGCCACGTTCGATGGTGAACGAAATGTCTTTAAACAGCACTTCGCCGTCCTGAATATATGATAGGTTTTCGACACTTAACACGCGGTCGCCGGTCGCACGTTCCTGCTGAAAAATGATTCCCGGATAGCGGCGCGTTGAAGGCTCAATTTCTTCAATCTTCAGCTTTTCGATCATTTTCTTGCGGCTGGTCGTTTGTTTCGACTTGGCTACGTTGGCGCTGAAACGCTGAATAAATTCCTGAAGTTCTTTCTTCTTTTCCTCGGCTTTTTTGTTGGCATTGGCAGCCTGACGCAAAGCCAGCTGGCTCGATTCGTACCAGAACGTATAGTTTCCTGAGAAAGTCCGGATCTTTCCAAAGTCGATATCAACCACATCGGTACACACATTATCTAAAAAGTGACGGTCATGCGAAACAACGATCACCGTGTTCTGGCAGTTGGCCAAATAATTTTCCAACCAAAGTACGGTTTCAAGGTCAAGGTCGTTGGTAGGCTCATCGAGCAGGAGGTTATCCGGATTTCCGAACAGGGCCTGAGCAAGCAAAACACGTACTTTTTCCTTACCGTTCAGGTCTTTCATCAGCGTGTAATGCATGTCTTCCTTAATACCCAGGCCACTTAGTAAACTGGCTGCATCGCTTTCGGCATTCCAGCCGTTCATGTTGGCGAAATCGTCTTCCAGTTTGGCGGCTAAATGTCCATCTTCTTCAGTGAAATCGGCTTTGGCATAAAGGGCATCTTTTTCCTTCATCACCCGGAGCAATTCTTTGTGACCCATCAATACCGTATCGAGAACAGCAAATTCGTCAAAGGCGTTGTGATTCTGGTTCAGTACCGAAAGCCGTTCGCCGGTACCCATCAGAACCGATCCCCTGGTAGCGTCCAAATCGCCGGAGATAATCCTCAAAAAGGTTGATTTTCCAGCGCCGTTTGCGCCAATTACACCGTAACAGTTGCCCGGTGTGAACTTTAAATTAACATCCGAAAACAAAGGTTTTTTTCCGAACTGTATTGCCAAATTTGAAACCGTAATCATTCGCTAAGTATTTTTTATTCTTGATTTTACAGGGGCACAAAGGTATTGTATTTCGAACTCCCTGTGAATGTTTTGAGTTAATTAATTCTTAAAGATCATTGGATGGGGAATATGGTGTCATTTGATTGTCAATTGCTTCGCGTCATTCGTTGTAAAGATTTTTCTAATTACAAGTGAATGACTATCAATGACCATTTAATGACTACAACGAACCACCAAATTATTAATTTTCCGCTGTCAACCCCCGCTGCCTGATCACTTCATAAATCAGCAATCCTGAAGCCACTGAAACATTGAGCGATTCGATTTTTCCAAGAATCGGGATTTTAACCTGCTCGTCGGCCAATGCCAGCAAACGTTGATCGATTCCGGTATCTTCGGAACCCATGATGAATGCGATTGGTCCAGTCAGGCTGACATTGGTGTAAACAGCTGTTGCTTTTTCGGTTGCTGCTACCAGTTTTAATCCTGATTCTTTCAGGAACGAAACGGTTTCTTTTAGGCTGCGGGTGCGGCAAACCGGAATTAAATGCAACGCTCCTGCTGAAGTCTTTACCGCATCGGCATTGATGCGGGCTGAACCTTTATCGGGAATAACAATGGCATTTACGCCCGCACATTCGGCCGAGCGGACAATGGCACCAAAGTTACGCACGTCGGTCACCTGGTCGAGTACCAGCACAAACGGAGTTTTGCCAGCTTCGTAGATGGCCGGGATAATATCTTCGATTCGCTGCAAAGCCACCGGCGATACAAATGCAAGCACGCCCTGGTGATTTTTACGCGAAATACGGTTGATTTTTTCAATCGGAACATACTGAAAGGCAATTTGCCGAATGCGGATCAGGTCGAACAGTTCCTTAAATAAATCGCCAACCAACCCTTTTTTAATCAGAACCTTGTCTATTTCTTTTCCGGCCTGAATGGCTTCGATGACGGCGCGTATTCCAAATACCAGATCGTCGGCGGGTTTATCTTCTCGTTTGAACATTTTTTATAGATTTAAGGATTTGAAAATTGGAGGATTTGAGGATTTCTATCTTCAAATTTACAAATCTTCAAATTTCCTAATTAATATTTTTTTACCAGGTTTTCTTTGCGGTCAACTCTTCAAGTTGCTCGTGTAAAATTTCCCATTCGTACATTTTGTTCTCCAGATCCTTTTTCATCCGGTCGTATTTTTTGAAAATTTCCGGATCGGAGCCATTGGTTTCGGCCAGAATCTGGTCCATTTCTGCTATTTTTTGTTCCAGACCGGCAATGTCCAGCTCATTCTTTTCGATGCTTTTTTCGAGCTTATTGATGTTCTTGTTGATTTCCTTGCGTTCATCAAAGCTTATGTTTTCGGCTTCTTCTTTCTTTTGCGTTTTAACTTCCTGATTCAAAGGTAAGTCCTTTTTCTCCAGTTCCTTCATCGATTCCATTTTCTTCCGGCGAAGGAATTCGTAAATACCGCCCAGGTGTTGTTTTACCTTTTTATCCTTGAATTCGTACACGCAGTTCACTAGTCCGTCCAGGAATTCGCGGTCGTGTGACACAACGATTATCGTTCCGTCGTAATCGATCAGCGCCTGTTTCAGGATTTCTTTCGAGCGCATATCGAGGTGGTTGGTTGGCTCATCCAGAACCAGCAGATTCACCGGTTCGAGCATAAGTTTTACCATAGCCAGGCGCGAGCGTTCACCTCCGGAAAGTACTTTGACTTTTTTATCGGCATCTTCGCCCGAAAACATGAATCCTCCAAGTATATTTCGGATTTTAGTGCGAATTTCGCCCACAGCAATGCGGTCGATGGTATCAAAAACGGTTAATTCCGGATCGAGTAAATTGGCTTGATTCTGTGCGTAGTAGCCTATTTTTACATTGTGCCCCAATTTCATTTCTCCCTCATATTCCAATTCGCTCATGATAACACGGGCCAGCGTGGTTTTTCCTTCGCCGTTTTTACCCACAAAAGCTACTTTTTCGCCGCGCTCAATAGTCAGGTCAATTTCTTTCAGCACATTGAGCTTCCCATAGTTTTTGGTCAGTTCCCTCACTTCGGCAACTACCGTTCCGGAGCGTAAAGCAGGTGGAAATTTAATACGCAAGGCTGAATTATCTTCATCGTCAACTTCAAGTCGTTCAAGCCGATCCAACGCTTTTACGCGCGATTGTACCTGAACCGCCTTGGTCGCCTGATAACGGAAACGGGCAATGAATTCTTCGGTATCGGCAATCATTTTCTGCTGGTTGACGTAGGCAGCCATCTGTGTTTCCTTCAGCTCTTTGCGGAGAATCAGGTATCTGGAATAATTCGATTTGAAATCGTAAATGCGTCCAAGCGTAATTTCAACGGTACGATTGGTAATCGCATCAAGGAAAGCCCTGTCATGCGAAACCAGGACCACTGCTCCATTGTAAGTTCTCAGGAAATCTTCGAGCCACTGAATCGACTCAATATCAAGGTGGTTAGTTGGCTCATCGAGCAAAAATACATCCGGACGTTTGAGCAGGATTTTGGCCAACTCAATACGCATTCGCCAACCGCCACTGAATTCAGAAGTTTGCCGTGTAAAATCGTTTCGGGTGAATCCAAGGCCCATCAAGGTGCGTTCAACTTCGGCCTCAAAATTATTCCCGCCAAGCATATGAAAACGCTCGTTGAATTCGGTGACGTGATCCAGTAATCGGTGATATTCGTCTGATTCGTAATCGGTTCGTGTTGAAATCTGGTGGTTGAGATCTTCGATGCGGCGCTCCAGATCCAGAATTTCTTCGAATGAAGTCACTGCTTCCTCGAAAACCGTCCGTCCGTCGAAAACCTCCATGTGCTGCGGTAAATAGCCCAAACGAACATCAGATGGAACCGACACCACGCCCTCGTTGGGTTGCTGGTACCCAGCCAGAATTTTCAGTAAAGTGGATTTTCCGGCTCCGTTTTTTCCAACCAACCCGATGCGGTCTTTGGGACTGACCAACAATGAAATTCCTTTAAAAAGCTCGAACCCGCCAAAACTAACAACCAATTGATCAACCGAAATCATAAATCGTAAAATTGAGGGTGCAAAGATAGCAGAAACATCGGGAATTGTCTCGCTGAAAGGTTGGCTTTCTGTCCGTCAGCTGAAGCAGACGGCAAAGGATAATATTAAATTGATGAACTATCGCTCAGTAGATGAAGCAATAATTATTTTATAAATCCATAAAAATGAATAGAAAGTGATATCCTTTGCAGTTCACTTAAGTGAACGTGTATCATTCATCATTTAATCGAAACTTCAATCTTAAACTGCGAAATTTTCAATTCCTGTGGAAGGTTCTTTAAATCGGCAGTTGAAACTTGAATTGATTCAACAGGAATGCCATGATTTACCGTCAGAAAATCATTTACCAGTCGGTTTCTTTCAGTAAGTATGGCTTGAAACCGACTTTCAATACGCCCTGCATCTACAATTTTTTCGCAGGCTTTTTCGATTCCCAGCGAGTCAACTGCCGGTACAGTTTTTCGGATAAATGCCAGTAAATTAGCATCATCATTTTTGATTTCTCCGACTTTTATCTTTGTTGTAGTCGTATCAGAAGGTAGTTCTGCAAGGTATTCGCTTTTGGTCAGTTGAATGGCGATCTCACTCTTTTCTTTCTCCGGATCAGTAGTCTGTGTAAGTGTCAAAACTAAATCAGGCTTCTTTTTCAGGATAACAGCCAGATGCGCTAATTCATCGCGCTGCGCCTTGTCGAGCGAATCCTGTCCAAAAGTAAAAGGTAGTTTGTCCAGTGACTCTGGATTTGTTCCGGCTAATCCACCCAACGCTTTAAATGGCGAAAGTGCCGTTTTTACCATCAAATTGGCAAAGGTTTTCCAGATAATTTTACCCAGTTTAAATTTTGGTTCCGAGGGGTTTCCTTCCACCGGAATGTCGAATGCGATTAAATCGTTGGCATCCTTCATCAGGTACAATCCAAGGCGGACAGGCACTTTCATAGCTGTTGTATCTTTCGTGCGTTTACCAAATTCAAGTTCCTCAACTTTCACTTTATTTGTATTCTTCAGCAGAGTTGGCGATATTTTTAGCCCAAGTTCATAATTAAACCATCCTTGTTTAATAGGCGAAGCAACGTAATATTCAGTGTAAGGCGAAAAGCTCATTAAATCTAAACGTTTTACTTTCACGTCCATTTCCAGTTTCATCATGTCAACCATACTCCAAACCGTTTTTCCTGAAAGTTCACCGCGGTTGTTCAGTTTGGTGCTGAATATTACCGGAATCTGGTCGGCGCTTTCCGAAAGTCCGGTCATTGTCATACTCAGGTCGTTCAACTCGTAGGTGAAAGGTCTGTTCAGCGTTTTGTCAGAAATAGCAACCAATCCGTTATTTACCCGGACGGTATCAATGCTGTAAGTAACCGGAGTTGATTCGGCAGTGGTCGTTGTTTTTGGGGCAGCCGAACTAATGGAATCGTTTCTGAAATAGGGTAGGAGAAACCGTTCGAGATTGGTCATGTCTTTTGCCCGATCTATCAGTATCTTAGGTTCATTCGCTTCAATTTTCCCAAACCCAAAATGAAATGTTTTCAGGTTAATGTCTTTAAGGCTTGCCGTAATTTGGGGCGATGAAATGATTTCTTCCGAATGTCCGTCGATTATGGATAATCCGGCAACTGATGCTTGGCCGGTTACCGATATATTGATGATTTCATTCATGTCGCCCACTATTTTCAGGTTGGAAGTAAGTAACCCATTTAGTGATTTAACATCAAAATAATCTGTCATATAGCCAGTAATTGGCTGTATCTGAATGTTCTGGTTGGTAAGATCAATCTGGTATTTTTTATTCACGTTATCAACTGTTGCCTGAATGTTCACCTTTCCTTTTTCGCCCATCATGAAATCAACACCCAGGTTCGACTGCTCATTGTTCCAGGAGATCAGCGGAAGATTCAGGTTCAGGTTTTTCATTTCCACCTGATTTTTCTTCTGCAGGTCGTTGTATACGACTTTGCCATTGACAAGCTGAATATTTTTGATGGTAAATTTTAGCGTTTCATTTTTGGTGGTGTCTTCAACTGCCAGGCTGTCTTCTTTCGGAATCAGGCTGTCGAAGTTAAACTGTTCGCCTTCCTGAATGACCTGAATTCGTGGATTGACCAATCTGATTTCTGAAACAGAATATTCGCTTGAAGGCAAAGTCCATGGATTGAGATTGATATAAAATTCTTTGAATGATGCAAAACTGTCGGTTTGATTGGCCTCGAACAAAACCAGATCTTTTACCTGAACAGCCACTTTGGCGTAGTTGAAATGCATTTCACCAATGGTCAGTTTCCGGCCAATCAGCTTTTCGCTATTCTTAACCAGATAGTCTTTGGTTATAGTTGATAAAAAAAATAAAATTGCAACGATCAGTAAAGCGAAAATTCCCAGAACAAAGTATCTTTTTTTAACTCGTGCCATGGCCTTTATGTTTGATGCAAATATAAAAAGGGTTTGCTGAAATTGGATAATAATGTCTGATTATTAATCCTTAAAATTCAGCAAACCCTTTCACAATAAACAAAAATACAATCCGGTTTTAGATCGTTATTTCTTCTGGTTTGATAAGCTAATTACTTGTTTTTCAACGTTCCATCCTTCAGTCAAAATTTCCAAATTAGTGCTTTTTAGTTTGTTGGTTGGAGCACTGACTGTTACATTGATTGATTCGCCCGGAGCCAGTGAAAAATAATTGGCTGACCAAAAAGAAGGGAGAACTTCCTCGCCATCGTTCATTAGCTGTGGATGTATGAAAAATGCCAGCAACTTTGAGCTATTGGTCAGTTTAACAGTCCATTTGGTTTCCGTTTTCAGTTGTTCCGATTTTACAACAGTTGTCTGCACCGTAGTACGTGGCATGGTGCTCAGCGCTTTTAAGTTGTTGTCAACTTCCAGCCAGTAGGTGTTGTGCGAAATTACTTTCCCAGTGGCATCTTTCAGGTTTAAAACTACAAAGTTAACTCCTTTTGCATCAGCCAAAACTTTCGATAATGAGAACGGTTCTTTTACATCGGTTGCCGAAAGGCTTACTTTTTCTTCCTGATGGTAGATCAATTTCGAATCAACTCCGAAGACATCAGCCACAACCGTCAGGTTCGAATTTGCGTGGTATGTACGATTGAGAACAGTAACATTATAATCTAGCATGTTTAGCTGAACGTGAACTGGTTCACAGGCATTTTGCTCGAAGTAGTAACCTGCATTGGGTTCCAGATACCAGTCGTAAATTTGCCAGATAACGCTCGGAAATGCTGCATTTATTTTCCAAAGCATCACACCACCGATTTCGTTCAGTTTGTGACCTGCCGATTCAAAAATTCCCTGGTATCCGGTGGCATTCATCAATTGCATTTTATCCGAGAAATCTACCATCGAAGTTGGCGCACCGTAACGTTCAACCATTGTTTCGTAGTATTTGTCGTATTTGCCGTTTCCGGTAGCCGCATCGTGATAACCCCAGGTGTGGTTTAACGGAAAAGGGAGAGTTTTGTCCCAAACCAGATTTGGAATTATTTTTTTCAGGCCATTGTAGGTTGGCTGCGACGGGATTCCGGTTTCATCTTTAAATACCCAATCTTTGGCATCGTCGGCCAAACGGTAATACTGTTTTGAATCCTGCCAGGTATAAGGTCCGCCGCTGTAAACGCCAGAAGCCAGGTTGTCGGGCCACGAACCGCTCCATCCTTCCGGAAGTTTGGCGAATCCTGACGAACTTGGAATGAAAGGGCGGGTTCCATCGAGCGTGATGACTTTATCTCTCATAATATCGTACAAATCTTTGCGGATATGTCCTTCGTTTCCGCCAGTCCAAACCAAAAGGCTTGGATGATTGCGGATGCGTTTAATTGTACTAACCACATTGTTAACGAAAACATTGCCTTCAGTCGGATTGTCAAGCGATCCTTTGAATTCGCCATGCGTGTCGCCGGTAACCCAGAAATCGGACCAAACCAGTAACCCGTTTCGGTCGGCCAAATCGAAGAAAACGTCTGGAGGAGTAACTCCGCCGCCCCAAATACGAACCAGGTTGATGTTGGCATTGCGGCAAAGTTTCAATTCTGCATCATACCTGACCGAGTCGCGGTTCAGCAGCATGTCGGGCACCCAAGCGCCCCCAACCAAATGAACGCGGTTGCCGTTCACATAGAAATCGCGACGAAGCATTTTGCCCGGAACCTCCACCGCTTTTGAACTAACAGTGCGGATTCCAAATACAAATGTGGTATCATCAGAAAGTACTCCGTTTGCTTCATACTTCAGTCGAATGCGGTAAAGATTAGCTTTTCCGTATCCAACAGGCCACCATAAACGTGGTTGTTTCATGTTGAGTTGTGCAGTATTTGCTGCATTCAGGTCAACCTCAGTGCTCGATCCTGCTGCAATAGTCACATCTTTTGTGAACTGGACGGCTGGTCCGGTAAAGTTTTCAGGACGAATATCTACTTTTAAAATCCCTTTGGATGGTCCACTTGCATGGTTCGACAAAGCCAGTTTTAAGG
>JAHEYT010000018.1 GCA_023251455.1 Bacteroidota bacterium
AACGGAAAATACTTTTGATGGTATCGAAAATGTAGTTCCGGTTGGTCATTTCAGCCGGTGAAAAATCGCGTGTTCCCTTTGGGATTGAAGGTTTTTGTGCCATGTCTGTTTATTTCTGAAGGCGCAAAATTAAGGAATTTCGACACAAACCCGCAATGGAATCATCATTTATGAGAGATAATAATGGTTTATGTGGCTATAGGTAAGTTTCCATCTCCCAAACATTCACCAAACTTCCAGTTTTTGGGGCTTATATTTGAGCTTAAATCCTCCAAGCCTGACAATGTTTGTGTTCTTCGTGTCAGAAATTTGTGGCCGGTCTTACCAATCTAATATACGTCAAATTTGTCGCACAACAAAAAGGCCGTCACCCTTTTCAGGATAACGGCCTCTATTTAATTATTGTACTGATTTACTTATGCAATTGGAGCAGGACCTCCAAACGACATCGGTGGAAGCAGAGGATCATGTCCCCTTACATTCTTGATAGAACCGTTTACGGCCTCATATTTCTGAATGTTTTCCTGCAATGCCAACAATAACCTTTTAGCATGTTCAGGAGTTAAAATAACTCTCGATTTTACATTAGCCTTAGGAATTCCCGGCATTACCCGAACAAAATCTACTACAAATTCAGAACTTGAGTGTGTGATAATAGCCAGATTGGAATAAATTCCCTGAGCTATATCCTCGGTTAACTCAATCTGCAACTGATTGTTATTTTTCTGATCTTCCATAACTCTTCAATTAATAACGATCAGAATCTTTTACTTCAACCATTTTGTCGTATTCGTCGCGTGAACCAACTACCAGATTCTTGTATTCTTTCAATCCGGTACCTGCTGGGATCAAGTGTCCGCAGATTACGTTTTCTTTCAATCCGTCCAAATAATCGACTTTTCCATGGATTGCAGCTTCGTTCAAAACTTTAGTAGTTTCCTGGAACGATGCGGCAGATAACCAGCTGCGTGTTTGAAGTGCAGCACGGGTAATTCCCTGGAGAATCTGGCTAGATGTTGCAGGAACAGCATCGTTGGCTTCAACCAGTTTCTTATCACGACGGCGCAGGTTCGAATTTTCATCTCTCAAACGACGTGAAGTAATAATCATACCCGGCTTCAAGCTATCCGAATCACCAGCGTCAACAACAACTTTCTTGTTATAAATCCAGTCGTTTTCGTGCAGGAATTCGTGTTTGTCAACAATCTGTTTTTCTAGGAAACGGGTATCGCCCGGATCGTCGATCTCAACCTTGCGCATCATCTGGCGAATAATCACCTCGTAATGTTTATCGTTGATTTTTACCCCCTGCATACGGTATACATCCTGAACTTCATTCAAAATATACTCCTGAACTGCAGTTGGTCCTTTAATAGCAAGGATATCAGAAGGTGTAGTTGCACCGTCAGAAAGCGGTGTTCCTGCACGGATATAGTCATTTTCCTGAACCAGTATCTGGCGGGAAAGTGGAACCAAATAACGTTTAACTTCTCCGGTTTTCGAAGTCACCACAATTTCGCGGTTACCACGTTTAATTTTACCTAAAGAAATTTCACCGTCGATTTCAGAAACAACAGCAGGGTTCGATGGATTTCTGGCCTCAAACAACTCAGTTACACGAGGCAAACCACCGGTGATATCACCAGCTTTACCAGCAGCACGAGGAATTTTAACCAGAACCGCACCGGCTTCTACCGTTTGACCGTCTTCAACAGCCATGTGACCAGCTACCGGTAAGTTATAAGTACGAATAGTATCACCTTTTTCGTCCAGAATTCGCAATCCCGGGTTTTTGGTTTTATCACGTGTTTCAATAATTACTTTTTCCTTGTAACCGGTTTGCTCATCCGATTCTTCGCGATAAGTAACACCATCAATTACTTGTTCAAAAGCAACTTTTCCTTTGAATTCAGTGATGATAACACCATTATATGGATCCCATTCGCAAATCATCATTCCTTTTTTCACTTCCTGTCCATTTTCGATGTACAGTTTCGATCCGTAAGGAATGTTATGAGTTGATAATTGGATTCTTGTATTTTTATCAATGATTCTTAATTCGGCCAAACGGCTAACAACAATGTAAGTTTTTCCGGATGGAGATACTGCATCGCCACTAACTTGTTCAACAACCCTCAATTCTTCAATTTCAGCAATACCATCGTATTTCGATTCGATTGTCGATTGTGTTGAAATGTTACCCGCGATACCCCCCACGTGGAAAGTACGAAGTGTCAACTGTGTTCCCGGCTCACCGATTGACTGGGCAGCAATAACCCCAACCGCTTCACCACGCTGTACCATTGTACTTCCGGCCAAATTCAGACCGTAACACTTGGCACAAACACCAATTTTCGATTCGCAAGTCAATACTGAACGTATTTCAACTGATTCGATTGGTGAATCTTCAATTTTTCTTGAAACTTCATCGGTTATAATTTCTCCGGAAGCGACAATCAATTCTCCTGAAAGTGGATTATAAATATCGTGAACCGTTGAACGACCAAGGATTCGTTCAGTTAAAGAAGCAACAACTTCTTCGTTGTTTTTAATTGCCGAAGCAATCAAACCACGTAAAGTTCCGCAATCTTCTTCATTGATGATCACATCCTGCGCAACGTCAACCAAACGACGGGTCAAATAACCAGCATCAGCAGTCTTCAGAGCAGTATCGGCCAAACCTTTACGAGCACCGTGGGTTGAAATAAAGTATTCCAAAACCGAAAGTCCTTCTTTAAAGTTCGCCAAAATCGGGTTTTCAATGATCTGAGAACCAGTTGAACCAGATTTCTGTGGTTTAGCCATCAATCCACGCATTCCGCAAAGCTGACGAATCTGCTCTTTAGAACCACGGGCTCCAGAATCCAACATCATGTAAACCGAGTTGAATCCCTGACGGTCGGTGCTCAATGTTTTCATCACCGAGTTGGTCAGTTTGGCATTGGCATGTGTCCAGATATCAATAACCTGGTTGTAACGTTCGTTGTTGGTAATGAACCCCATGTTGTAGTTCGCCATTACTTCTTCGACTTCAGCATAACCAGCGTCAACAATTTCTTTTTTATCGAAAGGAACAACTACGTCACTCAGGTTAAACGACAGACCTCCGCGGTATGCCATAGTGTAACCCAAATCTTTAATATCATCAAGGAAACGAACGGTAACAGCGTTACCTGTTTTTTTGTAGATATCAGAGATAATTGTCCGAAGTGATTTTTTAGTCAGCAGCTGGTTGATGTAACCAACTTCTTTTGGAACTACCTGGTTGAAAATAATCCTACCAACAGATGTTTCGATGATGTGTTTGAATATTTCTCCATTTTCATCCACGTCAGCAACTTTCACTTTTACAATAGCGTGAAGGTCGATTACATTTTCGTTATAGGCAATAACAACTTCTTCAGTTGAATAGAAAACCATTCCTTCACCACGAGCTCCAGCACGAGGTTTGGTCATGTAATACAGACCTAAAACCATGTCCTGAGAAGGCACCGTGATTGGAGCGCCGTTAGCTGGGTTCAGCAAGTTGTGTGATGCAAGCATCAACATCTGTGCTTCCAAAACAGCAGCATTTCCAAGTGGTACGTGAACAGCCATCTGGTCACCATCGAAGTCGGCGTTGAAACCGGTACAAACGAGTGGGTGCAACTGAATAGCTTTTCCTTCAACCAAAACTGGCTGGAATGCCTGAATAGATAAACGGTGCAGCGTAGGCGCACGGTTCAGCA
>JAHEYT010000009.1 GCA_023251455.1 Bacteroidota bacterium
GGCAGTATTGCCCAAATTTATAAATGAGGCTGAAGTTCCGTAACACTCAAGCGATGCGGCTGTTTTTTTTCCAACAACGGCTATTTTTAAATGTTCCGGAAGGCCATAGTGATTTTGAAGTTCGAAAAGTCGGGCAAAGAAATAACGCAATCCATTCGGGCTGGTAAATACAACCCAGTTGAATGAATCAAGGTTTTTTAAATGTTGCCAGGCAAACTCGCCAAGAGGTAAAGGCCTGACTTCAATGGTCGGCATGGAAACCAAAGTGGCTGACTCTTCAGATAACAGCTTCTCAAGTTCAGCCGACTGATCGGCAGGCCGTGTTGATATAAATACTTTGTTTTCGAGTATTTTACCCATTGGATTTAGTGAGTGTTGTTGGAAGTTTTGATTTTGTCCAGGATTTCTTTTGCTCCTTTTTCGAGCATCTTTTCGGCTAGTTGTACGCCAATTTCAGCACCATTTGTTATTTCTCCTGAAATGTCTTCCCGGATATACTGTTTCCCGTCAATCGATGCAACAAATCCGCACATGGTTAAGGTGCCGTTTTCAACTTTTGAATAACACCCTAGAGGCACCTGGCATCCACCTTCAAGATGTGACAGGAAAGCACGTTCGGCAACTACCGTATTCCAGGTGTTCTGATGGTTTAGTTTTTCCATCAATTCATCAACTTCCGGATCGTTTAACCGCGTTTCGATAGCAATAGCTCCCTGGCTTACAGCTGGCATGATCACTTCCGGATCAATAACTTCGGTAATGTATTTTTCGAGGCCAAGTCGCTGAAGCCCTGCAGCAGCCATAATCATGGCATCGCAATAACCATCTTCCATTTTCTGAAGACGAGAATTTACGTTTCCACGAATGTCTTTTATAATAATTTGGTTGTTTATTTTCAACAATCCCGCAATCCGGCGCAAACTTGATGTAGCAACCACGTCGCCGGCTTTCAGATCGGCAAGCTTTTTTCCGTTTCTACTTACCAGTGCATCGCGGAATTCGCCACGCTCCAAAACCGCACCTAATTTTAAGCCATCAGGTAATTTGGTGGGAAGGTCTTTTAAACTGTGAACTGCCAAATCAACGCTTCCGTCGATCAGTTCATTCTCGATTTCTTTGGTGAATAAACCTTTGTCACCGATTTTCGAGAGCGCAACATCGAGAATTTTATCTCCTTTTGTTTTAATAATTTTCAGTTCAACCTGAAGTTCCGGAAAGATATCTTCGAGTGTGGCTTTAACTTTTTTAGCCTGATAGAGTGCCAGTTGGCTGCCTCTTGTGCCTATACGTATCGTTTTTTTCATTCTGATCAATCAAGAGCAAATCAAGCGGATTTGCGGGCAAAAAATTTTAGTCGAATTTAAATAAATCATTGATGATTTTTAACGAATCGATATTTTTTCCGTTATCCGTTAAATCTTTTAGATTTCTGATCAGCAAACGAGTGTAGCGCTGGGTCAGATGTTGGGCGTAATCATCAACAATTTCCTGCATTTCCGGAGTGTTTACTTTGCGGTAGGTCGAAAGCTCTTCCTGATTGATGGACTGGAGATTTGCAGTTATGGTGCTTATAGCAGGGCGAAGGGAGCGACTGGCCAGCCATTCGGAAAAATCAGCAACAACTTCGTCAAGAATCAGGTGGGCCTTTTCTGCACTTTCTTTTTTCTTTTCGGTGGTTTGTTTTACAATTTCCTGAAGGTCGTCAACGCCAAGTAATTCAACATTTGGCAATTCAGCAACTGAAGCTTCGATGTTGCGGGGAACCGAAAGGTCGATATAAACCTGTTTGTGTTCAGGGCGAACCAATTGGTTTTGTTTAACCATGTCAGCAGTAATAACAGGTGTTGCCGATGAGGTTGCAATCATTACGATATCGAACCCGTGCAGGTATTTCCCGAATGAATCAAAGGAAATAGCCATCCCATTGTATTTGGATGCTGTTTTTTCGGCTTTTTCAATCGTTCGGTTTGTTACGCCAATCTGTTTGACTCCCTTTTTATGAATATTCTGAAGGGCAAGGTTTCCGGTTTCACCAGCTCCAACCAATAAAACTGATTTGTCGCTGACTCCACCCAGAAGGCAGGCGCACATTTCAACCGCCGCACTACTTACTGAAGTAATTCCAAGTTTGATACCTGTTTCTGTACGCACACGTTTACCTGCTTCGAACGATTTCTGGAAAAGTCGCATTAAAACAGCGTCGGTAAGTGCCAATTCGGTACATGTAATATATGCTTCTTTTACTTGTCCAATAATCTGGTCTTCACCTATAATTAAAGAATCAAGTCCGGAAACAACTTCGAATAAATGACGCACGGCGCCCGCATTTGAACGGTGGTAAAAATACTGCCAGCAATGATCAGTAATTCCCCTGAATTTTTTGATCACTTCATAAATCAGTTCAAATGCAGTCTGGTTGTCATGTTTATCCTGCGAGAAATAAATCTCGGTTCGGTTACATGTCGAAATGAGCACCAAGTCTGCAATTTCAGTTTCCTGTTGTAACAGTTCTGAAAATGGAACAATATCATCTTTTGAAAATGAAAATCTCTCACGAATCTCTAGTGGCGCTGTCTTATAGCTAATTCCTATAACCCCTATCATAATAAATCTTTATCAGGATTGCTAACAAAAAACAATTATGCACAAGTAAAGTTGCAGCTTTGGCCCGGTTATGAGCATTTAAATTGCAAATGTTTGAAAATGAAAAGTGTGCAGACTTTTTCTAGCACCCTGATGGAGGAGGGCGTGAAAATTGGAATCCGGGAAACAGAAATTCATGAACTTTTATGTTCCTAACCTGAAAAATGGTTGGCCCTGTCTCGGGTAAAAATGCAGATGTTGTATCTTCAGATTTTAAGATGTCAGTCTGATCCTGAATCTGGTGGTTATTAACCTGAAAATAATAAGTCGAATGGTCGGCTGCCTTTTGTTTAACTTCAACGGGGATGGTTACTGAAGAAACTGTTTCAGAAACTTCGTCTCCGGTGCTATTATTGAACATACCCATAGCGAAGCCGAAAAAATAAAATGCGGCGAGCAGCAAGTAAGGTAGTGGTGTTGATAATAGTCCTAGAAAAAACATGTTTGAGCGTTTAGTTAAACAATTGACATTAAACGATTCGTCTGAAAAACGATAAGTTTTGTCTTATTGTTGTGTGGCAAATGTAGTAATTATGGATGAATGGTGTAATTTTGCTGAGTTGATATTTGTCAGTATATAATAGTGCTAAATTAGCAGCTCCGATCTTAATGAAAGAGTGTTAATTTTTAATTTATAATATTACAAAAAAGTTACAAAAAGATTACAAAACAATTAATTGTAAAAATTTAAATAACATTTTAGTAAGAATAAAATTAAAAATATCTCCTGTGAAATAATTCTTATTTGCATCTTTGTGCTGGTTTTAAAAGGTAATTTTCATTAAAACAAACGATATGGATTTTTCAGGTTTACTAAAGTATTTTATTCCAAAAGAAAAGAAGTTCTACGTAATGTTTAATCAGGCTGCTGAAAATACAATTGAAGCTTCGGCCGCGCTGGAAAAACTAATCAATTCTCCTGAATTGGAAGATCGTAGAGCAATTGGCTTAGCTATAAAAGCTATCGAAAAGAAAGGGGATGAATTCACCAACCAAATTTTTGATGTATTGAATCGCTCTTTTATCACTCCATTCGATCGGGAAGATATTAATGAGTTAACCTCGACTATTGACGATGTGGTTGACCTGATTTACAGCGCTTCAGGAAAGATAGAAATATACCGCTGCACTGTTTTTAGCACGTTTATGAAAGAGATGGTTGCCTTGATTTCTCAGGGATGTCAGTTGATCAAGGTTGCCGTTGGAGGTTTGGAAGATGCTAAAAGCTCTCACAAGGTTTTAAAGGCATGTAAAGAAATAAACAGGCTTGAAAGCCGCATCGATGAGTATTATCACATGGCAATTTCAAGCCTTTTTGAAAACGAAAAAGACCCTATTGAACTGATCAAACAAAAGGAAATTCTTCTGAATTTTGAAAAAATCGCGAATAAGATAGAAGATGTTTCAGATGTGGTAAAAACTATATTGGTAAAATACGCCTGATTCAGGATCAGTCATTAGTTTCTAAACGCTATATTTCAGGCTATGTTTACAATATTGATAGTTATAATTGTTTTGGCTTTTGTTTTTGATCTGATCAACGGATTTCACGACGCAGCTAATTCCATTGCCACCGTTGTCTCCACCAAAGTACTTGCACCTTTGCCTGCTGTACTCTGGGCTGCTTTCTTTAACTTTGTTGCTTATTGGATATTCGACTTGAAAGTTGCCAATACTGTGGCAAAAACAGTTGACGGAAGTGTAATCAGTTTGCAGGTTATATTGGCTGGTATTGTCGCTGCAATTATTTGGAATCTGTTGACTTGGTATTATGGTATTCCATCTTCATCGTCACATACGCTGATTGGTGGTTTTGCGGGAGCTGCAGTAGCTCACACCGGAAGTTTTGCTGTAATTAATCAGGCAGTAATCTTAAAAACAGTTGGATTCATTTTTCTGGCTCCAATTATTGGGATGGTTATTTCGTATTTAATTACGCTGGTTATTCTCTGGACCTGCAGAAAGGTCAATCCCCACAAAGCAGATAAATGGTTTAAACGCCTTCAGTTAGTATCTTCAGGAGCTTTCAGTTTAGGGCATGGAGGAAGTGACTCACAAAAGGTTGTTGGTATTATCAGTGCCGCAATGATGGTTTATATCGCTCATCTTAATACAAAAGGTTTGGCTATTCCAGACTGGGTTCACGTGAGAGATACTATCGATGCTGCAGGTAAGCATCATTTGCATGTGCCAGCATGGATTCCGATCTCATGTTATACTGCAATTTCTGTCGGAACCATGATGGGTGGCTGGAGAATTGTGAAAACGATGGGAACAAAAATCACCAAAGTAACACCGATAGAAGGTGTTGCTGCTGAAACCGCCGGTGCAATCACTTTATTCGGTGTTTCGCAGGGTTTGGGAATTCCGGTAAGTACAACACATACCATTTCAGGCGCTATTATGGGTGTTGGCATGACCAAACGATTGTCTGCAGTTCGTTGGGGAGTAGCTAATAATTTGCTTATTGCCTGGATTTTGACGATTCCAGTAAGTATGATTATTGCAGGCTTGGTTTACCTGGCTTTGACTGCCGCAGGAATTTAATCGTATTATTCGAAAATATAGGATGCATGTTGGATAAAAATCCGGCATGCATTTTTTTTTTTTAGCTTTTTAGGTAAAGATTGCTGTCACCATAACTTAGAAAACGATAATCGTTCGCCAAAGCATGATTGTAAATTCTTCTCCATTCCTCACCTAAATAGGCAGAAATCAGCAACAATAATGTGCTTTGTGGTTGATGAAAATTTGTGATCAGTCCGTCCACAATCCTAAATTGATAACCCGGAGCGATAATAATTTGAGTTGAGGCCGAAAGGTAATCAATGAGATTTCTATCCAGTAGTTGGATCAGCTCCTGCAATGCGGTGTTTGCCTCAATTTGGCGATCTTTTTCCGGATAAGCTTCCCATTGCGAAACCTTCAAATCATCAGGATTGATTTCAGGATTATTTAATGCCTGAACGCCCAACCAGTAAAGGCTTTCGAGTGTACGAACAGAAGTGGTGCCTACAGCAATTTTCTTTCCGGAGTGATGGATGAGCTTTTTCAGGAAATCGCGGCTGATGTATAAATGTTCGGAGTGCATTTCGTGACCCGAAATGGTTTCGCTTTTCACCGGCTGAAACGTTCCGGCACCCACGTGCAGTGTCAATTCCGCTAATTCATGTCCATCTTCGGTCAGGTGGTTAAAGACCTTTTCGGTAAAGTGCAAACCAGCCGTTGGTGCGGCTACAGAGCCTTTTATTTTGGAATATACAGTCTGGTATCTTTCCAGATCGCTTTGCTCCGTTTCTCGATTCAAGTAGGGCGGAATGGGCAGTGATCCAGCATGTTCAATGATTCTCGAAAACTCAAAGTTCGAATTATTCCAGCTAAATCGGATCAGGCTTTTGTCATTCTCCGGATCGGTTTGTTTGGCGCAAAGTTCTATTTCCACATCATCAATCCGGATAATTTTGCGCAACGGTTCGCCTTTCCATTTTTTCTGATTGCCGATCATGCATTTCCAGATGCAGGATTGGGTGGTTTGAAAAGCAATCTGGTAATCGGATGGATCAACAGGGTCGAGGCAAAATATCTCGATTTTAGCTCCGGTTTCTTTCTGAAAATGGAGCCGTGCGCGGATTACTTTTGTATTGTTGAAAATTAGTAAACTGTTGGAAGGTAAAAATTCAGGAAGGTTTCCGAATTGCGAATCCTGAATTGAGCCATTTTCCCAGACCAGCAGTTTCGACTGATCGCGCTCTTCCAGCGGATATTTGGCAATTTTTTCGTCCGGTAGCTCATAGGCATAATCGCTGATCGAAATGCCTGTCACTTTTTTTAGAATGTTGTTTGCGTTTTCCATAGTTTTCAGCGACCAAAAATACAGAAACTTTTGAATCTTGAATCTCTTCCCTTTTTCCTCGTTTCCCTTTTTCCTTCTGTCTTTTATCGTAGTTTTGTGTAAAATTTTCAGAAGATGATAAAAGCAGGTGATAAAGTTCGGTTTTTGAATGCAGTAGGCGGCGGGGTTGTCAAATCGGTGATCAACAAAACCATGGTGAATGTCGAAGATTACGATGGGTTTGAAGTTCCGACCCTGATCAGCGAGCTGGTGGTGGTTGATGACGCAAATTCGATGAATTCAGAAAAGCGACACGCTAAAATTCGGGCTGATGAGAAAAAAGAAATTACAGAAGTAAAAAAAGAACAGCCCAAAGTGGAGCCTAAATATATTGCAGGGAAAGATGCACCTGATTTTTACTTTGCTTTTGTACCTCAGGATGAAAAAAATCCGGTAGAAGGCGAATTAAAAGTTTACCTGGTGAATAACAGCAACAATTTCGTGCTTTATAACTACAGTCACCTGAAAAATAAGGTTTACCGCAGTGTTGAATCGGGAAAAATGAATCCAAACAGCAAAAGGTACCTCGAAAGTTTCTCGCGGATGGATTTGAATGAACTTCCCGATTTTCAGTTTCAATTGATATTCTTTAGGGATGAATCTGCTAAATTAGAGGCTCCTCTTGTAAAAAGCTTTCGTTTGAATCCTGTTAAGTTTTATCGCCTAAATAGCTACGAAAAAACCAGGTACTTCACTCAAAATGCCATTGTTTTTTCGTTGTTGGAACCCGACATGGAAACAGAAGTTGCCAAACTTTCGGAAGCTGATTTAACTCAGGTTGTGATTGAAAAGGATGAGCCTAAGGCAGTGGTAAAACGTACGGTTTCTCCTGACTTGGTTGAAATTGATCTGCATATTCACGAATTATTGGAAGATACACGAGGTATGGCCAATCACGAAATGCTTGAAGTTCAGTTGGGGCGGTTTCGCAACGAACTGGAAACAGCCATTGCCAACGGAACCCGCCGGATTGTATTTATTCATGGTATCGGAAATGGAACTCTTAAGCAGGAACTTCGCAAAGAACTCAGTACCAAATACAAGAAGTATTATTTTCAAGATGCCAGCTTTAAAGAGTATGGCTATGGCGCTACCATGGTGATTCTGAAAAATGCCTGACGCTCATGTTTCAGGTTACGAGTTTCGTGTTGCAAGTTGTTAACCCGGATCACGCAACTCGTAACATTTTTATTCTTAATATTCTCCTGAAACGTCAGTCAGCACTTCAAATCCGGTTTCAGTAATCAGAATGGTATGTTCAAATTGGGCTGAAAGTTTATTGTCAATTGTTCTTGCCGTCCATTTATCGGTTTTATCAACAACAGCACTTGCCCGCCCCTGATTAATCATAGGTTCAATGGTGAAGGTCATGCCTGGTTTCATTACCGGCCCAGTATTCCGGCGCGAAGTATGGTCGATTTGAGGTTCTTCATGAAAATCAACCCCGCAACCGTGTCCACAAAACTCGTAAACTACACTGAATCCTTTTGCTTTGGCGTATTTGCTAATGGCAAAACCAATGTTTCCAAACTGATTTCCCGGTCTGACTTGTTGAATGCCTAAATCCAGACAATGTTTTGTAACCTCAATTAATTCCTGTGCAATTGGCGATACTTCACCTACTGTATACATTTTGCTGGTATCGCCATAATAACCATCCAGAATGGTAGTAACATCGATATTTAATATGTCGCCATTCTTTAATATGGTTTTTTCTGATGGAATACCGTGGCAAATCACTTCGTTGAGTGAAATGCAACATGATTTTGGATAACCTCCATAGCCCAATGTAGCCGGAATAGCTCCATTTTCGCGGATGAAAGCTTCTATTTTCTGATTCAGAAATTCGGTTGAAACGCCTTCTTTTACGAAGGGAGCAATAAATTCAAGTGTTTGGCCAGCAAGTTTGCTGCTTTTACGGATTCCGTCAATCTGATCCGGAGTTTTTATGATAATCTTTTCCATTAAGCATTTAAAATTTGTGCAAAAGTCGTTAAATCGATTGGTAATTCAAAACTGAACAATAGATTTGCACAAAGGTTTAAAATATCTGTTTCCAAATGGAAAAGTATCAGGAGCAACTTAGCATTAAGTCCTATCACACCAATCAATACGGACAGGCATCCATTTCATCACTTTTCAATATTCTCATCGAAGCTGCATGGGCTCATGCTCAAGTAATGGACTGGGGCTACGACAGCTTGAAAAGCAATAATCTATTCTGGGTGCTTTCGCGGATGTATTTTCAGGTCGAAAAATACCCTGCGTGGCAAGATCAAATTACGCTGAATACCTGGTCGGCCGGGACGGATGGGATGTATGCTTATCGTGAATATATTCTTGAAAATGACAAAGGCGAAACAATTTTACGTGCCAGTTCAGCATGGTTGATATTGGATATGGAAACCCGCAAAATATTCAGATTAAGTGAATATCGAGATACTTTTCCAAAACGAATTGATGCAGATGCTTGCCGGGCACCAAAAAGAATTAAACCTGATATTCATCCTGAAAATCTGAATTATTTCCCGGTCTTATTTAGCGAACTCGACATCAATAAGCATTTTAACAGCGTAAAGTATATGGAGCGTGTGCTGGACGATTTCGGCATTGATTTCCTAAATAGTCATGAACCTGCAGAGTTGGAAGTTAATTACCTGAAAGAAGGCCAGGCTGGTGATCGGATTGCTGTAACAAACACTCAACTTTCGGAATCGGAAAACCTAAATTGTTTGGTTCGCGAAACGGATGGCGCCGATTTGTGCGTAATGCGGATTGTTTGGAGGGCCAGGGTTTCTGATTGATTTGGTAAACTTGCCTTTTATTCTTTTATTGCTTTTGTTACATAGATCCATGGGTAGGATGGTCCCATTGCTTTGCATGCTCCTAATTCAGAGTCCTGAATTTTTCTTACATCAAGCTTGATTTTGATTCCGGGTTGCTGCAGCTCGGCAGGTAGGTTTTTTGCAATATAAATGCCGTCTAAAGTCGTGCTACCAACGATCATTTTTACTTTATCCAGTTCAAACGTAAATTTAATTGAGAATACCCCGCAATCCGGATTACTATCCAATACTTCTGCTTGAAACTGGAAAGAATTTGGATCATTTTCTTCTTTGTTACAACTTGAAAGCAGTAAAATGCTGAGGAATGAAATAAGCAGAATTATTTTCATGAGAAGTCGTATTTTCAAAGTAGATGATTAATTCATCCTAATGGTTGCTTAATCCCCTTTATTGCAGCCTGTACCACTCCGATATTTTTTCAACCTTTTCATCCAAAGGCATATATCCATCGAGCCAATGAATTTTTGTTCCCTGATTTTCCATTCTTCGGAACCAAGTCATCTGGCGTTTGGCAAACTGGTGAATGGCCACATTTAAGCCATCGAACATTTGCTGATAAGTGAGTTGGCCTGTCAGGTGTTGAGTCATGTATTTGTACTCCAGTCCGTAATAGGTAAGCTGTTCTGGAGTTAAACCACTGTCGAGTAATCGCTGGACTTCGTCGAGCATTCCTTCTTTCAGGCGTTGTTTCAGGCGGCTGGTGATACGTTTCCGGCGCGAATCACGGTCGAATTTTACCCCAACCACTAAACTTCTGATTTCCGGCATTCCAGTATCAATTTCCGGATGGGTCAGGTAATATTCTTCAATTTCGATGGCACGGGTGGCCCGTTTCACGCTTTCGGTATCCGTTTGATTGTGAAGGTAGTTTTTGTAACCTTTCAAAATCACTTCCAGTTCCCACAATAACTTATCGTCAAGTTCAGCACGAAGTTTTTCGTTTACCGGAACCTGAATCAGTTTGTAGTTTTTCAGGATAGCTTCCAGATACAAACCGCTTCCGCCGCACATTACCGGAAGTTTTCCGCGTTCGCTGATGTGGGCAAAAACCTTCAAAAAATCTTTCTGATATTCATATACATTGTATTCGTAACCCGCATCAACAATGTCGATCAGGTGATAGGGGACAGCTTTGCCATCTACAATATAATCGGCATAATCCTTTCCGGTTCCAAGATCCATTCCACGGTAAACCTGTCGCGAATCGGCAGAGATGACTTCACCGTCGAGTACCGACGCTACTTTGGCCGCCACACTTGTTTTTCCTGAAGCTGTTGGACCGAGAATGGTGATTAGATTATATTTTTCGTTGTGCATGTGTTCTAAGGTTTTCGAAGTGCAAATTAAATGTATTTTTGTAGTTCAAAATCCGGAAGCAAGGTAAATTGTATTTTTGAAGCCTAAAAGCTTTTTCGGAGTTTATGAAGCGGTTACAAAATGGTACACAAACAACAAAATATTAGCATTAAAAACAAGAAAGCTTTCTTTGATTACGAGATCATTGAAACATTTTATGCCGGAATTCAGCTGGCTGGAACTGAGATCAAATCAATTCGTGGTGGTAAAGCCGGGTTGGTTGATTCGTATTGTTCGTTCTTTGCCAATCAGTTGTATGTGAAGAATATGCATATTTCGGAATATGA
>JAHEYT010000010.1 GCA_023251455.1 Bacteroidota bacterium
TTGACAGTGGGCGCTTTGCAGATCAAGAAATTTCAGATCGAAGTTGGAGTAGATTATTTGACTATGGGCGATAATGTTTATGACGACCAGCCCTTGTATTTTAATGCTAAAGGCGGATTCGCTGAAGGATCACTTTTTAAAAATTCACCGGCAATTGCTATTGGTGCTTATAACTTTGGAACAAAGAAAAATTTAACCAATTACAATATCGCCTATGCTGAAGTTGGTAAAAATATATCAGTTCTAGGTCGGTTTTCATTGGGTTACTATGTTGGAAATGAAAAACTTCTTCTTGATAGCAAAGGCGCTAAGGCAAATTCAGGAATATTGGCCTCATGGGATCGTCCAATGAAAGAAATATCTGACAAACTATGGTTTGCAATCGATTATCAGGGAGGCAATAATTATCTTGGAGCATTAAACCTTGGGTTCTCTTGGAACTTCTCTTCCAATGTATCGGTCATCTTTGGATACGACATTTACAATGACAGCAAAACATTGTACAACTCAACCAATACAAATAAAAACACATTCACCACTCAGTTAGATATTAATTTCTAATACCTTTCTCAATAATTTTTACCGATTTAGTGTGACTTTCTTGATATCCCGCAATAGAATTTATACAGAATCGGTTTCCAACCGGTGTTCAAAGATATTTATGCGCACTATGTATGGTTTTGTGGTAGAAGTAGAAGATAGCAAAAATAAAAACACGAACGCACAACGTGGTATTACCGCAATTACGTTTCGACTTCAGTAGCATATCACGGTAATTTCTTTGTCGGTAATTTAAGAACATTCCCTCTGGTTGGAGGAAGTTCGAGTATTTATAAAGTTAACACCAAATGGCGAGGTACAAGTTTGGGCAACTGGTCTTACCGGCTTACTAGGTATTGCATTTGACAAAAAGAATAAATTATATGTACTTGAGACTTCAGCAGGAGGTGGCCCAACACCAATGACAGGAAGAGTTGTACGTGTAAATAGTAATGATAGCATGGATGTGGTCATTGATCAATTATTTTTCCCGACTGGGATTACTTTTGGACCCGACGGTACATTGTATATTTCAAACACTGGTTTTGGACCTCCTACAGGAAAGATTCTTAAAGTTGTTTTTTAAGCATAATACCTCAATGCAAAATTTAATATGGTATAATCTCATAATTTGATCTGAAGATAAATATGCAAAATGTTTTTTAATTCTACTTTAATACATTTTAGTTGTTTTTACCCAACACCCTTCCGTCGCCATCTGCCTGCTGACACATCTCCAAAACTGATCAATGATTACAGTGTTGTTCCTAAGGAGCAGCCATGACAATCAAATCCAAGTCCTGCTATACGGTCATTAGTACCGAGCCTTTCCAAGTGCTGCCATAAATAGTGTAGGTGTACATTATTTGCCACTCTACAATGTAAACTTCTTTTTCTGATTCTCAGCGTTCATAAACTTCATCACAGCCTCATAATCTTCAAGCAAAAAGTTCGACATTTCTCCGCTTGGGGTCACACTTTAAAATCATAAAGCTCTGTAATCGAAATGATTGCAGAGCTTTTGTTATTATAGGAGTACATTTTAGGGGACAGAATTAAATTTCAGGTTAACGGTCACTTGCAAGTTGTCGTTACGGATTTCGAAGAGCGTCAGTGTCTGGTAGGACATGACGGTCAAGAAAGGAGAAGAGACAACGCGCTGCACAAACCCGCAATGCAATTTGCAAATTGTTAAGCGCTGCTTTTATCTTTTCTTATTTCTAAATTCATTGAAGTACTTATTAAATTTCACCTTATCCATATCAGCGAAATTTGAAATATCATTCAATCCATTTTTTATATTTTCAATTCGAGAAATGATTTCAGATTTTTCCTCTTGTAATTCAGCTTTATGAATACCCAAACTATGCAAATACTCGGATAATTCTCCACTATCGGAAGGATCCTTAAATATCTTTTCAGTTTCGAGTTCGAGTTTATATAGTTGATTTACCCGTTGTGTGAAACTATAAATTGAATAAAAATATCGTGCATTAATTTGAAATTTAGTATTTTAAGGTTGCGAAACAAAAAATATTAAAACAAGCCATGCACGATATCAAGACGAATTTCGACAAAATTTTGGAAGTATTAAAATCCATATTGCAGAATAAGGTAGATCATGCCTGAAACTTTCCAAAGGTTGGGAAGAAACCTAAGTTCTCAGATTTAGAGGTTATTAGCCTTAATCTGACCAGTGAATATTTGTCTATAGACAGTGAGAACCTGCTGTTTAAAAAGTTGAATGGAGAATATATGAAAGAATTTCCGAGGTTAATTGACCGCACACAATACAATCGTCGTAAAAAATCACTCTTCCATCAGACAGAATTTGTCCGCGAGCAATTAAGCCGTACTTTCAGTGAAAATGAAGATGTGTTTGTCATTGACTCAATGCCTCTTGAGATTTGCCGAAATGCCAGGACTTCAAGGCTGAAAATCTGCAAAGAAGATTATTCTACCTCTCCAGCCAAAGGGTTCTGTGCTTCACAAAACCAATATTACTTTGGATATAAATTGCACGGCATCTGTACTTTTGACGGAGTATTTACCTCGATTGATCTGACTAAAGCCAATGTTAATGATGTCAACTATTTAAAAGATGTGAAAGTTAGTCTTTCCGATTGTACCTTACTTGCAGACAAAGGATATATTGATGCCGGACAACAATTGGATTTATTCCATTCAGCTAACATCAGCCTGGAAACACCAATGAGAGCAAATCAGGGAAACTATAAAACGCATCCTTACATCTTCCGTAAATCCAGAAAAAGAATTGAAACTCTATATAGCCAGCTATGTGACCAGTTCTTAATTCGGCGAAACTACGCTAAAACATTTATCGGATTTAAAACCAGAATCTTATCAAAGATAACTGCTTTGACAATCGTTCAATATATCAATCGGTTCATTAACAACAGACCAATCAACTTTTTGAAATATGCTATTTAATTCATACAACAGGTTAATCTATAATCGGTTACTTATTAAACTTATCCATTTTTTATCTAATGCAAAATTGTATTATTTTATAACTTAACTCCTATTTTATTATTTAACTTAGACAATTGTAATGTATAGGACCTATACCAATGAAAAAACTTCTACTTCTTTTAACGTTTATAAGCTTTGGCTTTAGTATGTATGCTCAGGTAACTAAAACCCTGAACATTGATGTTGCCGGGACACTTTCTACGGCTTTGACAACAACGGAATTAACCACCATAACCAACCTAACTCTCACTGGTACCATTGATGCCCGTGATTTTAAAACCATGCGTGACTATATGCCTCTGCTTAAAGTATTGGATATGAGCGGAGTGAATATTGCTGGCTATTACGGTGACAAGGGAACAAACCAGTGGTGGCTTCTTGATTACCCAGCGAATACAATTCCTGAACGTGCTTTTGATAACGTGGCAATAAGTGCTGGTCATGGTATAACATCAATAACACTTCCTACATCAATGACTGCATTTGGAGCTTACGCTTTTAACGAATGTGAGTTTCTAACGAGTATTATTATACCGCCATTAGTTACCGATTTGGGATATTCTACTTTTAACCTTTGTACTCGTTTAAAATCTGTCATTATTCCTTCGTCAATTACAAATACTGGGAATAATACTTTTCAAGGATGTTATAGTTTGACATCGGTCAATATTCCTTCGTCAGTAACAACCATTGGAGATTATACTTTTAGCTATTGTATTGGGTTGACATCAATAACCATTCCTCCTTCAGTCACGTCAATAGGAAATCAAGCTTTTAATGGTTGTAGAGCATTAACCACAATTAGTGTTCCGTCATCTGTTGTTTCAATTGGCGAGTCTGCATTCAGGGAGTGTAATGCACTGACAACTTTTACCATACCTCCTTCAGTAACTCGTATTAGTTCCTATACATTTGCTAGTTGTATAAGTATGAAATCAGTTACAATTCCTTCTTCTGTTACATTTATTGGCAATTCTGCTTTCGGATATTGCAATAGTTTAACCTCAGTTACCATTCCTTCATCAGTTGTTTCTATTGGGGAACAAGCTTTTGAGTCATGCAGCGCACTGACAGCTGTCAGTTTTGGTCCATTGGTTACTAAAATCGAAAATGACACGTTTAAAAATTGTAGCAAATTAAATTCTTTAACGGTTGAATGTCCTGTTCCACCGATCGTAAGTTTGTCAACACTATATGCTTTTTACAATGTCGATAAAAATGCCTGCATCTTGCATGTGCCTTATGGAACAACCTCGCTTTATAAAGCAGCAAACCAATGGAAAGATTTTACAAATATTGTTGAGCCAAAGAACGGCTTCTATTTAAGCTCTAATACTGCAGCAATAGCTTCTTCAGCTGAAAGCACAGCCACTGTAGATATTACTGCCGATGTTGATTGGATTGTTAGTTGTGACCAATCATGGCTTACAGTTAATCCCACCAAAGGAACTGGCAATCAAACTCTCACTTTTATAGCTAAGGCAAATGCTTCAGTTGCAAAGCGTATAGCAATTGTAACGGTATCATCAACAGGCTTTGATTCGAAAACAATAATAGTCACCCAGAATGGTTTAGATGTTGCTATAAATATTAGTCCAGGAGGTTTAGCCACGGCCTTAAATTCAGATGAACTGAAAACGGTTACTAATTTAATCTTAACAGGAATAATTGATGCCCGTGATTTTAAAACCATACGTGATAATATGCCTCAATTGAAAGTGCTAGACCTAAGTGGCGTTAACATTGCAGAATACATTGGCAGCGGGGGAACAACTATATATGGTAATAATTATTATCCGGCTAATACAATTCCGGAATTTGCTTTTTATAATGGTGTAGAAGGAAAAATCAGTCTTTCTACTATTGTATTTCCTTTATCAGTTAAGTCATTTGGGCAAAAAGCTTTAGGGTATTGCAGCGGATTAACCTCTATTTCGGTTGATTGGCAAGTGCCTGTTGATTTAAGTTCTTCCGCCGATGTTTTTATTGGATGGGACAAGAATGCGTGTATATTGAATGTACCTTATGGGACAGCACCGAGGTATGCCACAGCTATCCAATGGAAAGATTTTACTCGTATAGTCGAGGTGGCCAAAGGATTCAATTTAAGTTTGTTTTCTGCAAGCATAGCCTATATGGAAGGGACCACTGCCTCTGTGGATATAACTGCTAATATTGATTGGGCTGCAAGTTCTGACCAGGATTGGCTTGCTATTAACCCAAATTCAGGCAATGGCAACTTAAAGCTTACTTTTACAGCTAAGGAAAATACGCTGGATAGAAACCGCATCGCAATTGTAACTGTTTCAGGTAATGGAGTAACGTCACGAAAAATAACTATAACGCAAAATATTAAACCTCAGCCAATAAAAACTCTTGCGAACATCGCTGGTCAATTATCTTCATCAATAAGCACTGAGGTATTAAATACAATCTTGAAGTTAACCCTTACTGGTACCATTGATGCACGGGATTTTAAAACCATGCGCGATAAAATGCCCATTTTGGCTGAATTAGATATAAGCGGGGCAAATATTGTTGCATATAGCGGAAAAGAAGGTACAAGTGTATGGGACAATCAGGTTTATCCGGCAAATACAATCCCAGAATCAGCTTTTTTAATTAAAAGCCCTTGGAATGGTGATTTCAGTGGAAAAACCAGTTTGAAATCTGTAATCCTTCCTTCGTCTTTGTTGTCCTTGGGGTATTATGCTTTTATGCATTGTAATGGAATAACCAATATTGTTATTCCTCCATCCGTTACTTCGATCAGAAATAACGCTTTTTACTTTTGTGGAGGTTTGACCACTGTTTCTATTCCATCGTCGGTGAAATCAATTGAAAGTGAGGCTTTCGGATTTTGCCAAAGTTTAACTTCCGTAGACATACCGTCATCAGTTACTTCAATTGGAAGTGATGCTTTTGGGGGGTGTAATAAATTAACATCTATAATTATCCCTTCATCAGTAACTTCAATTGGAAGTGGAGCATTTGCATCCTGTTCCGGATTAACTTCTGTAACTGTGAAATGGCAAGTGCCTCTGAATCTGAGTTCTACTTACAATGTTTTCTATAATGTTGACAAAAACATATGCACACTAAATGTACCTTATGGAACAACCTCGCTTTATAAAGCAGCCAACCAATGGAAGGAATTCACCCATATTGTTGAAATGCCAGGCTTTTATCTTTCGGAAGCATCGGCAAAGTTAGGGTACGTTGATGAAAGTACGTCAAAAATTGCCATTAATTCTGATGTAGCATGGACTGTCAGTCCCGACCAAACTTGGTTCTCGGTTAGTCCCTCAAACGGATCTGGTATAGGTCAAGAACTTACTTTAACGGCAAGCGAAAATTCTTTGTTTACAACTAGAACCGCAAAAGTTATAGTTTTTGCAACTGGAGTTGAATCACAAACAATTACAGTAACACAGGATGGTTCTCCGATAAATCTTACACCGGGTGGTTTGACAACATTACTATCGGTTAGCGAATTGAGCAATATAACAAAGCTCATAATAACCGGCACCATTGATGCCCGCGATTTTAAGACCATGCGAGATAAGATGCCTTTGCTTGCCGAGTTGGATTTAAGTGGGGTAACAATTGTTGCTTATAAAGGTTATGAAGGAACAAGTCAAGTGGGTGGTAATAATGATTATCCGGCTAATGCAATTCCTGAGAGCGCATTTTATAATGGAAGTATCGGTAAATCTACCTTAACAACTGCCATATTGCCTTTATCTTTAACTTCTATCGGACAGACTGCTTTTGCCTATTGCAATGGAATTAGAAATATTATCATCCCATCATTAGTTACTTCAATAGGGAACGGTGCTTTTCATGATAGCCAAAATTTGACGTCAGTAACCATACCTTCATCCGTTTACACTATTGCATCTGGTGCATTTTTATCGTGTAAAGGACTAACGACTTTAACTGTTGGATGCTCTTTTCCACCTGATTTACGAAATTCTAATATCGTTTTTTTCAACGTCAATAAAAGTACATGTATTTTGCATGTTCCTTATGGATCAACTTCACGTTATGCTACGGCCTACCAATGGAAGGATTTTTTGAGTATTGTTGAACCTACGGAAGGCTTTAATTTAAGCTCTAACATTGTGTCCGTGATTGCAGCAGAGGGAGGTACTGTCAATATTGATATAACTGCCAACATTGACTGGACAGCAAATTCTGATCAAACATGGCTTGCAGTTAGTCCATTAAGCGGAACAGGCATAGGTCAAAAACTCACCTTTACGGCTGATGCCAATCCATTATTTACAACACGAACAGCTACAGTTACTGTTTCTGCAATTGGTTCTGAATCACAGAAGGTAATTGTAACACAAGAGCGTAAGCTTCAACCACCAAAAACACTTGATCTTACCGCAGGAAGTTTATCATCAGTCCTAACAACTATTGAGCTAAATACAATTACTGATCTAACTCTGGTCGGCACCATTGATGCCCGTGATTTTAAAACTATGCGAGATAAGATGCCGTTATTGAGTAAATTGAATTTAAATGAGGCTACTATCGTGACATACAATGGTTCAGAGGGAACAAGTAATTGGCAAAATAACGATTATCCGGCGAATACTATTCCTGAATTTGCATTCTTGAATAGTAATTTTATCGGGAAAACTAGTTTAACTTTTGTAGTGTTCCCGTCATCCATGACTTCTTTTGGACAGTATTGTTTCATGTATTGTAATGGTATAAAAGATATTACTATTCCTTCGACGGTAACGACAATAGGAGATTATGCATTTTATAATTGTGCAGCACTAATAACTGTAAATATACCTATTGCAGTTAAAAGCATTGGCAATCAATCTTTTGGATATTTAAGTGAACCTATAACTGTAGATCCACTTAATCTTAATTATTCGAGCAGCGACGGTGTGTTATTTAATAAGGCGCAAACTGAAATAATACAATGTCCTGTTTCAAAAACAGGCAACTATATGATTCCTTCCTCGGTTACCTCTATCGTAAGTTGTGCTTTTAGAGGATGTTATGGCTTAACAGGAGCTTTTGTTATTCCTTCATCAGTAACATCTATTGGGACTTATTCCTTTTATGGTTGTCGAGGACTGGCAAGCATATCTATTCCATTATCGGTAACTTCTATAGGAGGAGCTGCATTCAATGGTTGCTCAGGATTAGGTTCAATATATGCCTATCCAGTTTCGCCAATTAACCTTGAAACATCGAAAGATGTTTTTTATAATGTATATAAGTCAACTTGCACGTTATATATACCTGCCGGTTCAAAAAGTATATATCAAGCAGCTAATCAATGGAAAGATTTTACGAAAATTGTCGAATTAGGCCCAGCTAATATTGCCAATTCCGGGCCAGATCAGACAATAAACGAAGGATCGCTAGTAACTTTAGATGGGTCTGGATCAACGAGTGCCTCCAATAATACATTGACCTATAAATGGACTGCTCCAACTGGGATAATCCTAAGTTCAGAAACATCGTCGAAACCAACTTTTACTGCACCTGAAGTAAGCCAGGATACGCCATATACGTTTACATTGGTTGTTAACGATGGGACGCTTAGCTCCACTACCGACCAAGTCGTAATTACAGTGAAACAAGTTAATAAGGCACCAACGGCCAATGCTGGTGTAGACCAAACGGTAAACAAAGGTGTTTTAGTCAGCCTAGATGGAACAACTTCTACTGATGCGGACAATAACGCGTTGACTTATAAATGGTCTGCGCCGGTTGGGATAATCCTGAGTTCAGAAACAGCAGCGAAACCAACTTTTACTGCACCGGAAGTAAGTCAAGATACTCCATACACCTTTACATTGGTTGTTAACGATGGGACACTTAGCTCCACTACCGACCAAGTCGTAATTACCGTGAAACAAGTAAATAAAGCACCAATAGCCAATGCGGGAATTGACCAAACAGTGAACGAGGGTGTTTTAGTCAGTCTTGATGGAACAACTTCTACTGATCCTGATAATGATCCACTAAAATACCTATGGACAGCACCTTCAGGGATAACTTTAAGCTCCGTAACGGCATCGAACCCAACTTTTATTGCTCCTGAAGTAAGTCAAGATACCCTATATACGTTTACATTGGTTGTTAATGATGGGACATTAAGTTCCACACCTTCTCAGGTAAAGGTGACTATAAAACAGACACTTCCTATTTTAAACTTAACCTCAAAAACAAATAATCTGTTCATACCTACTAAAGAGGTTACCTATCATTTATTTCTTAAAAAGGAAAACATTTTTAGTGAAGAAAATTTATCCCCGACCATAAGCGGAGATGCAACCCAATTTTCTATTGAACCGGGAGAGTGGATAGTACTAGCATCACCTGTTCAAAATTCTGACTTGTTTGTTCCTACTTATTTAGGAAATGTGCTTAATTGGGATGATGCAGAACATATTATCATTCCGGACAAAGGCAAAATCTTTAAAGAAATAAACTGTTTTGTGCCTGAAATTACAAATATTGGACTTGGGCAAATTTCAGGATATGTCTATGAAAACCAAGATAGTGAAACAAAAAGTATTTCTATAACAAAATCTCTTAGTGTATCAGGTAATCCTGTTCATGGAGCATTGATTAGACTCTATAAAAAAGATGGTACACTACCGATTTTATCAGTTTTTACGGATTCACAAGGTTATTATAAATTTGATAGATTAGAAATTACAGATTATAAGGTAATATTGGAATTACCAGGATTTATGCAATCAGAGAATTTTAATATTGTCCTTTCAAATGAAGAACCGCTAACCACTGCTTATTTTAGCGTAAATACTACCTTGCAAGTTATCACTGATAATAGGCCATTGTTGTCATCATCTGTTAAGTTTTACCCAAATCCAACCGTTGGAGTTGTTAATATTATAGGATTACCTTCGAGTCGAAAAAGTGAGATAGCTATATATACAATTGAGGGGAAACTAATTAAGGAGAAAACTACCGACTCGGCAACTGAGGTGATTGATATTAGTGATCAAATCTCCTCTATATATATCCTGGTAGTCAATAATCAAGCCTTCAAAATATGGAAAAAATAACCTTACATGATTATTTCCAGGTAAGGAAATAGATATTCATCAGGTAGAAAAGTTTTATGAGGATGAGAAGGTAAGGCAACAACTAAAGAACGGGGAGACTATCGGTTGTTTTTACATTGAAAGTCCAGCCATGCTAGGTTTACTTAAAAAACTTAGGTGCGACAATTACATTAGCCTTGTTGCAGCGAGTTCAATAATTCGGGTCGGTGTTGCAAAGTCCGGAATGATGAAAGAATACATTAACCGCTTTCACCATCCTAATGATTTTAAATATCTCCATCCGATCATGAAGGAACAGCTTGCTGAAACCTATGGGGTAATGGTTTACCAAGAAGATTTGTAATATTCGGTCAAACTGACCACCCTGTGCCGATTTAAATTGACCACCAAAAAGTGCCATCTAAAAACTACCTTTTTTCAATGTCGTAATTGATATTCAAAATTGTAAAAATTATTCTTTGTTGATACTCTTTTTTCTTTCTCATTGATTCACCATGTAATTCGATGCGGTGAGCCTGATGGATAAGTCGGTCTAATACCGCGTCAGCAATGGTTTTTTCACCAATAATATCATACCATCCCTGCACAGGTATTTGTGAGGTAACAATGATGGAACCTTTATTGTGCCGGTCTTCGATGATTTCCAATAGTGTTATCCTATTCTGACTATCGAGTGCCTGGAGTCCAAAATCGTCAAGTAAAATAACATCTTGCTTCTCGATTTTTGCAAGTTCCTTCAAATATGAACCGTCGGCTTTTGCCATTTTTAACTTGGAGAACAGCTTCGATGTATTGA
>JAHEYT010000099.1 GCA_023251455.1 Bacteroidota bacterium
ATCTTTAGCCGGTCGAGGTCGATTCGTTCTTTCACAAAAATGATGAATGGCGTTTTTTTCTGCGGAATGTAATCGATTACACGCATGGTCCTCAAACGCGTCAGAAACTGATAAACCAAATCTGGGCTAACATCGGCGCGTTTAGCCATCAGCTCTTCGTCAATCGAAACATAGTTGGTAAACAATCCGGTGTACGAACGCAACAGCAGTTTGATGAACCCGTCGAATTCGGCATTGGCCACCTGAAATTTGTATAAATCATCGCGATCGACCTGAAAATATACTTTCGACGGATTGTCCAGTTCGTCGGTCAACTCTAGGTAACCTTCGCGCTGAAGGATTTTCAGGCTATTATAAACCGCAGTAATCTGAAACGAAAAACTTGATGCAAACGCTCCCATGCTAAACTCGAACGACTGATCTTTCCCGAAACCCACCGCCAATTGATAAAAATTGCAAATCGCCTCATAAATCCGTTTGATCACATCTGGCTCTGGAAACTCTTTGACGACATTTCGTTCCAGTTTCACTTTATCGCTATTGTTGTACAGCAAAACCGACCATGAGGGTTTTCCGTCGCGCCCTGCCCTACCCGCTTCCTGAAAATAAGCCTCCACCGAATCGGGCGCTTCCAGATGAATCACAAACCGCACATCGGCTTTATCGATGCCCATTCCGAACGCATTGGTCGAAACAATGACCCGATTCTTACCACTTTTCCAGGCTTCCTGTTTGGCCGATCTGATTTTTGACGGCAGTCCGGCATGATAATAGTCGGCAGAAATTTCGCTTTTCCGAAGCAGATCACTGATTTCACGAGTCAGTTTCCGGCTTTTCACATACACAATCCCAGTACCCTTCGCTTTCTGGACAGCCTTTACCAGGTAATTTAACTTATCTTCTTCGTTCCTGACCAGATAAACCAAATTACTTCGGTAATAGCTGGTTCGAAGTACATTTTTCCGCTTGAATTTCAGTTGATCCTGAATATCGTCGATCACCTGAGCAGTTGCCGTTGCCGTAACTGCAAGAACCGGAACATCAGGCAGCAAGTCGCGCAATTCGGCAATGCGAAGATACGACGGACGAAAATCGTATCCCCATTGCGAAATACAATGTGCCTCATCCACAGCAATCAGGTTCACGTCCAATTGGTTAATACGCTCACGAAACCGCTCGGTGGCTATACGTTCAGGCGAGAGGTATAAGAATTTATAGTCGCCCCAGGCCGCATGATCCATGGCAATTTTGATTTCCTGAGCCGACATTCCGGAATAAATTGCCAAAGCCTTAATCCCGCGCTGGTTCAGGTTCTCCACCTGATCTTTCATCAGTGCAATAAGTGGAGTAATCACCAGGCAAATGCCCGGTTTCGAGAGCGAATACACCTGGTAAGTCACCGACTTACCACCACCCGTAGGCATCAAACCAAGCGTATCCTTCCCCTGATCAACCGATTGGATGATCTCCTCCTGCAATGGCCTGAACGCGACGTACCCCCAGTACTTGGTTAATATTTGTGTAAATTGGCTCAATTCTGCTTAACAAATTTTAAGATACATTAAAGTTTATAGGCAGGATACCGCCAAAAAAATCAGGACATTTGTACATGTTTTTTTCGTAGTTTTGTTCTTTAACCAAAACATAAAAATACACATAAATGTCGTTTTTCGCCGATAAAGTTGTATCCGAAGGTTTAACTTTTGACGATGTGTTGTTAATCCCCTCGTATTCAGAAGTTTTACCACGCGAGGTTAACCTTTCGTCGTGGTTTACCCGTAACATCAAGCTGCACACGCCTATTGTTACTGCTGCCATGGATACGGTAACCGACTCATTGATGGCCATTGCCATTGCACGGGGCGGTGGTATTGGTGTGATTCACAAAAACATGAGCATTGTTGAGCAGGCCCGACAAGTTGCTAGTGTAAAGCGGGCTGAAAATGGTATGATTTACGATCCGGTTACCATTTCAAAAGAAAAAACGGTGCGCGATGCTATTGGTCTGATGCGAACTTTTAAAATTGGTGGCATTCCTGTTGTTGACGATAAGGGTTGTTTGGTGGGTATTGTAACCAACCGCGATCTGCGTTTCGAACACGACATGAACAAGCTGGTTTCACAGGTAATGACCAAAGACAACCTGATAACCACCAATATTTCTACTTCGCTCGAACTGGCTTCCGAAATACTCCAGAAATACAAAATAGAAAAATTACCGGTGATTGATGGCAATAACAAACTTATTGCATTAATCACCTATAAAGACATCACCAAGGCAAAAGATAAACCGTTAGCTTCGAAAGACCAAAAAGGACGGCTAAGGGTGGCTGCGGCAGTTGGAATTGCCAGCGACACCATGGACCGGATCGACGAACTGATTCTGGCACAGGTTGACGCGATTGTAATTGACACTGCGCACGGACATTCGATGTATGTCTTGGACATGCTCAAAAAAGCAAAAAATAAATACCCTGAAATTGATTTTGTGGCCGGAAACATTGCCACTCCCGAAGCTGCTTCTGATTTGGTTCTGGCCGGAGCTGATGCCGTGAAAGTGGGGATTGGTCCCGGATCAATTTGTACCACCCGAGTCATTGCAGGAGTTGGAATTCCACAGCTTTCGGCCATTTACAATGTGAGCAAAGCCATCAAAAAAAGTGGGGTTCCGGTAATTGCCGACGGTGGAATCCGTTATTCGGGCGACATTGTGAAAGCTCTGGCAGCAGGCGCGCATTCCATCATGGCCGGATCACTTTTTGCCGGAGTTGACGAATCGCCCGGCGATACCATTCTGTTTCAGGGACGCAAATTTAAAACCTACCGCGGAATGGGATCGGTTGAAGCCATGCAAACAGGCTCCAAAGACCGTTATTTTCAGGATATGGAAGACGACATTAAAAAACTGGTGCCGGAAGGGATTGTTGCCCGCGTTCCTTACAAAGGCTCGCTCGACGAAGTACTTCACCAGCTTACCGGCGGAATCAGAGCCGGAATGGGCTATTGCGGGGCCAAAAATATTGAGACACTTCAACATGCCAAATTTATACGAATCACCAACTCCGGAATGCAGGAAAGTCATCCGCACGATGTGAGTATCACCAGTGAATCACCTAATTACAGTTCAAGATAAATGCAAGTCAAAAGGGAAAGAGAGACCGGAGACCGGAGTCCGAAGATTGAAGAACAAAAGCAAATCCGTAACTCGACGGCTTGTTGTGTAATATTTGGAGCATTTTTACTCTTATTCTCCTTGAACCTTTCAGCACAGAAAAAGAGCGAAACTGTTTTAACTATTGGCGATGTAAAAGTGAGCAGTGAAGAATTTGAAGCCAACTACCGGAAAAACAATACCAACATTTTAGATAAAAAAGATCTGAAATCGCCTGAAGGCTATCTCGATTTATATATTAAATTTAAACTGAAAGTTCTGGAAGCTCTGAGACTGGGATACGATACGGTTCGTTCATACCGCGAAGAACTCGGTGGCTATCGGAAAGAGCTTACAAAACCATACCTTACCGATGTGAGTTTTGAAGAGGAAATGGTGAAAACAGCTTACTACCGAACTCAATACGAGCGAAAGGCAAGTCACCTCCTGATTCGTGTTACTCCGGAAGCTTCGCCCGCTGATACTTTGGTGGCCTGGAATAAAATCAACGATCTACGTAAGCAAATTATAGCTGGTGCCGATTTTAACGAAATCGCTGCCAAATATTCTGAAGATCCTTCAGCAGCTCAAAACAAAGGTCTTCTGGGTTATTTCACTGCTTTCCAGATGGTTTTTCCTTTCGAAGAAATGACCTACCGCACTCCGGTTGGACAAGTTTCTGAAATTGTTCGCACCCGTTTTGGATATCACATTCTCAAAGTTCATGATGAAAGGGTAGCGCTCGGTGAAGTAAAAGTGGAGCACATTATGAAAATGTTTCCACAACAGGCCAGCGAAGAAACCATTGCCAGTCTGAAAATGAAAGCCGACAGCATCTGGAAAAAGGTTACTTCAGGAGCCGATTTCGCTGAACTGGCCAAAAAATATTCCGACGACAAACAGACGGCTACAGAAGGTGGAGTCATGAACTGGTTCACGCCTAACAACATGGTACCGCAGTTTGCCGAAGCTGCCTTTGCGCTGAAAAATGACGGAGATATTTCGCCAGTTATCCGCACTCCCTATGGCTGGCACATCATCAAAAGGCTCGAACGGAAAACCATTCAACCAATCGAGAAATTACGACCCGACCTGGAAGCCAAGATCAAACAGAACCCTGCAATCAGCAAACACAGCGACGAGGCATTCGATCGCAAATTACGTGCTGAATATCAGTTGAAAATTAACGAACCCAATTTCACGAAACTGATTGCTTCTGTTTCGGATACTTTAGTCGAAAAAAATGGACTGCCCGGGAATCAAATGAAGGAAATGCAGCTAATTACTTTTGCTGATCAGAAAATTACAGTTGGAACCTTCATGGATTTCCTTCAGCAACAGAATTTTTCGCCCTTAAAAAATCAGGAAGAACCTCAATTAAAAAGTCTGCTGAATAAGTTCATCAACCAGAAACTTCTGGCATACGAGGACACACAACTTGAAAAGAAACATCCCGACTTTGCACGTATTTACCAGGAATATCATGATGGGATCCTGCTTTTCAATATCTCGAAAGATAAAATCTGGGACGTAGCTTCGACCGATACCGCCCGACTGCAAAACTATTTTGATCAGACAACCAAAAAATATTACTGGAACGATCGGTTTAAAGGATGGATCATTCAGGCAAAAGACCCTGAAACCCAAGTAAAAGTAGAGACTCTTTTGAATGAGAAAGAATTATCGAAACAAGAGTTAACAGATCTGTTCAACACAAAAAATGAGAATAATATTCAATTCACGGATGTCGCTTTCGAAAGAGGTGAAAATCCAATTGTCGATTATTTTATTTGGGGAGGAACAAAACCTTCAGGTTTTGATGAAACTACTACCTTTGTCCACGGAAAAATTATAAAGAATGAAATGAAGAGTCTCAAAGATTCGTGGGGACTTTATTCATCAGATTTTCAGGAACAAATTGAAAAAGAATGGATTGACTCTTTACTGAAAAAATATCCGGTTAAGATTAATCAAAAAGCATTAAAGAAAATTCCGGCGATTGAATGAGAAAATTTGCTGTACATATTAGCTTTTTAGCACTTTTTCTGACGGCATGCAACCAGTTACTTCAAAAAGAAGAACCCGTTGCCAAGGTAGGTGAGCGACAATTGACCATGAAGGAACTTTCGGGATATATTCCTGATTATCTGAATGCTACCGACAGTGCACTTTGGGCTGATGACTATGTCAAAAAATGGGTTCAACGCGAACTTTTGCTTTTGAAAGCTGAAGAAAATCTGAAAGCTGACCTTAAGGATGTAAGCAAGGAACTGGAAGAATACCGCAATTCGTTGTTAGTTTATCGGTACAAAAACGAATTGGTCAAGGAAAAGATGGACACAACAGTCACCGATTCGAATATTCAAAAGTATTTTAACGATCATCGTGAAAGCTTTATTCTGAACCGAAACATTGTAAAAGCCATCTATATAAAAATACCGGTGCAAGTTTCAAATCCTGATAATATTAAGGATTTGTGCTTGTCTGAAAATAAGGAAAAACAGGCCAAACTCAATGAATATTGCATGAGTTATGCCAAAGCATACGACCGTTTTAACGATCAGTGGGTAGCAGCAGATATGGTTCTGGGAAACATTCCAAAGGAAATCAAAGATCAGAATCAGTTCCTGGAAAGAAACCGTTTCGTCGAAAGCACTGATATGAATTATTACTATATTGTCTGCATTCGTGATTACAAGCTTTCGGGACAAGTTTCACCTGTTGAATATGTTCAGAACGACATTGTAAATCTGATTTTAAGCAGGCAGAAAATTGAATTTCTAAAGCAAATTGAAAAAGACATTTACAAGGAAGGCCTTGATAACAACAAAGTAAAACTATTTAAAATAAAAAATAATCGTTTATGATCAGAAAACTAATTGGTTTATTTATCCTGACGGGATGTATTGTATTTAGCAATCAAATCCAGGCGCAAGATAAAGTTGTGGACCAGATTGTGGCCGTGGTAGGAAAGAATATAATTCTGAAATCGGACATTGAAGCTATGTACCAACAACAACAGGCACAGGGAATAACCACCGAAGGTGATATGAAATGTGAAATTCTTGAAAATTTACTGGTTGAAAAACTGCTTTTGGCTGAAGCCGAATTGGATACAACTATTACAGTTAGCGATAGCCAGTTGAACCAGAACCTGGAACAACGCATTCAGTACTTCACATCTCACCTTGGATCAGAAAAAGAAGTAGAAGCTTATTTCAAAAAATCGATCATCGATCTAAAATCCGATTTGCAGGAAGTGATCAAAAACCAGCAGATGACCCAGCAGATGCAGGGTAAGATTATCGACAAAGTTACAATTACACCTGCCGAAGTTCGTTACCATTTCAAAAATTTACCTGAAGCTGAAATTCCACAGATTGATGCGCAAGTTGAATATGCCCAGATTACCGTTCAACCTATTATCAGTTTGGAAGAAGAAGACCGTATTAAGTCGACACTTCGCGAATTGAAACGCCGTATCGAAAGCGGGGAAAGCAGTTTTGCTCCTTTAGCGGTTATGTATTCCGAAGATGGTTCGGCCCGAAATGGTGGTGAACTGGATTATATGGGTCGTGGAAACCTCGATCCTGCATACGCTGCCGCAGCTTTCAACCTGAAAGGCGACAAAATTTCGAACGTGGTAAAAAGCGATTTCGGATATCACATTATTCAGGTGGTCGACCGTAAGGGTGAACAAATAAAAACACGACACATCATCATGATGCCAAAACCGTCGCCTAAAGCCATGGAAAAAGCATTTGGTCAGATCGACAGTATTGCCGACTTCATCCGCAAAGGGACTTTTAAATTCGAAGATGCAGCCTTAAGATTTTCATACGATAAAGATTCGCGCAACAATGGCGGAGTGGTTATTAATCCTGAAACAGGAGAATCTAAATGGAAATTGAGCGAGCTTGACCCTGATGTAAGTAAAGTAATTACGAAAATGAACATCAACGAAATTTCGAAGCCATTCAAAACCATCGATGAAAAGAAACAGCAGACTGTCTATAAAATCGTTAAGCTTATTAACAAAACCAACGCCCATCAGGCCAACCTGCGCGACGACTACGTTGAACTGAGCAACATTTACATGGCTTCAAAAAAAGAAAAAACATTGGATACATGGATTCGCGAAAAACAATCGGGAACCTATGTTCACATCGATGATACCTACCTCAACTGTAATTTCAAGTATAAAGGTTGGATGAAATAATAGTTTCAAGTTCCAGTTTCAACGTTTCAAGTTAAGAATCGCGTTGAATAGAGACTTCTGCCCAGCAAGGGCAAAATATTAATAGCCCGGGGCGAAACCCCGGGTTAAATAAATTTATACGAAACCGTAAGCGGTTTAATGTATTTCAATGCTTTACCAAATTTTCGGACGCCTGCCAGCCGCAGACAGGGAATGTAACTGTCCTCAAAAATGGAGCTTAATAAAAACAATCAGGGTGGCTCCTGATTTGAACATACAATAACAGAATAGATAATATGGCATTTAAAAATGAAGTTGAAGCAGTAAACGAACTGAGTCGCAAATTCGATCAGCTGCGTTCCGAGATCAAAAAACGGATATACGGACAGGATGAAATCATCGATCAGGTTTTGGTGGCCTTGTTTAGCCGCGGACACTGTCTCTTAATTGGTGTTCCGGGACTTGCCAAAACTTTGCTTGTAAATACGATTTCCGAGGTACTTGGACTTCAATACAAACGCATTCAGTTTACTCCTGATTTAATGCCTTCTGACATTATTGGAACTGAAATTCTGGACAAAGACCGTGAATTCAAATTTATTCGCGGCCCCATTTTCGCCAACATTATTCTGGCCGACGAAATAAACCGTACACCGCCCAAAACGCAGGCCGCATTGCTCGAAGCCATGCAGGAGCGTTCGGTAACTGCTGCCGGACAAAAGCACATTCTGGATAAACCATTCTTCGTACTCGCCACACAAAACCCGATTGAACAGGAAGGAACGTATCCGTTGCCAGAAGCTCAGCTCGACCGGTTTATGTTTTCGATATGGCTCGACTATCCCAAATTTGAGGACGAATTAACCATTGTCAGGAATACGACTTCTGACTTTTCAACCCATCTGACTGAGATTATCTCGAAAGAAGAAATACGCTTTTTTCAGGATTTGGTACTGAAAGTTCCGGTGAATGAAAATGTGCTGAAATATGCAGTTGGCTTATCAGCCAAAACCCGCCCGAATACTGAATTGGCAGCACCCATCAGCAACAAATACCTCAAATGGGGAGCAGGACCGCGTGCCTCACAATACCTGGTTTTAGGAGCGAAAACACTGGCAGCCCTTCAGGGTAAATATTCGCCTGATATTGATGACATCAAAAAAGTGGCCGTAAGTATTCTCCGTCACAGGGTAATTAAAAACTACAAAGCTGAAGCCGAAAACCTTTCGGTTGAAGATATTATTACGGAATTGATGAAATAAGCTGAATGACAAAATTTCTCTTTACCCCTAAATCCCCTAAAGGGGACTCTCCCAACCTGCAAGTATTTTCGATACTTTCAGCAAAAGCCCCTTTCTGGGTTTGCCCGCCTGTCCGGCAGGCAGGGGGTAAAAAACGCAACATAGAATTAGCTATCGCAAAAGTAAAGTTACCAATCCTGATGATACTTATTGGTCTATTAGTATTTTCAGGAAACACTCAGGCACAAAACCGGAAGAAGGTTGAGATTTTGCGTTGTGATCTGCTTGATCATAACGACCGCATTGTGGCCAATGCAGATCGTCTGCTTGGAAATGTAAACATTACGGTTGATGGTGCGCTGATGTGGTGCGATAGTATGTATTCCTATACAAACAATTCAGTGGATGCATTCGGAAATGTTCATATCGTTCGTGGCGATACCCTGAACATGTATGCCGATTTCATCCATTACGACCCGGCCACCAAGCTCGCCAAAGCTCGCCGAAATGTGAAACTCATTGACAAACAGATGACTTTGACCACCGACTCGCTCGACTATTCGATGATAAACGACCTTGCATCGTACAATTACTCCGGAACAGTAAAAGATTCGACCAATGTATTGACATCAACCGTTGGTCAGTATTACGTGAATGAAAAGAAAGCCTACTTCAAAACAAAAGTGGATGGAGTAACCAAAGATTATAAAATCAAATCAGATACACTTATCTACTTCACTAATACCAAAAAGGTTTTCATTGAAGGTCCGACTCACATTTTCAACGAAAAAGACACCCTTTATGCTGAATATGGCTGGTACGACAGCATGAAAAGTTATGCCAGGCTCACCAAAAAGCCAATTATCTGGAACGCAAAACAAAAGGTGAAAGCCGATTCAATTTATTACGATAAGGTAGATGGAGAAGGGCTTGCTATGGGTAACGCCCGTATTCAGGACATTGAAAACAGTATTATCGTGGTTGGAAACCGGGTTAAATATAATGACATAACCAAAATTGCTTCGGCAACCGATTCGGCCGTACTCATTCAGTATTCCAAAACCGATTCGCTGTTTTTACATGCCGACTACCTGAAAACAATGCCCGACACAACCACATCTAAAAAACCAATTCCTGATAAGAGATTGCTGAAAAAACCGACTGTCAAAAAAGCGGTTTCCGATTCGTTGTCATTAGTTTCTCAAAATACCGATTTGCTGGCCATTCAGAAATTACGGAAAGACAGTTTAATATCCGGAAAGTTAGTTGCTGACAGTTTGCAAACCGACACTCTGGCTACCAAACCTCCCAAAGATGCCCGATTGGTATTGGCTTACCACCGGGTCCGATTCTTTCGTGACGACATTCAGGGCAAATGCGATTCGCTGACATATTGGTCAAAAGATTCAACCATCCAGATGTTTACACAACCAATTATCTGGTCGGATAAAAACCAGATATCGGCCAGTTACATCGAGATGATTAACCGAAGCAAAGATCCCGATGAAGTCAGGATGAAAGACGATGCGTTTATTATCGCGATGGAAGACGACAGCCTTCGGTTTAACCAGATCAAGGGCAAAAACATGACCGGATATGTTCGCGACAATGAATTGTATAAAATTGATGTTAGCGGAAACGGCCAGTCGAACTATTATGCACGCGACAAGAATGGGGTAATCGGGCTCAACAAGGCCGAAAGCAGCAACATTTCCATATACATGAATAAAGGCAAGGTTAAAAAAATTGCTTTTATCAAATCGCCTGATGGCGAACTCAAACCTCTGGGCGAACTGGAAGACGGCGATAAATTGTTGCCCGGATTTAATTGGCAGGCCGAATTACGCCCCAAAGACAAGGAAGATATTTTTCGGCATCCTGCTCCGGAAACCACAGCGACTCCGGAAACAAAAACAAAAACGCCTCCAGTTCCTGACCAGAAACTGAAACCAGCCAAACCCGGAAATGCATTGGCCGAATAATCTCAAAATTTAGCTTCATCAATGGAACGAAATTTCTTTGAACGCATCAAACGCCTTCAGGCATTAGCTGAAATTGGGCTAGAATATTCGAACAGCCATTACGATATAGAGCGATATGAAGAAATTCAGGAAATTTGTCTCGAAATGTTGGAACAACTAACCAACGTTCCAATGCCAA